>CAIPYC010000041.1 GCA_903869185.1 uncultured cyanobacterium | reverse complement strand
TTAGACCATCTATTTCAATTGACTCTATTACTTTTGTCCGTAAGTCGTAACCATAAGTTTTGGGCATTCTTCTATCTTACCTCTTTGTAAGGTCCGACTTCAGCTATATCTCTGTCTTCAATTTTTGTCCTGTACGTAGGTCCAAAATATAAATTACTTTTTAAAAAAGTTTAGAATGTTATTGACCTTAGATGGAGGTGTCAGGGGTTGATCAATGGTCTGTCCGCCAAGATAAAGACTGGTTGAACTACCGCCATCTAAATTGAGCCCGTCTATCACATCTAGTTGTTTCATCAACTGGGCAAATTCTGCCAAGCTAGGCCCGTTGCCATATATTCGTTCATGAACAGCAATCAATAAAATCGTTCCTTTGTTAGTGATACCAATTCCGCTTCTAGATGCATTTTGTTTTTGAAAAGGTGATTTGAAGCTTTCTAATTGAGCATCGAGAACAATATTTCCATTTTTAAGCAATAGTGGCCCTGCCCCTAAAATATTGGGGAAATTTGCAAAGTCTTGGGACTGCTCATTAATCTGCAAAAATGAACCTATCTTTAGGGGGGATTGGCTTAAATCTCTTTGGACAACTAGGTAGCCATCTTGTGGGATTAGAACTGAAGAACTATTAGGACTCACTGTGATTTTTTCCTGAATCTGGTCATTTTTTACTAAAAAAACAATTTCCTTTTCAGTACTGGGTTTGTAGCTATCATCCCAGGCAGGGGTATAGAGCGAAATGCCAGGCAGAGGGTATCCACTGTTGAGCGAGACAAGAGGGATTTGGATTCCTCCATTGCTAGAGATATTTGCTTGCCAGTCGGGCCGCCCAAATTTAAAATTACCATTTTCGTCCCAAGCAACAGCGCCGCGATTGAGAATGGGACTAGAAAACCAAATTCCATTTCTTTTGATTGCCCCGAGAGGCTGACGACTTATGCGATCAAAAAAACCTCCATTGATCCCGGCTATAGCCATTTGTTTTTGGCTTATTTTGCCCAATCTATCCAGTCCGATTATTTTTGATGAATTGCTGAAAATAGGTTTTGCTATAAAGATTTTAGGATCTATTTCCAGATAGGTTATCGCAAATGAATCTCCAGTTACAGTTTTGATATAGTCTCGATACAGGGTGATTCCAGGTTGCCACTTGATGGTTTTGGCAATCATTGCATCAGGTCGCATCTCAATGATCAGCTTATAGCCGGTAGAACCAGTCTCTCCTTTGACGCTAAGGTGATAGCCTGCCGGCAAATTTACATGAACTTGAGAGATCTCTTGGTAAGTCTTTATGTTGAAAAGGCCATTATTGGAAATAGACGATATCGGCAAGGCTCTTAATCTTACAGTTGCCTGATCGATCTGCCAAAATACTAGTCGATCCAAATATAGAGTTAAGGTATTACCTTTATTCTCTAGCGCATTGATTTTGGCTAACGGAGTTCTCAGTAACAACCTATCTCCCACTATTTGAGCCTCCAGGTTACCTGCCTTGAGTAATTCAGTGACATCAAGATAACGATAGGGATATTCAAAACTGACGGGAAACTGCTTATTTAAAGAGAACCATTGAACTCTTTGGAGTCCATAGCTGTCGTTGCTAAGGGTCTCTATACCCAAAACCTTCTCTAGTCCAGGATCACTGATGGCAGTATGGATTTGATTATCCTGTTGCCATTGACGCCAAGAAACTTCTTCGACTTTATCATTGATTGCAATATTACTGCCCTGCCCAGGGAGAGCTTCTGCTTTAGCGCTAAATGAGAGAAGGTATAGTCCAGAAAGAATCAAGCAACCCAGTGATGTAGATGACATAAACCCAATCGAAAAAAAATCAGCCCTTTTGTTGATACAGATAAGCAAAGACCGAAAGATCGCCAAGATCGCTATCTAGGGGCTGGCCTATTTTACGCAAGATAAAAATTAAAAATAAAACACACCAGAGCAGTAGCAAGATCCTTTCTGCCGCAATGGAGAAAATTCCAGCCATGTGTCCAAGTAGCAAAAAAGGAACAAGTGGAGTCAGAAACTTACTTTCCAAACGGTTGAAACAAAAAGCCTCTTTAAAGTAAATCCCGGTTAAGGCAACGAAGACAAAACCGACAAACAAGAGTGATAATGGATTTTCATAGACATACCTAACTATAGGAACAGCTACTTTAAAAGTCAAAACCAAACTAGCTATAGTACCTAATAACCAAGATAATTTGAGGGCGCGGTGTAAGGGAACTAGATAAATGTGGATCTGGGAAAGACTCAACCCCAAACCTGAAATAAACAAATAATAAAGACAAGTAAGTCCAATATCAGATGGTTCTTGATATTTTAATGCTAGTACAGTGGAAAGACTCAAGCAAGTTGCCATAACCCCAAGACCAAACCGATAGAGGATTACCCCCACCCTGTCGTTGCGAGTTACAGTAAAAGAACCAAACTGCCCTTGATATTCAGTGGATTGACTAATCATTTTTTTCTACCATGAATTCATTTTTGACACTCTCTTTAGGTTATCTCAATGAAGCCTGAGGCAATCTGATAATGGGATGATTAAGGGCAATAGCCAGCGAATCACGATCCCGCAATTGCAAGGAATCTTGGGACAGGAAGTATTTAGGAAGGCAAAATATAAAACTCAAGATTGCTAGAAAGCCCAGAGAGATAGATATTCCAATTTGCTTGATCTGCCTTTGTCCATCAATTTTGGCAAATACTTTAGAGGAGATATCTTCACTGCAAGAGGATGCAGGAATGGGGATATTCTTGATACGCTGAGCTAATTGTGATAACTGTATAAAAGTTTTTTTGAACTCATAGTCACTGTCAAGCAATTGCTGAACCTGTTTGCGTTCTGCCGGTGTTGCTCGATTGTCAATGTATGCGCTAAGAAGTTCAATGTGCCTCCCTAAAGAGGAAGATCTTGTTTCTTTATTGGGAAAATTGGCTTTCATTTTCTTTCTTCCTTAAATTGATGTATTTATTTTGGTTGCGATACAGTAATTCCTCACTAAAAATTTAAAGACTATCAGAATAAGATTCCAAAACAGATTGTAATTTTGCTCTTGCCCTATTGATGCGAGACTTGACCGTACCCAGTGTAACACCGGTGATTTGCGATATCTCTTCATAGGGCATTTCTTGTAGTTCTCGCAGTATTATAGTAGTACGAAAAGCCTCTGGGAGCTGGGCAATTGCTTCGCGAAGCTTTTCATAAAATTCTTCTGTGCAGAGACTATCTTCAGGATTAGGATAATCAGAAACAATATCCCAGTCTATTTCTCCATCGGTTATTTGTCTGGGTGCATCTAGGGAAATGGGATTGCTGGTGCGCTTGCGCTTGCGTAGTTCGTCATAAAAAAGATTAGTGGCTATCCTGTTTAACCAACAACGGAAACGATTTGGCTCATTAAGTTTTTTAATATTGCGATAGACCCTGATCCACACCTCTTGCGCCAAATCCGAACGATCCTGCCAGTCAGGGGCCAAATGATAAAGTATACGATCCAAATGAAATTGATAGCGCCTTAATAATTCCGCAAAAGCAGCCCTATTTGGCTCATTGTTGGACTGGCAGAGCAATATGAGATCATAACTGGGCAGCTTTTCTAGTTGCGCAGCCGATGAGATTGTTTCGTTTTTTTGTCCAGTCCAGACTGTAGATATCGATTTAACCATTTTAATTATTTGGTGAGGATTCTGGTGCTGAGCCAGTTCGAACTTTATAGAGGACGAAATTCCCCCTAAAAAGTTCCTATAAATTACAAAGATAATGATCTTATTTGTTTAGTATACGAAAAAAGTTTATTATTTTTGGCTAGGTTCTTGCTTTTGCCTAAAAATAATGATAAGATAAATAGCTGTGCATTAAAAGGGTCGCTAGCTCAGCGGTAGAGCACTCGGCTTTTAACCGATTGGTCCTGGGTCCGAATCCCAGGCGACCCATATTAGATAAAGCAGTTACAATTCAATCTCTAGTGTTGTGAAATAGAAATCGATGAATGGCAACATTAAAATCGGAAGTCTCTTTGGTATTCCTTTTTATATTAATCCTTCCTGGATAGTTGTTCTGGCTTTGGTTACGTTTGATTATGGTTACCAGTTTACAGAGATAATTAGTTCCCCTGTCTTACTTCCCTGGCTATTGGGGCTGGCGACAGCATTGTTGCTTTTTGTATCTGTATTGGCTCATGAATTGGGTCACAGCTTGGTAGCCATGAGTCAAGGGATCAAGGTTAAATCTATAACCTTGTTTCTTTTTGGTGGCTTAGCAGTTTTAGAAAAAGAATCAAAGAGTCCGTTGGATGCTTTTCTGGTGGCTATTGCTGGGCCTGCTGTAAGTTTTTGTCTGTTTGGAATCTTGACTTTATTAAATAATGCGCTGCCTCTGAGCCTTCCTTTGCGTTTAGTCGTAGAAATCTTGGCCAGCCTCAACCTGGTTTTGGGTCTATTCAACCTCATTCCTGGATTGCCTCTTGATGGTGGAAATATTCTCAAGGCAATTGTCTGGAAAATAACAGGTAACCCCAATAAGGGAATTTTAATAGCCAGTCGATTTGGTCAGTTTTTTGGATTTATAGCCATCGGGCTTGGCTTATTGGGCATCTTAAAAATATTGCATTTCGGGGGAATTTGGACATTTTTTATTGGTCTGTTTTTATTGCAAAATGCTAATATGGCAGCTCAATCTGGACAAATTCAGCAACAATTGGAAAATATTTCTGCTGGTGATGTAATGATTGAAAAGGCGCCCATTGCTCCGCAAGATTTGAATTTAAGAGAATTTGCCAATAATTATGTGATCGGACAAAAACCCTGGAAGAGATTTCTTCTCACAGATAATCAAGGAAAGCTCAGTGGAATTCTGACGATAGAAAATCTCAAGAACGTACCTACTTCGCTCTGGAGTCAGACCCCGCTTTCTCAAATACAGGAGAAGATTGAGGATATTCTCGTAGTCCAAGCTAAAACCCCTTTGCTTGAGGTTCTTAGTATGATGGATCAAAAGATGTCCAATGAATTACTGGTTGTATCCGAGAATGAAGAGATTTTGGGATTGATTGATCGTATTTCTATTAGCCAGTTTCTACAAAAACGTTCCCTTGGTTCTACATAGTCCTATGTATTTAATTCTTTATAGTAAAGCTGGCTGCCATCTATGTGAAGGTTTACTAGAAAAGCTAGAAAAAATTGAAAGCATTGATTTGACCCTTGAGGTGCGTGATATAGTCCAAAATAAAGAATGGCTGGATGCCTATCAGTATGAAGTGCCTGTTCTGTATTTAAGCAAAGAAGATGAGCATATTCAACTGCCTAGAACTTCTCCTCGACTAAATATTACGCAGTTAGAGGGATTTCTAAGAGAATACCTATAAAAATTAAAGCCGATAAAACCACAATAATATGAATATTCCCTTGATCCCTATTGAAGAGTTTTTTCGTAAGCCAGAAAAAAGCAGCTTTAGTATTTCCCCAGATGGAAAACAGTTAGCATGGTTAGCTCCCTGGCAATCTCGTCTCAATATCCACGTGCAGACTATTGGACAAAGTGAAGTCGTCAGAGTCACCCAAGTTGAAGATCGTGACATAGCGGGTTTTTTTTGGAAAGGAGAAGATACGCTCATTTTCAGTCGTGATAAGGGAGGAGATGAAAATTTCCATCTTTTCAAAGTAGATAGAACTGGCAAGGAAGTTAAAGAGCTCACTCCATTTGCTGAAGTCAGAGTAGAGGTGATTGATGATCTAGAAGAAATCGATAACCAAATGCTCGTTGCCATGAATAAAAGAGATGCCTCGGTATTTGATGTCTATCGTCTCTATATTGATTCGGGAAAATTGGAATTGATCGCTGAAAATCCAGGCAATATCACCTATTGGTTGACTGATCATCAGGGAAAACTCCGGGTAGCAGGTAGCAGTGATGGCTTAAAAAGTACTTTACTTTACCGTCAAACGGAGCAAGATGAATTTAAAGCAATTTTAGAAACTGATTTTCGTAGCGAATTCTCGCCAAGGTCTTTTACTTTTGATAATCAAAACCTACTGGCTCTTTCCAATCTGGGACGTGATAAAAAAGCTTTGGTTGAATTTGATCCTCAAACTATCCAAGAAGTTAAGATCCTGGCCCAACAAGAGCAATCTGATATAAGTGGCGTACTTCTTTCCAAGTATAGAGAGGTCATTGAGGGTGCCGTCTTTGTTACTGATAAAGTCAGATTCAGCTTTTTTGATAGTGAGCGACTGAAGATTCAACAGTTTTTAGAATCTCAATTTCCTGATTATGAAGTGTTCATTACTGACAGCAGTAAAGATGAAAGTCGCGTTCTGGTGAAAATCACCAGTGATCGCTGCTCTGGAACTCAGTATTTATACGACAAAACCTCAGGTCAGTTGAGTAAACTGGCGGATTTCACTCCCTGGCTCAACAGTGAACATATGGCCAGCATGCAGCCAATTCAATATCAAAGTCGTGATGGCAGAACCATACATGGCTATCTAACTCTTCCAGTTGGAGTTGATCCCAAACTTTTACCAATTGTGGTCAATCCTCACGGCGGTCCATGGGCCAGAGATCTTTGGGGTTATAACCCAAGCGTACAATTCTTGGCAAATCGTGGTTATGGAGTTTTGCAAATGAACTTTCGTGGTTCTTTAACCTATGGACGTGACTTCTGGGAAGCGGGATTCAAGCAATGGGGGAGAGGAACTATGCAGCATGATATTACTGATGGAGTCCAATGGCTCATTCAAGAAGGTATTGCAGATCCTCAACGTATTGCAATTTATGGTGGATCTTATGGTGGTTATGCCACATTAGCCGGATTAGCCTTCACACCAGATCTCTATACAGCAGGTATCAGCTATGTAGGCCCTTCTAACCTGTTTACTCTCTTTACCTCAATTCCTCCCTATTGGGAACCAATCAGACAGGTTATGTACGAGCAAATTGGCAATCCTGATACCGAAAAAGATTTTGTTGAATCGATCTCTCCTTTTTTCTTTGCTGATGCGATTAAGGTACCTTTACTGGTTGTCCAAGGTGCCAATGATCCTAGGGTGAAAAAAGCCGAATCAGATCAGATTGTCCAAGCGCTACGCCAGCGTCATATAGCGGTTCCCTATATGGTTAAAGACAATGAAGGACATGGCTTTCGCAACCAGGAAAACCAGTTTGATTTCTACCGTGTGATGGAGGCTTTCCTTTCCCAGCATCTCCATGGTCGCTCTTCTACAGATATCTCTATCTTAAAGCCACTAGAACAGGAGAATTAATAGGCTCAATCATTATCTTGCTTGATTTGTTCTATTTTGCTTTCGTTTTCACTTGCATCGGCAATCACCCAGATTTGTTTTTCTATATTCCACTGAGCTTCTGTATATATTGCCTCATCCCAATTACAAGCTAATTTTATCTGTAAGTGAGGTAGGTTTTGAACCTTGTAAAGGTTGGCTTCCTTGAAGTTGGCTTTAGAGAGACTAGCTGCCATGAGGTTAGCTCCCATTAGTTCAGATCCAATGAGGTTAGCTCCTTCTAGGTTAGCTCCTTCCAAGTTGGCTTTGTTGAGGTTGGCTCCTTGAAGGTTGGCTCCCTCTAAGTTAACTAGGGTGAGATTAGCTCGATAAAGGTTGACCTTACCAAGATTGGCTCCCTCTAGGTTGGCTAGGGTGAGGTCAGCCCGACTTAGATCGAGTCTATGAATGAGTGTATTATCTTTGGCTTCATTGTATCTGCCAATGACAGTAAGAGCTTCTTGGACATCAATCCTTATCTTTCCATCTTTTCCAGGTTCTTTAGAGTATTCTCGAACGAATGCTGCCAATAGCTGTAAAACTGACCTACAGTCATCAGGAGAATCTTTGGCAATTCTCTCGAGAGAAAAGATTCCCCCCAGACGGGACTCTATTTTGTCAGATCCCAATTGCTCTAATGCTTTGCCAAAAAGTTCTGTAAGTATTGTAGATTCAGTAAGCTCAACTTTCCTATTAGATACTCTGAAATTTAAAAATAATATGATACTACCAGCAAACAGTCCTAAGGTCTCAATAATGGCAGTAATTTCCTGAATTTGCTCTTTAGATTGATTATTTTCAGGCCAAAATATTTGCATCAACAATAAAGCCAACAAAATCACTCCCAGACCAACAATGATCCCAGCGGCACTTTCTAAGAAACGATCACTGGGCCATTCCTGAAATCCCTTCTCTTTGCTCTTGTTGTCCTGTTTGTTGTTATTAGAAGACATAGTCGATGTCTCTCATCGGTCCGATTTATAGGGATTATTATACGAGAACAAGCTGCAATCATTAAGTTTGCTCAAGAGTGCATGCTAGAATGAACCAGAGTTAAAGATAAAATTATAAGTCATTAAAAATTGTGTCAAAGTATCGTTGGGTATTTTCATTACTATTGGGAATAGGCATCTGGTCGATTACTAAACCAGGATTTTCTCAGGCGCTTCTTCCTTATACGCCAGAAGTTAAAGTAGATCAATTTGAAGAAAAGGGAATCGATCTGGCTCAACAGGTTCAATACCTCTTAAGATACCGGCTCGACGATAGTGCTACAGTCTCTTCTGCCACTTCTATGGCACTTTTGGCTACCCAACTAGCTCCAAATCGCTATGAAACCTGGAGTATATTGGCACTACTCTATGTCCGTCAGAGTCAGTATGACAAAAGCTTGGTTGCACTGCAAAAGGCTGTTTCTCTCGAGCCTAAGAACGCGCAAAACTATTTTCTTCTGGGCAGGATCTATTTTCAAAAAGGAGATTACACCAACGCTGAAGCTAATTTGGAGAAAGGACTTAAAATTCAGCCCAACTCTGCTGAGGCACTTTTTGATTTGGGCAATATAAAATTCAAGTTGGATCAACTTCCAGAAGCCGTTGCTGCTTATCAGAAAGCAGTGAGTGTAGATAAGAAATTCTGGCCAGCAATGAATAACATAGGACTCATTCACTACGAACAGGGTGATATCCTTGGAGCTATTAAAATATGGCAACAGGTTATTTCTATAGATAATAAACAGGCTGAGCCCCAACTGGCATTGGCCGTAGCATTGTATCAGCAGGGACAAAAAGAAGTTGCCTACACTAAAGCTAAAGATGCAATTTCACTCGATCCTCAATATGCTGACTTGAATTTTCTTAAAGAGAACCTTTGGGGGAAAAATCTAATACATGATACCGAGATCCTGCTAAATACACCAGATATTCAGAATGTCGTTAAATCATCGCATAAGAAGATTAAAACCACTACTTCTCCATAGTTTGTAAAATCTTTTCCACAAAATTCTGATAGTTCATAATAGGCTTAGAAATGTATCCATCGGCCAGGCTTTTTTGCAGAAGATGTTCAGCATTACCTTCCATAGCGTGGGCTGTAACCAGTAAAATGGGAATCCAAGCAGTTTGCGGATTTGATTTGAGAATCTGGGCAATCCTGACCCCATCAACAGCACATCCCTGGTAGAAGCTATTGGAAAGGGACACATCCATCAAAATGATATCAACATCTTTCTGGTTTACCATTTGGATTATCTCATCGACATCTTCAGTTCCCCTTACCTTTAGCTGAGCGACTTTGGTTAGGATTTTGACAAATACCCGGAAGTTTAACGGGTCATCTTCTACAATCAATACGGTGCTCATAGCAATAGGATTGGACGGAGATCATGTATATATAAAACAATGGCATAGTTTTTAGCAGATAGGTTAATCATGGCAAAACAGCTCAATCTCCTGGATGAAGGACATATCATTCCAACAGAACTCCATCTAGAAATGGAACGTTCCTATCTAGAGTATGCGATGAGTGTGATTGTCGGTAGGGCTCTACCGGATATTAGAGATGGGCTCAAACCAGTGCATAGACGTATTTTATATGCCATGTATGAACTCGGACTAACACCGGATAGGCCATATCGTAAATGTGCCCGCGTAGTCGGGGATGTTTTGGGTAAGTATCATCCACATGGGGATCAATCGGTTTATGACGCGCTGGTTCGTATGGTACAGATTTTTTCCAGTCGTTACCCTCTTTTAGCAGGACATGGAAACTTTGGTTCAGTAGATGATGATCCTCCAGCTGCCATGCGTTACACCGAAACCAGGCTTTCATCTCTCGGCTATAATTGTCTATTGGACGGGATTTCCGAGGCAGTAGTCGAATTTACCAACAACTTCGACAACTCCCATCAAGAGCCGGTGGTTTTACCTGCTCAGCTACCAATTCTGCTGCTCAATGGCTGTTCTGGAATTGCAGTGGGTATGGCTACCAATATTCCTCCACACAATCTAGCGGAAATAGTTGATGGTTTGATTTCCTTAA
Source organism: uncultured cyanobacterium (assembly GCA_903869185.1). Classification (GTDB taxonomy): domain Bacteria; phylum Cyanobacteriota; class Cyanobacteriia; order Cyanobacteriales; family Microcystaceae; genus CAISPN01. Next base: position 6,333 of record CAIPYC010000041.1, on the reverse strand, counting down.
TTGATAATCCCGACCTCAGCGATGAGCAACTCCAAAAAATAATTCCAGGTCCTGACTTTCCCACTGGTGGAGAAATTAGGGATATATCTGGAATCAAGGATGCCTATACCAACGGAAGAGGAAGTATTACTGTCCGAGGTGTTACTAAGTTCGAACAGATTATAGTCGAAGGTAGGCGGCCTAGAGAAAGAACAGCTATTGTCGTTACCGAATTACCTTTTCAGGTTAACAAATCCGCTTGGATTGAAAAAATAGCCGACTTGGTAAATCAAAACAGGATTGAAGGTATTGCCGATCTGCGCGATGAGAGCGATCGCCAAGGAATGCGGGTTGTAATTGAATTAAAAAAAGACACCGATCGCGCGCATATTCTCCAGTCACTCTATCAGCAAACATCCCTAGAGAGTAATTTCGGTGCGATATTTCTGGCGTTGGTTGATTATAAACCTCTTCAGGTTTCTCTCAAGACTCTCCTAAATGAATTTCTCAAATTCAGGGAAGAGACCCTAAGAAAGAAATATAGTTACGCATTAGAACAATCACAGCAAAGCCTTCATTTGATCAATGGACTGATCTTGGCTTTAGAAAATTTACAAACTGTCATTGCGATCCTTACTAGCTCTCCAGATGGCACTACTGCCAGTAGTCGACTGCAATTGGAACTGTCTCTAACATCCTCTCAGGCAGATTCGGTTCTAGCTATGCCACTAAGGCGTCTAACTGGACTAGAGCGTGAGAAATTACATTCCCAAAGCCACGATCTCCAAGGCGAGATTGAGCATTTAGAGACATTGCTTACCCAGCGACATGAACTGCTCAAAAGCCTTAAAAAAGAGCTCAGAGGACTAAAAAAACAATTCGGCGATGCTAGGAGAACCCGACTTGTTGAGAATATGATAGAACAACCTTCTTTACCCACTATTGACACTTCATCCTCTCAGGCTGTATTGCTTAGTCTGGATGTGAATGAGAAGTTGACTTGGCACAATGTAAATAAATTCTCCGCAGCATTTAGGGAGTCTTTGCTTTGCAGCTGGAATATTCCAACTGATAAACAAGCAGTACTTTATCTGATTACTGAAAGTGGCAAGGCCTTTGCCTCCATCTTGGAGCCACGTTCGCTCAAATCGAAAACACTCAACTCTCTGCTTCCTAAGAGTTGCCAGAATGAGAAAATCATTTCCCATCTTTTCCTGCCAGAAGATCTTGCCAATCTGGATATAATCTTGCTCAGTAGCATTGGCAAACTCAAGCGCATGCCTCTCAAGGCTTTAGAATCAATAGGTTCATCTCGTGCAATAAGCTTGATGAAACTCAAAGAAGGAGAATTACTTGCCCAGGTTGCCTACCATCAAAGTGGAAATTTATTACTTATAGCCACCAGTCGGGGCAGAATCCTTAATCTTGGCATGTCCTTGGAAACCATGCCATCTACAGGTAGAACTGCTCAGGGTATCCAGGCTCTCTCTCTTTCCAAAAATGAACAGATTGTTGGTTGCCTAACACTCAATCCGGATGAAAAAGTCTTACTGGTTTCTCAACAGGGTTTCCTAAAACAATTATCTCTTTCTCCACTACGTATTTGCAAATTTGGTGAAACTGGAATGATAGGGCTGCCATTTCAGGAAAAAAATGATCAGCTCGTGGCAATGCTGAGAGCATCTGGAAAGATACTATTTCAAACAAGCTTGAATCGCACTTTCACATTGCCTAATAGCGAAATTCCTCTCCTTGATCGAAGTTCTCCAGGAGAACAAGTAATCCAGCTTAGCCCCGGAGAATCCCTCAAGTTGGTTCAAGATCAAAATCTTGTTTTATCCTAAGTGAGCTGGACATAGAGATCCCGATAATAGTAAGTAACAGAATCGGCTAATATTTTATGCCTGCAAACCTGAAAGAATTTCTAAGCTCCAATCCTTCTATATACTATCTAAGAAATGCGCATATACCAACTTGCTTTTTAGGATTGTCATCAGAAGCACAAGAGATCACTCAAGTTAATATAAAAATCTTCCAAGATAAGATTGTGGATATTAAGCCATCCTCGCAAGAGTTGAACGAAGATATTCTCAGCTATGATCTGTCCAAGCAATTAATTTTCCCCTGTTTTGTTGACCTTCATACTCATCTCGACAGGGGCCACATATGGGAAAGGTCTCCTAACCTGGCAGGTACTTTTGATCGAGCAATTGAAGCTATGATAAATGACAGAAAAAGCTACTGGAGTCCTGATGATGTCTATCGTCGGCTAGAATTTGGGCTCAAATGCAGTTACGCCTACGGTAGCCAAGCAATTCGGTCTCACATAGATGTCACCGGTCCAAAGGGGATGGCTACTCTCAATATATTTGAACAATTGAAAGATCACTGGTCAGATCGATTAACCCTGCAAGCTACTTCACTAGTAAGTATCAATTACTATCGATCTCCAGAGGGATTGGCGTTGATTGAGTATATGCATGAGAAGGGACATATTTTAGGTGGTTTTGTCTATATGAATTCTCAATTGGAAGACGAATTAGATTATCTTTTTAGAATAGCTAAAGAAAGAGACATGCAAATAGATCTCCATGTTGACGAAAATGGAGATCCTGATTCTCGAACCTTGGAAAAAGTCGCCCTGGCCGCTCTTAAACATGATTATCTTGAACGGGTAGTCTGTGGACATTGTTGTTCACTATCGGTACAAACCGAGGAGACTGTTTCCAAGATCATTTCTCTAGTTAAACAAGCTGGCATTTCAATAGTCAGTTTACCCATGTGTAATATGTATTTACAAGATCGCAGGGAGAAAATCACTCCATTTTGGCGCGGAATAACCAGAGTGCATGAATTTCAGTCCAACAATATTCCTGTTTGCTTTGCCAGCGACAATTGTCGAGACCCTTTTTATGGCTTTGGCGATAATGATATGTTAGATGTCCTGAGCCAATCGGTGAAAATTGCCCATCTTGATAAGCCTTATGGCAATTGGTTTAAAAGCGTCAGCACTGTGCCTGCTAGCTTAATGGGTCTCTCTTCGGGCATGATCACCATAAATTCAACTGCAGATCTGATCATTTTTTCTGCACGTTACTTAAGTGAACTTTTCTCACGTTCCCAGAGCGATCGACTTGTTATTCGAGGTGGAAAGCTTATAGATTCTGCCCTACCTAGCTACAGTGAGCTGGACGATTTGATTTTCTTTTAGAGTTGATATGCCTGAATCTCTTATTTCACAAGTATTACGAGATTGCAATTTTATTACCTTTAGTCCAAATAAATTAAAAGCGATTATCTCTAGTTGGCTGGAATTGTTAGCTCAAGAGCAGTTGATTTGTACTGTCTGGCTGAAATTTCCCAGCAATTTTCTTGGATTAGTTGATTCATATATTCATCAAAAATATGTCGAGGAAGTATATCTCTATGGTGAATTTCCCAGCAAAATTCTACACAAAAAAACGATTTGGGTGGATATAACCAAACAATCATCCCTAGTAAAGGAAATATTTTTTGTCCTGAGATCCAATCGTCTCAGCGGTCTGCTTTTTGCTCATACAGAAGAGACAGGTGAATTTCAATTGACTTTTAATTTTGAATCAGGTATCTGTCAGAAATTTCTAGAAAGATTGCAAGATTCCATAGCGATCAACGACCAAACCACATTGGAAGTTTTAACAGGTCAAACCTCATTAGGCTGGCCTAAATTCAGCGACTCTGGATTAATTACCAATTTGCTGCTCAAACAGACCAAGGCATTAGAAGAAATAAAGGACGATATATACCATATTCCCGGAATTCCCGGACTGAAAAAAGTTATCGAAGCACAGGATGATTTTCTACAACAATTAAGCCAAGAGATGAGCCTACCTCTGACGAATATGAAGACGGCACTTAGCCTGCTAAAATCTACAACATTGAAACTACAACAGCGTCAGCTCTATCTTGAGATAGTGCAGTCACAGTGGGAATTACAATTTATACTTTGGAGCGCTCTAGTCGAATGGGCTGAGATTAAAAGGATTTATCAAGATACTAATTTTGCCAAGGCTAATTGTGAATTAGAGTTAGTTTTATTTAATGTTATTGCTCTCTATCAATCAATCGCACAAGATAAGAGAATTACCTTAGAGTACGATTTACCCGTTGGTTTACCAAAAGTCCACTGTCCTAACTATTATCTTCAAAGGGTTCTGTCCCATCTTCTCGATAATAGCCTTAAATTTACTCCAGATGGTGGCAAAATATCGCTTAGCTGCTGCATCAGCTTAAATAAACTTGAACTTACAATTTTAGACACGGGAATCGGTATCAAAAAAAACGAATTGGACAAAATATTCAACAGCTTTTATCGAGGACATAATCCTAATAAGGATCACTTCGGACTAGGGCTGGGACTGTCAATCGTAAAACGTATACTTGATTATTGTGATGGATATATTGATATTAAGAGTACAATCGATCAAGGCTCTCGCGTTAAGGTAGTTCTCCCTATTTGCATTTCCTAGAATAGCAAGTTTCCAATTTTTTCGACTTGTCAAATTAGCCCTAAATCTACTACGATGGATATATATATTCAATCCGAAAGTATGATAGAGAGTGCAGATTGCCTCAATTCGGTCGAACTAGTAAAGATTACCGACTCCAGAGACTTTGCCAATTTAATGCCTAGACCTGGTTGGCAGTTATCTCTGCCAGTATAGTTAATTTTATTGAGCTATGTATCATTTAAGCCAATTAGATATGTTATTGGTTTTTGTAGCTTATAAGTTTTCAGCATCCCCAAAAAATTATCCAATTAGCTAGCAAAGAACAAAAAAATTGTATATCTTTATATGAAAAAGGAAGAGATTTCTCAACTTGGCAGTACCTTAATTAGATACAGAGATGGAGAACGTGACTTTCAATCTATCAATTTTACGGGCTTTGACTTGAGCAAGATTAGTTTTAACAGAACTAACTTCAAATCGGCTAAGTTTATAGATAGCAATCTCCAGGAGAGTGAATTTTTAAACTGTAACTTTGCTGATGCTGAAATGATGCACAGCAATTTGATAGGTGCTTTGTTGATTGAGAGTATTTTCAGCGGAGCAAATATGAGCAGAACTATTTTAATAGGCGCTGATCTCACTGGCTGTATTCTCTCTCATGCTTGCCTTAGAGAAGCAGATCTTACCAGAGCAACCCTGATAGATTCTAGTATGGTACAGGCTCAGTTGTTTAAAGCTAATCTCAAAAAAGCGAACTTGACCGGGGCTTCTCTCTCAACCGCAATGTTGAGTCAATGCAACCTTAACGCGGCCAATCTAACCAGGGCGATCCTCACTGATACCAATCTCAGCAGAGCATCTCTAAAAAAAGCAAAAATGATAAGGGCTTATCTCCATAAAGCCAACCTAAAAGGAGCTAACCTAAAGCAAGCCGATCTCAGACTAGCTGAGCTGAAAAATGCTGATCTCGAAGGGGCCAACCTTGAAGGAGCCGATCTCGAAGGAGCTAACCTTGAAGGAACTAACCTAACCGGAGCCAACCTAACTGGGGCAAATTTATTGAATGCCCATCTGAGCAAGGCTAATCTTGAACATGCAGTTTTGAGCAAGGCTAATTTGACAGGCTGTAACTTACTTCATGCCAATTTGAAAGAAGCAGATCTCTACAAAGCTAATTTAGCTAAGGCTGGATTGCTTTTGAGCTACCTAAACGGAGCCAATCTAAAAAAGGCCAACCTAAAAGGAGCCAATTTAATCGGTGCAACTTTGGGTGAAACCAATCTTATGGCAACCTCACTAGAAGAAACAATCATGCCCAATGGAACTCTGGGAGCAATGAACTAATTGAACTAAAAATAACCGAAATACCTTACTTAATCCTTACGTCTTAAATATGTAAACATTTTGTCTTTGTGATCAAATTCAAATTCAGAAAATTTTTGTTTTATTTTATGTATTTTAGTAGTATCTTGATAAGAACTATTTAAAACCACAACCTGTTGAGCTTCCTCAAATTGTTTATTTATTCTAGCTAGGTCGCGATCATTTAAGTTAGCATTTGTTACTGGGTAAAAGGAAGCTGGCATGTGACACGGTGGAAATAGCAGATCTACAGCACCAGGACTATATATCAGCGTATTTTTAACTTTACAAGAATCAATAAGATCTGTAAGCTCTTTTTTGCCGGCCTCATCTGCCCAAAGCCCAGCTAATGATTCTTGAGGACTGATTGTCTTCCAAGCTGAGAACGCATGTTTAAAATTAATGTTGTAACCTAAGATAACGTCAATTCGGGATAAGAAGGAGAAAAAAGACAGTACAGTTACAAGTTAAGAGAAGGTTTTTTGGGCTGATGGCAGTAGGC
>CAIPYC010000040.1 GCA_903869185.1 uncultured cyanobacterium | reverse complement strand
TTCTCGTTAACTATGGGGATAACTCCAAGCTCAAGTAAAGAAGAAAAAGTATTATATATATTAATATAAGAATTGCGATCCATCAGGTCTCTTCTGGTAACCAAAACCTGAGCGATGGGCTGACCGAGAATATCAAAGATATCATCGTAAATTCTGATCAAGCGCCCTTGACCTACCGCTGCTACTGCCTGCTTGAGTGAAACCTTCTTGGGCCTTTCTTTAAGTTCAAGGCGCATACATCCTACTCCGACTGCGCCAGAAGAAACCAGCACCACCTGATAGCCAAGACTGCGCAATTGGGTCAAGCTCTCCACTAGGGAGGCAATAGTTGATAAAGCCAATTCTCCGCTGTTTGGCCTAGTCAGGCTGGATGTGCCAATCTTGACGACAATGGTCTCCTTAGGCATAGAGGATTTTAGGAAATTTCAGGAACGAATATCTTGGCATCTGAAATATATACCCAGGCAATTCCTTCGGGATCCTTGCTTTGACTCCATTGGGTGAAATCTGATTCCAGTTTGCGTTTAGCAATAGTGGCAGAGTTGATATCCAGCCGCTTGGCAAGTTCAGATTGTATTAGTTGCAATCGGTCCCCTGAGATTTCGATGTCCTCAGAATTTTCCTCAAGATAGGGAGTTTCTTGGATTTCCTCTTGTTCATATTCCAAGGGGACTGTTTTCTTGAGCTGGGCTAATTCTACTAAGACATTGGTTTCAACTGGGAGTTCTTCCTTTTCCTGCTCACTGTCATCAAAGATACTGCCTAGCGCACTAGCAGTAATGAAGTAATATATCGTTCCCTGCGTGCCAACATTCTTTTTGATAGCTCCGTACTCTTGGGCTTTTCTCTCGAGAAACCTTTTGGCTGAGCCTTCACGCAAACCAGTTTTATTGGAAAAATCAAGCGCAGTCAAACAGCCTTGGTTTTCCTTAATCAACTCGTTAAAACTGGGATTGAAGCGATCGCATTGTCGTATCCATTGGATTTTATCGTAGATCTTCCAGGATATAAGGGTTGAAAGCGTCAAAAGCATCAGTGGCCATGCTCTGGCTATCAAGATAATCGCCGCAGCAAGGGGAATTATAAGAAGAGAGAGTTTTGGTCCATCATCCGAATAGACTTTTTCGGTCATAGTTGTTGCCAATTCACAAATATTAGAAGATAAAAGAGATAAATAAGATCAAAAATAGGCTTATAAGAATTCTAAGATATTATCAGCCCATTTGAAATGTCTCTAACAATTGAGAAACTGAAATGATCCTGATTTGGAGTCTCTGCTTTCTCATGTCACAATAGTTAGATGGAACAGGTAACAGTTCTCCAAAACCTAAAAAACCAAAATAACGCTCGGCAATTTAAAATGACAGCAAGCCTTAAAAATCCTACCAAATCACATCGTTTAGTTTTTCCCTTTACGGCAATCGTAGGCCAAGAGGAGATGAAATTGGCCCTTTTACTCAATGTGATCGATCCCAAGATTGGTGGGGTTATGATCATGGGCGATCGCGGCACCGGAAAATCCACTACAATCCGCGCCCTTGCCGATCTACTTCCAGAAATTGAGGTAGTTGCCGATGATCCTTTTAATTCGCATCCTAGCGATCCTGATTTAATGAGCGATTTTGTCAAGACGCGTTATGAAGAGGATCTAGTCCTACCGATAGCTCTCAAGAAGATCACAATGATTGATTTGCCCCTTGGTGCTACCGAAGATAGGGTTTGTGGAACTATTGACATTGAAAAGGCTCTCTCAGAAGGGGTCAAGTCCTTTGAACCAGGGTTACTGGCTAAGGCTAATAGAGGCATACTTTATGTAGATGAGGTCAATCTTCTCGATGATCATTTGGTGGATGTTCTTTTGGATTCGGCTGCCAGTGGCTGGAATACGGTAGAAAGAGAAGGTATTTCCATACGTCATCCGGCTCGCTTTGTTCTAGTAGGCTCAGGTAACCCTGAAGAAGGTGAGCTAAGGCCTCAATTACTCGATCGTTTTGGTCTGCATGCCGAGATTAGAACTGTCAAGGAGCCCGGGCTTAGGGTGCAGATAGTAGAACAGAGATCGGCTTTTGATCAAGATCCACAAGAGTTTTTTGTTCAGTATAACCAAGAGCAAGAGGATCTCAAGCGCAAGATAGTACAAGCGCAGGAGCGATTACCGCAAGTCAAAATTGACTATGATTTACGGGTAAAGATTTCCGAGATCTGTTCTCAGCTTGATGTAGATGGACTCAGGGGGGATATCGTAACCAACAGGGCCGCAAAAGCCATCACAGCTCTTGAAGGAAGAACAGAGGTTACAGTCGATGATATTCGCCGGGTAATAGTATTATGCCTAAGACATAGACTGCGCAAGGATCCTTTAGAGTCTATTGATTCTGGCTATAAGGTCATCAAGACATTCAATGCTGTTTTTGGTATAGAACAATAAAAATTCCCTAAGCAAACTAACTTACGCTCACTTAGAGAATTCTTGCAGCCAGAAAACGAATTATTGAACTCTATTTACTGGCTTTCTTTCTTTTGAGGGCAGCAGAAGCTAAGCCAAAGAATGCTAGTCCTGTAGTGGCTCCCAATATATTCTGGGGCTCTGGAACATCTTCAGCAAGGTAGCGATAACCGTTATTGTTATTGGGGTCAATAGTATCAAATTCAACTACAGTACCAGTTTTAAAATCGTAATAGGCTATATCCTGACCACCATCTGGACCAATATAAGCAAAATAAGGACCCAATATATAACCAGGGGGCGCAACCGGAGGTACGTTAGGAGCACCCAAGCTAGGCCCAACAGCATTTGCAAAGTCCACTGCCGCCATCTTACCACTATACCAAGGCTGAGCTGCAATTACTGGATCATCATAATTAGTATAGACATAGGTAATATCATACTGGCCATACCCAGGAATATTAAATATAGCCGCCTCAGACTTGGCTGGTACTAAAGCAATCCCTGAAATCAAAACAGACCCAATCAATGCTACTTTTTTTAAGTTCATAGAAATCTCCAAAAATATAAAACAAAAATTGTTTGGGAAAAATTTAACATAGAGTTACTAAGAATAGTCATTGTCTGTATAACACTGTTACATTAGTCTACAAAATAGTACTACTAAAGTAAGATGACACCCATAGGGAAGTAGTACTTCATTCGAGACATGAGTTGCGCATGATAGACAAAACATTACAAAGTTAAGCTATTATATTTAAAGATAGAAATAGAAAGTATATAAATCTGCAAATACAAAAGAGGGGTCTTTTGTCTAATGGACTATCTAGATAAGGTTTGGGAAAACATCAAGGATTGGGCTCAAAAGCTGATAGAAATCTTGTTGGGTGAATCTCCAGAGCCAGAGTCCGAGCTGATACCTATCCCCATCGATAAACCTAGGCGTCGTTAGGGACGGTTTTTTAAATTGTGTCCGTACAGACGAGTGTTTTAGTTCTTCATGGACCAAATTTGAATCTTCTGGGATTACGTGAGCCTAATATATATGGACGCTTGACTTTAGATGAGGTGGATTCACTGTTATTGGTTGAATCCATTGCTCTCTCGGTGGAGATAGTAACCCAGCAGTCAAATCACGAAGGAGAGTTAATTGATGCCATTCACAATAGCTATCAAAAGCATCAGGGTATTCTCATAAATGCCGGTGCCTATACTCACACCAGCTTGGCTATAGCTGATGCTCTCAAATCGGTCAGAATTCCCACAGTAGAAGTTCACCTGAGTAATATTTATCAGAGGGAAGCCTTTCGTCATCATTCCTTTATTGCCCCGATTGCAATAGGACAGATCAGTGGCTTCGGCGCTCAGAGCTATTGTCTTGGACTGCGCGCCCTGGTGGGTTATCTTAGAGACAATCCTAAATTGTAAATTTTGAGGTTGATGGGAACTATTCAAGCCCTACGGGGAACTAAAGACATCCTGCCTGATGAAGTTGTCTATTGGCAACTGATAGAAGATACAGCCAAAGGAATCCTCTCCCGGGCTCTTTACCAGGAGATAAGATCTCCGCTGATGGAACAAAATGATCTCTTTGTCAGAGGGATAGGCGAGGCGACAGACGTTGTCGGCAAAGAAATGTATACTTTCAGTGATCGCTCTGGGCGTCAGATTACTCTCAGACCAGAGGGAACTGCTGGTGTTGTCAGGTCTTATATAGAACATGGATGGGATAAACTCGGTGGAATTACGCGTTTATGGTACCAAGGTCCCATGTTTCGCTATGAAAGACCCCAAGCTGGCAGACAGAGACAATTCCATCAAATCGGTCTCGAGCTCCTAGGCAGTGGTGCTCCAAGAGCTGATGTAGAAGTGATTGCTGTAGCTACTGATATTCTTAAAGCTTTAGGTTTAAAAGATCTCAGTTTGCAACTTAATTCCATAGGAAATAGAGAAGATCGTCAAAATTATCGCAATGCCCTGCTTGAATATTTACTACCCTTAGAACAAGAGTTAGATCAAGATTCACGTGAACGACTGCATCGGAATCCTCTACGCATACTTGATAGTAAGGATACCAAAACTCGGGAAATAGCCCAAAATGCTCCCAGTATCCTCAATTATCTCTCCAAAGAATCTTTAGCTCATTTTGAGCAAGTACAGTATTTGCTTACAGAGCTGGAAATTGTTTATCAGATCAATCCTTTTCTAGTAAGAGGGCTGGATTATTATACCCATACCGCCTTTGAAATCCAATCTGCCGACCTGGGAGCGCAATCTACTGTTTGTGGGGGTGGACGCTATGATGGGCTAGTTGAAGAATTGGGAGGAGCGCAAACACAGGCCATAGGCTGGGCAATGGGGATAGAACGCCTAGTCTTGCTCTTAAAAGAACTGCATCCTTTGCCTGGAATAGAGCCAGATCTTTATATTGTTTCCAAGGGAGAAAAAGCCGAGGGACAAGCTTTACGATTAGCCCAATTACTGCGCTCTGAAAATTTTAAAGTTGAATTAGACTTGAGTGCCAGTGCTTTTGGTAAACAGGTCAAAAGAGCCGATCGCAGCGGAGCTTCTATTGCTTTGATCCTGGGGGATACAGAATCCGAAAATCAAACAGTCAAGTTAAAATGGTTGAAATCCGGACAAGAAGAAACTATATCTATTGGTCAGTTGATATCTGCCCCTTCTAAGTATTTGGAGTTGAGGTAATACAATTAATGTGGAAGTTTTTGATCCAGCAAGAAGGTGAAGAATATTGGCAAGTTCTTGAAGATGAGATCAGTATTTTGCCTGAAGGTAGATATCGAATGGTGGCAAATTCTCAGCTCAAACAATCCAAGGTAGAGATCTTTATCCTCCATATTGATAGCAATCAAAAACTGCAGCCTATGCCTAAATATCTGCGCAAGGCCAATGAACAGGGACTGGTAATGATATTCTCTCACAAGAATCTCAGTGCCGGATTCTGGCAAATTATATGTTCAACTCCAGAAGGCGAGGGTAAAATCGATCTTGAAATAACTCCAAAAGTACCCATGGAAAACCAACCCTCAGTTGCCCAACTTTTAGAAAACTGGAAAACCACACCTCAATCTGAACTTGAAAGACTAATCAAAACAGAAATAGAACCTTATCTCGATGAACATTTTATTTCTCCTTCTCCCATCACTCTAGATCTGCAGATAGTTTTGAGTCAGAATAGTTTCTTTTGTTTAAAAGGTGAGGTCGTGCCGCTCTTTGGTACAATAACTGCCAAAGAAGGAAAAGCTGATCAGTTTACCGCCAGTGAGTTCAAACTTTCATATCAGCTTAAAAGTATATTTGACTCTGGGCAACTCCATTCTCAAGAGCAATCTATTGCGATTGATAGACTTCCTTTTAGTTTTCAATATTTTTTAGAAATTCCTCAAGATTTGCCCAATACAACATTTCAAGGAGAAATATTTCTTCTCTTTGGTACTAAGTCTCTTACCAGTGAAACTTTTAATGTATTTACAGAAAACGCACCATCCCTTCAAGATACTGAACAAAAAGTAGTCAGTAATGATATTTCAAATACCGTAGATCTTAAAAATAATCCCGCATTGCCACCTAAATTAGATAATACAGTTAACCCTCGCAGGGAAGTGATCCTGCCATCTTTTCTTAATTGACAGTTATTCTAAACGGGGGATAAGTCACAAAGAAATAAGCAGACATGCCATAACCAATAAAGATAACGAAGCGTTTAATCAATGCTGGTTCTAGTTTTTGAGCCGAGACTGCTCCCAAATAGCCACCTATGATCGCTCCAGTGGACATTATGACTACCTGGTGCCAAAGTATAATACCTGCCAGCATAAAAGGAATAATGGCAATACCGTTGATACAAATTCCCAGACAGCTCTTAAAGGCATTCATAGTATGAATATTACCCAGCCCCATCACAGAGAGAACGGCCAGCATCAAAATTCCCATCCCTCCACCAAAAAATCCACCATAGATGGAAATAACAAATTGCACTACAAGTAAGCCAAGAGGATGTTTTGTTTTACTCCATTGTGGTAAATAGGATTGGATAGATTTGGTGACTTTGGAGCTGAAATTAAATAACAAAGTTGCCGAAAGCAGAAGATAAGGGATCAAATGACCAAAAAACTTGGCTGAGGTAATTAGTAACAGCAAGGAGCCCAACATACCACCTAGTAAACTAACTAAGGCGAGGACTAGTAGTTGTTGTCTTCTAGTGACAATTTCAGCACTGTATCCACTAGCGCTGGCCAAGGCACCCAACCACATAGCAGTATTGTTGGTAGCATTGGCAACAATTGGATTGACACCAGTAAAAAGCAGAGCTGGAAAAGAAATAAAGCTCCCACCACCGGCAACACTGTTGATTGACCCAGCTATCAGAGCGGCTACAAAAAGGAGAATATGTTGAAAGGAAAAAAAATGCATCTGCCCTTGATTCTTTATCAATTCAGTATATCTGCTTTGTTTATAGTTGGCAAAAAAGCTTAGCACTCACAGCGATAGAGTGCTAAAGTAAAGTTAAAAGCTAAAGAAATGACCAAAAGAGAGTTATGGCAAAAATTATTGTCTTCAAAGAAGAATCAAGAAGAGCTCTGCAAAATGGCATTGACGATCTGGCCAATGCTGTCAAGGTGACCTTGGGACCCAAGGGAAGGAACGTCCTGATAGGAAAAAAATACGGAGTTCCTCAGATTATCAATGATGGTGTCAGTGTAGCTAAAGAGATTGAACTGGAAAACCCGCTAGAAAACTTGGGAGCAAGATTGATCCAGGAAGTTGCTGCCAAAACTAAAGATATAGCTGGCGATGGTACCACTACAGCTACAGTGATCGCTCAGGCAATAATCCATGAAGGACTCAAGAATGTAACCGCAGGAGCCAATCCAATTGCTCTCAAAAGAGGGATTGATAAGATCACCCACTTTTTGGTTGAGCAAATTGCAAGTATTGCCAAGCCAGTTGAAGGTGATGCTATTGAACAAGTGGCCACCGTCTCTTCTGGTGGTTCTACTGAAGTAGGCAAGATGATCGCCGACGCAATGAAAAGGGTCACCACCGATGGAGTGATCACTGTTGAGGAATCCAAGTCTTTAACTACAGAACTCGAAGTGGTTGAAGGTATGCAGATCGATAGGGGGTATATTTCGCCTTATTTTGTAACCAACAACGAAAGACAAATTGTAGAGTACGACAATGTCTTGATCTTGATTACAGATAAAAAGATAAACAATGTCTCTGAAATTGTCACAGTTTTGGAACAGGTTGCTAAACTGGGCAAGCCTCTGTTGATCATCGCCGAGAATATTGAAGGTGAAGCCCTGGCTACCTTGGTGGTCAATAAGGCTAGAGGAGTACTCAGCGTAGTTGCTATCAAGGCTCCGAGTTTTGGTGAACGTCGCAAAGATGTATTGCAGGATATTGCCATCTTGACTGGTGGTAGTCTGATTTCTGAAGATATGGGTATTGGATTGGATGCAATCACAGTCGATATGTTAGGTAAAGCTGAGAAGATTACTGTCGAAAAAGACAACACCACTATCGTTGCAGGCAGCCAACATGGATCTGAAATTGCCAAACGGGTTGCTCAGTTGCGTAAACAGCTAGCAGAAACTGATTCTGACTTTGATACTGAAAAACTGCAAGAGCGCATCGCCAAACTAGCCGGTGGGGTGGCGGTAATCAAGGTGGGAGCTGCTACTGAAACTGAAATGCAGGATCGCAAGATGCGTATAATCGATGCCCTCAATGCTACGAAGGCAGCAGTAGCTGAAGGTGTTATCCCTGGCGGTGGCAAAACCCTTATATATTTGGCACAAAAAGCAGGAGAATTTGTCAATACATTCAAGGATGAAGAAGAACGCCTAGGTGGTCTGATAGTGATTAAGGCTCTAGAAGCGCCCTTGGTTCAAATCAGTAACAATGCCGGACAAGAAGGTACTGTTGTTGTTACTTCAGTCCGTGATAAAGAACTCAGCTATGGCTATAATGCGCTCACTAACAAGTATGAAGATTTAGTAGTAGCTGGAATCCTAGATCCTGCCAAAGTTGTGCGTTCTGCTCTGCAAAATGCGGCTTCTATTGCCGGTATGGTTTTAACCACTGAGGTATTGATAGCGGAAAAACCAACCAAAGAAGAACCTGCAGGACCTGGTGGCGGTATGGGCGGTATGGGCGGTATGGGCGGTATGGGCGGTATGGGCGGTATGGGCGGTATGGGCGGTATGGGAATGATGTAATCCAATCCCAACAACCTTTATATAATTATGAAAATAGGCTAGGGATTCTGGCCTATTTTTCTTATTTTGAAGTTTTGTCTCTTGACTCAATTATTTAGCTTTAAAATAGGTTGTTATGAACATAGCTATCTCCTTGATCTATCACCATGAAAGTATCCAATGTTTTTTCTTCAGCCAATCAGTGGTTAATTGAAACTCCTGAACGCGCTTTAGATCGGGCTTATCAATCCGCATTAAAGATCAAGGAGATTGAAGATAACTATTTCCAAGGTCGAACCGTTGCCCCTGGCAATGCCGAATTTAGTGTGCGCGTAATTGGCTATTTTCAGGCAGAGGTTAAAAACTGCCTGCAGAACATCAAAGTTAGAATCATAGAATTTAACTTCAGTCGCAATATTGTCAATTTAGCCAGTCCTTCTCGCAAAAGATACCGACGTGGGGGAGATATTGTTGTATTTTCCGACACACAATCTTCTCTAGTTGTTGAAAAGCTTGAATTTATTGAATCTATTACCGGTAAATATCTAAGTCCTCAAGGTAGAAAAAATTTATCTTCGTACTATAATACTAGCGTCGCACCAGAAAACATAGAAAAAACGATGAAAGATCCAAATCATCGGCGATTAGAGGGAATCAATCCCAGCACAGAGAACGTGATTCCGCGCAGTTTTTTCTCCTCATTCAGTCGTCTAAAACAAGAAGTCAGCCCAGAATCCAAACAATCCGAAGAAGACATCCTCAGGCAATTTAGAGAATCACGTTATCAGACAAATCTATCAATCCGGTTCATCTTGATTCTAATCATTGTTCCTCTGTTTACCTACCAAATCAGTAAGACTTATCTGGTGATGCCAGCTTTAAATCATTATTTTGAGCAAAAAGAGAAGATCGTTTTTCTCAACGATGATCTCCAAAGTGAAGCAATGCAAGAGCTCAAAGAATACCGGGAAATGATGGAATTTGAAGCTTTGCTAGGTAAAAGAGAACCTGTAAAAGCCGAGGAACAAGAAAAACTACTCAAAGAGAAGGTTGATGAAATATCCAGAGACTATCAAAAAAAGAGCCTAGGCGCCATTGCCAATATCTTTGCTGATACCCTAGCTTTTCTCTCTGTTGTCTTCCTCTTGTTGAGCAATCGCCGAGAATTACAAATTGTCAAAGATTTCCTCAACCGAATTTTCTATAATCTTAGCGATTCAGCTAAGGCTTTTATCCTAATTCTCTCAACTGATATGTTTGTTGGTTTCCACTCGCCTCATGGTTGGGAGGTCATAATAGATGGCTTTTTACGTCACTTTGGATTACCCGAAAATCAGAACTTTTCTAATTTGTTTATTGCAACTTTCCCGGTTATCTTGGATACAGTCTTTAAATATTGGATATTTCGCTATCTCAATGGTCTATCTCCATCGTCGGTGGCAACTTATAAAAACATGAATGAGTAGCTGGGTTGATGTACTTGTAGATGTACCTTCTTTAACTGAGCTTTTTACCTATAGTGTTCCATCTGAGCTCAATATTCACTCTGGAGATATTGTAATTGTTCCCTTTGGCAGACAGACTGTAAGTGGTATTGTTCTCAAACAGCACGATATACCACCTGGGCATTTTGTCCTAGAAAAAATAAAACCAGTTCTCCATCTAGTCGCCTGTGGCTTTCTCTCTAGAGAATATTGGCAGATTTTGGAAAAAGTTGCCCAATATTACCAAGCTGAACTTTCAGCTGTGGTTCGCATTGCCTTGCCTCCTGGTATTCTTGCTAAATCACAGCAACGTCTACGCTTAAAAAAAGATGCGCAGTCAATAGAACTAAGTCCGGCAGCAAAAGAGATTTTACAAATGCTGCAGGGAGGCAAAAGCTATACTCCACGTTATCTACAAAGTCAGATCAAAGGGGCCCAACAGGCAATTGTCCAATTAAACAAGTTGGCTATAACAGAGACGTTTTTAGAGTTGCCCAATATCCCTAAACCCAAGTTACAAAAGGCTGTAATCCTAATATCTTTAGCTGATGAGGGAACAATCAACTCCGAGCAACAACTAGTTCTAGATCTTCTGCGCTCAAATGGTGGGCAGATTTGGTTGAGTGATTTGGCTGAACACTCGAAACTAGTCAATCAACTAGTCAAAACTGGTCATCTGCTCATTGAGAAAAGAGAAAGGCTTCGTCTGCAAACTGGTTTAAAGAGTGGTGAAATAGAACAGCCCAAAAGTCTCAACCAAGCTCAACAAGCAGCGCTCGATCATATTGCCAAGATTGAGGGTTTCCATGAGGTATTGCTTCATGGAGTGACAGGCTCAGGTAAAACCGAAGTATATCTTCAGGCGGTTGCTGACAAATTACAGAAAGGATTTTCCAGCTTGATCTTGGTTCCGGAAATTGGACTTACCCCGCAAATAACTGATCGTTTTTTAGCACGCTTTCCTGATAAGGTCTGGGTTTATCATAGTGGGCTATCCCAAGGTGAGCGCTATGATACCTGGCGACAAATGCTCCAGGGACAGGCCCAGATTATCATTGGGACAAGATCGGCGGTATTTGCTCCCCTGCCTAAACTAGGTATGATCATCCTAGATGAAGAACATGATCCCAGCTTCAAACAAAGCCAATCTTCACCGACCTATCACGCTCACAAAGTCGCCCAGTTTCGCGCACATTCTGCAAATTGTCCTTTAATTCTAGGTTCAGCCACACCGTCTCTAGAGACATGGCAAGCTGGGCAAATCGGACAAGCGGACTATCTCTCCTTGCCTGAGCGCATTGGAGCTAAACCACTGCCAACAACAACGGTAGTAGATTTAGCCAAGGATTTCTTAGCGGGAAATCGCTCGATCTTTAGTCGCTCTCTAAAAAATGCCCTGCAAAATCTTAATGGTCAACAGGCAATACTGTTTATCAATCGAAGAGGTCACAGCACCTTTGTAGGTTGTCGTGCCTGCGGAGAGGTTCTAGGATGCCCCAATTGTGATGTTTCTCTGACCTATCACTTTGCTCAAAATAATAGATTACTTCGCTGTCATTATTGTAATTACAGTAGATGCCAACCACAACATTGTCCATCTTGTGATTCGCCCTATCTTAAATATTTTGGAAGTGGTACCCAGAAAATAATACAAGAGCTGTCTAGGCATTTCCCACAGCTCAAGACAATCCGTTTTGATGGCGATACCACCGCTAACAAAGATGCCCACCGCAGACTGCTAACTCAATTTGCTCAAGGAGAAGCTGATGTTCTAGTTGGTACACAGATGATTAGTAAGGGTCTTGATATTCACAACGTTACACTAGTTGGCATCGTAGCAGCTGATGGACTTTTGCATCATGCCGATTACCGAGCTAGTGAGAGAACTTTCGCGACATTGATCCAGGTAGCAGGAAGAGCTGGCCGCGGCGATTCTCCCGGTAAGATCATCATTCAGACATATAACCCTAATCATCCTGTAATCAAGTTCGTTGCAGCTAATGATTACCGAGGATTTGTTGAAGAAGAATTGCAAGAGCGTCATAGCCTGGGCTTTCCACCCTATGGCTTACTAGTTTTGCTACGTCTTGATGGAATAGATGAGCAAGTAGTACAAAAAGCGGCAGAAGACTTGGTGGATTTGATTGGGAACATGAATCATTGTGAAATCATAGGACCTTCTCCTGCCAATGTTCCGAGAGTTTCAAACCGCTACCATTGGCAAATTCTCTTAAAATTCAAAGATCAAGATCAAAGAAGCCAAATTGACTGGTTCAAGATCAAAAAAAAGTTTTCTCACTCTAATGTCAATCTGATAATCGATATTGATCCCTAAAGTTGTTTATAGGAACCATAGAGCTGGTTATAATAATCCAGAATAGATTTTAAAAGTGGCGGATCGAGAGGATCGCCCTGGATTTTAAATCCCTTGATCTGACTGCGCTGATAAGCAAAATCAGGTCGATCTTCTGATAGTAACTCCACTGAAAGTCCATCAACCTGCTCTAGATGGGCTGCAATTTCCAAGTAGATAGCCAGAGGCAAATCAGGATAAGATATTATTTCCTGCTGGTCGTTTTTGGTTTGGTTCATTGTCTTGGCTAATTGATCCTCCTTGCTGGCCAATTTTTTTATAAAATTCTTGTCCTTTTTCTTCAAGAACCACGGTGGGTAAATTTGTATCATCATTGACTACGCGCTTAACCAAAACCTGACCCCCGGCAATATATTGGCCAACTCTTACATATCTACTTGTTTCTTCCATAGGCGATCTAAGCACTATCAAAACATTGTTACTTCCCATATCCACTACGCCGGTGATTAGAGTTGACTGAGAGAGCATAGGAGTAGGTGCCTTAGCGACTGCCTTTTGGTGGTCAATTGATGCGGAATTCTTTCTTATAGGGACTTGTGTAAGAATTTTATTGGTTTTTTTGGAAGTACTGGAAAAATCTCTACGCTCGATATATTGAGTTTGCGCATCAATTGGAAAAAGGGAGAAAGGATCTTTTTTGCCCCTAGTAATGATTGTTCTTCTAATATTGGGATCAACAGAGGGGATCAATCCTTGAATTGGCAAAGTTTGTATTGATGGCTCCACAGAAGTTGATGAACCTACAGAAGCCACTACTGAAGAACTAGGAGAAGGATTAGGTGAAGAAGACGCTATTGGAGATGGTTGGGTTATCTCCGTTGATGGAGGCGATGACGAACAGCTCGAAAGTCCAAGTAATGTCAAAGGTACTAAAAAAGAAAGCTTTCTGATCAAAAATACACCGCCAAGAATCAAAAACCTAAAAGACAATTCTATCTAACTTTTGCAGAACCGACATGCAAATCCTTAAATTAAGTCATCATATTCTCTTCAATAAAATTGGTATAGACATCACCAGCGAGGAAAACTGGATGTTCAATGATTCTCTGATGAAACCCAATGGTAGTTGGAACACCAGTGATTGCGCATTCTTTTAGAGCTCGGCGCATTCTTTTTATTGCTGTCTCGCGATCGGATCCCCAAACTATCAACTTGCCTATCAGAGAATCATAATAAGGAGGAATCACATAATCGGTATAGATATGAGAATCTACCCTCACTCCAGGTCCACCAGGAGGAAGATAACCACTGATTTTACCCGGATGGGGGCGAAAATTTTGATTGGGATCTTCAGCATTAATCCTGCATTCAATGGCATGGCCTCTCAGTTGAATATCATTCTGCTTGAAGCGCAACCTTTCTCCCTGAGCAATACGAATCTGTTCAGTAACAAGATCTAAACCAGTGATCATCTCTGTGACAGGATGTTCTACTTGAATGCGGGTATTCATTTCCATAAAATAGAAATTACCCTTTCTATCCACCAAGAACTCCACTGTCCCAGCACCTAAATAATTGATTGATTTGGCAGCTTTTATTGCAGCCTGTCCCATCTTCTGTCGTAGAGACTCACTGAGAAAAGAACTTGGAGCTTCTTCTAACAACTTTTGATGGCGTCGTTGTATTGAGCATTCTCTCTCGCCAAGGTGGATTACATTGCCGTAACTATCAGCTAGAATTTGAAATTCTATATGGCGAGGCTTTTCAATGAATTTTTCAATATAGACACTAGGATTACCAAAAGCAGCATCTGCTTCTCCTTGGGCTGCATGGAAAAGACGAGAAAACTCAGACTCTTCCCTGACAAGCCTCATACCCCGTCCACCGCCTCCAGCAGTAGCCTTGATAATTACAGGATATCCTATCTCATCGGCGATTAGCTGCGCTTCTCTTTCGTTATCGACAATGCCGGGACTACCTGGAACAACAGGAACACCAGCTTTTATCATGTTCTTTTTAGCCGTGGATTTATCACCCATAGCCATGATTGCTTCCGGTGAAGGACCAATGAATGTAATCTGGTGATCAGCGCAAATAGAAGCAAAGCGTGCATTTTCAGCCAGAAAACCGTAGCCCGGGTGGATTGCACTAGCATTTCTGGTCAAAGCTGCAGAAATGATGTTGGGAATATTCAGATAGCTTTTAGAGCTCATAGGGGGCCCTATACAAACACTTTCATCCGCAAGCTGGACATGAAGCGATTGTCGATCTACGGTAGAATGTACTGCAACGGTAGAAATACCAAGCTCTTCACAACTGTGTAATATTCTGAGGGCTATTTCCCCTCGATTGGCGATCAATACCTTGGAAAACTTCATTACTACAAAAGAGACTTCGATGGGCTATAGATCAGAATATCGGTTTTTGTCACTTATTTTTTATGAATTCTCCAAAAGTAATATTAATTTCCTCTGTACGAAGTTTCTGGCATGGTCTTTGGCTGTCGATGATGCAGCAACTTGCCCCAAGCAATGCTGAAGGTGCTTACCAGCGCTCTGATAGCCAATTTAGGGAAACAATCGAGGGATATGGAGAACCAGGACGATATCATCTTTATGTCGGAATGAGCTGCCCCTGGGCTCATCGCACCTTGATCGTAAGAGCTTTAAAGGGTTTAGAAGACTCTATTGCTCTTACCATTCTACTTCCCAATGCTTCTACAGGAGGATGGGTTTTTGAAAAAGCTCATCAAAATTGTTCCACCTTGGCTCAATTCTATAGACTTAATAAGCCCAAATATCGAGGAAAGTCTTCAGTTCCTCTACTTTGGGATAGCTGGCAAAATAAAATTGTCAATAATGAGAGCTCAGAAATCATCAAATTGTTCAATTGTCAGTTCCAGGGATCTCCCGATTCGGTAGATCTCTATCCAGCTTCTTTAGTACCAGAAATCGAGCGATGGAACGCAAAAATCTATCCAGCTATCAACAATGGAGTTTATCTCTGTGGGTTTGCCAGAACTCAAAAGGCTTATGAGAGCGCTTGTCGAGATATATTTGAGATACTTGATGAAATAGAACTAGTCTTGAGCGATCAGCGTTATCTTTGCCGAGAGAACCTGACTCTTGCCGATATCAGATTATTTACTACCCTCTTTCGTTTTGATGCAGTTTACTATGGCTTGTTCAAATGTAGTATCAGGAGAATCACTGACTATCCTAAACTAAGCCGTTATCTAGATGATATATATAACCTGCCGGGTGTCGCAAAAACCTGTGATCTAGAACAGGTCAAGAAAGATTACTATGGCCAGTTATTTCCCTTAAATCCCAGTGGTATAGTTCCTCTTTGAGCAAAAAGGCACAATCTCAATGTTATTTGGCAAGAAAAAGATCTCCAAAAAACGAGGCAGACCTGTACCTAAAAATCATAAATATCTTCATCTTAGGCAACAGCTGACCTTTGGGGTACTCTGCCTAGTTGGACTATTTGGAACGGGCACTCTTTGGTATCGCTTAGTCGAGAAATGGACTTGGCTAGATTCAGCCTATATGACCATGAATGTTCTGGCAACAGTCGGTATTGGGGAAATTTATCCACTCTCTCAACTTTCTCGCCTTTTTACTCTTTTTTTGATACTAACTGGTGTAATTGTCATTGGCTATATTGTTAACCGATTTACCGAAGCTCTTATTCAGGGATACTTCCAAGATAGAATCAAACAGAGACAGGAGAATCAATTGTTAGAGAGCTTAAATCAACATTACATCTTATGTGGCTTTGGCCGTACTGGTTGCCAGATCGCTTTAGAATTTTACTCAGAAGGAGTATCCTTTGTTCTGATAGAGGCCGATCTCGCCCAATGTGAAATAGCCAAAGATCTAGGTTATACAGTAGTTCAAGGCGATGCTACCCTGGATGAAAGCCTTATTAAGGCTCGTATTTATAATGCAATCTGTTTGGTGAGCGCACTCTCTTCTGATGCCAATAACCTATACACTGTTCTCTCTGCCAAAACACTCAATCCCAAAATTCGAGCCATAGCCAGAGCCAGCACCGAAGAGGCCGTAAAAAAGCTTTCTAGAGCTGGTGCTGATGCTGTTGTTTCACCTTATATTACTGGAGGAAGAAGGCTGGCTGCGGCGGCATTGCGTCCTCAAGTTATGGATTTTGTCGATGGTATCCTATCATCGGGAGATGATTCAGTATATATGGAGGAATTCGCGATAGATCCTGTCAAATGTCCCTGTCTCAATAAAAGTCTCAGGGAAACCAAACTACGTAGTCTCAGCGGCGCTTTGATAGTAGCTATAAGACGTCAAGATGGAGAGTTGATTGTAAGTCCAGCAGCTGACACCTTGATGTTGAGCCATGATGTATTGATTTCTATTGGAACTGCCCAGCAATTGCGTAAACTCAACCAGATCTTAGCGCCGCTCATTTCCAAATCAAAATAATACCAGCAAAGGTAGATAATAAGAAACCATAGAGAAAGCTCAGATAAAAATATGCGATTGTCACAGACCCTGTTTGTCACCCTACGTGAAGACCCTGCTGAAGCTGAAATTCCCAGTCATAAGTTGTTACTCAGAGCCGGGTATATTCGCCGCATTGGCAGTGGTGTCTATGCATATCTCCCACTCATGTGGCGAGTACTCAAAAAGATTTCCCAAATCACCCGCGAAGAGATGGATGCTACTGGGGCTGTAGAATGTCTTCTTCCTCAGCTACAACCGAGTGAAATCTGGCGAGAATCCGGACGCTGGGATACATATACTAAGGCGGAAGGAATCATGTTCTCCTTGCTAGATCGCCAAGATAGACAATGGGGTCTTGGTCCTACGCATGAAGAGGTGATCACCACCATTGCCAAAGAATTAATCAGATCCTATCGTCAGCTACCACTTCATCTTTATCAGATACAGACAAAATTTAGGGATGAAATTCGGCCAAGATTCGGACTGATGCGTGGAAGGGAATTCATAATGAAAGATGGCTATTCTTTTCATGATAGTACCCAAAGCCTTCAGGAGACCTATCAGAAGATGGATCAAGCCTATCGCAATATCCTAACTCGTTGCGGCCTGAGTTTTCGGGCAGTTGAAGCTGATTCTGGGGCAATTGGAGGTTCAGGTTCGCAGGAGTTCATGGTTCTTGCCGATGCCGGAGAAGATGAAATTCTCTATAGCGAAGACGGAGCTTACGCGGCCAATGTAGAAAAAGCTGTATCTTTAGCAAATGCAGCAGTTACTTCTTCTTTTATTGAATTTGCCAAACTAGCTACTCCTAATGTTGAAAGCATTGAGGCTTTGAGTGAATTTTTAGGGATCTCTGCAAGCACAATTGTTAAAACAGTACTTTATGAGGCAGCCTATGATTCTGGTATCAAAGTTCTAGCTTTAGTCTGCATTAGAGGAGATCAGCTAATCAATGAAGTCAAGTTACAGAATGAATTGGTAAAACTGTCCGCCAATTACCAAGCCAAGACGGTTGTTTCTCTCAAGATACCTGATGCCGCCAGCTTGGATAAGAAATTACCCCTAGGTTATCTCGGACCTGATCTGAGCTCTGATTATTTTATTGGCAGTGTACAACAAATAGTTCGCTTAGCAGACCATACCGTAGTTTCCCTGGTAGGTTTTGTAGTAGGGGCTAACGAACATGGCCATCACCTAGTTGGAGTCAATTGGGGAGAAAATATGCAAATCCCAGAAATAGTGGCAGATATCAGAAGGGCTCTACCAGGGGATAGGGCAATTAACGATCCCAGTCAATTTTTGCGTTCTGCCAGAGGCATTGAAGTTGGGCATATCTTTCAACTAGGCACCAAATATTCACAAGCCATGAACGCCAATTACACTAACGAACAGGGAGAAAATCTACCCCTGATTATGGGTTGTTATGGTTTGGGTGTATCGCGCCTGGCTCAAGCTGCTATAGAACAGTCCTATGACAAAAATGGGATCATCTGGCCTGTTGCCATCGCACCCTATCATGTAATTCTGGTAGTTCCCAATGTCAGTGAACAAGAGCAAATGAAGGTTGCCCAAGAGCTCTATTGTCAACTAAACCAAGCTGGCATAGAAACCTTGTTTGATGATCGCGATGAGAGAGCAGGTGTCAAATTTAAAGATGCCGAACTAATTGGCATACCCTACCGCTTGGTAACCGGTAAATCTCTGCAAGAGGGTTTGGTGGAGTTGGTGGAGAGAAAGAGCGGTAATGTGGAAAAAATACCACTTTCTCAGGTGATCTCCACATTGCAGACTAGACTAAGTTCCTGATTTAAAGAGGGAGAAGACCTGACGAGAGAAGCTCTTTAATTTTTCCTGGCAATCTTGAGATGGAAGAAAGCAGCCCACCAACTGCCAGTTTTCTACAGTAGAAAGCCGCCAAGCCATTCCTAGATGGTTAAATCCTGCCAGCTCTAGTCCTATTAGAGACTTCTCGAGCGTACTAAACTCTTGATGGAATCTGATTTGCACCAATATACTTTTGCATTGCAGCTGACGACTCCAACCGGGGAAATGAAATCCCAAATCGATAGAATCGGGATCTATCCATTCTTGTGTGTCTGGATCGTTGCGCCATGGCTTAAAATCAGCCTTAGAGTCAGGAAATTCTAACTTGAACAAGTTGACGACTGTAGCGATTTTAGATGTAAGTTCCAAGTTGTGGGCCTGTTCTTGCGCGTTCACTGGCAGCCTCCCAATAATTTATGCTCACTAACATATTGTTTAAATATCCCTCTTCATTCAATTTTTTATCCTAAACTAGATTTACCGCTACTGAGGCATACGTTTTGAATAATACTGTCTTGATTTCTACTTTTGTTCTAACATTATTACTAATAATTGGGCTGATTTTCTTCATAAAGGGATCAACCAAGGATCGTATCGAAGAAATGGAATACCAGGCAACAGAGAAGGTAGAACCTTTGCTGGAGCAATTACAATCCCATTTACAAGAACGTGCCTATAATCTGGTTAAGGTTGAACCTGAGCAACTAAAATTGACTTTCCAGGGACATGTTCGTCCCAGCTGGTTTATGGCGGTCTTTTTGACTTTACTAGCTACTACTGGATTGAGTTGCATGGGATTGGTGTTGTCACAATTGAATATAGGTAACAATTTTAATGTTTTAATACTGGCCTTGCTTTCTCCACTTGCTGGTCTTTTTTACTGGCGGGGTTCTGACAGAATTGAAAATGTGATGGTCTCTGTCGATCCTGGGCAAAATATAAAAATTGTTGGGCATCGCGATGAATTAAGTCTTATCCGCAAAATCATTTCTAACTAAACCGTAATTGCTTGATTGCGACTGACCAATAATATAAAATCAACTAGGAGAATTCTTAATTAATATTTATGTTTAAAGATTATTTGGCTAGATCAAGGCAATCTATTCAATTTCATCGAAATGACATCATAGCCTTGACAATAATAGCAATCATTGGAATTGCTCTGGCGGAAATGCCACATATCTTATGGTTTCTAAAAACCGGTAGTCCTTTGGTATTGACCGATAAAGATGACCTGTTGTATTTAGGTTATGCAACCAATTCTTACTTTAATCATCCCTTATATTTAAGTGATCCTGTACTTAAAGAAGGCGGTCCAACAATATATCCCTGGATTCAATTTATCCCAGAGGTTATTTTAGCAAAGTTATTAGGTATAGATGTTGGCTATATTAATATTATTTGGCGTTTTTGGGCTGGATTAAGTATTTCTATAGCCTGGTTTGCTTTAGCAAAGTTATATCTTAAAAATACCTGGTTAGCTTTAGCAACAACCCTAATTTTAATGCTAGATACAGGTACTGTTAATGGAGAGTTATTTTATAAACATTTTAAGGATATTGGTACGGTTGTCGCCAATAAGCCTTGGAACTCTTTTCCAGAATACCCTTATTTTCCATTAACGCAGTGGCGAATCATCACTCCAGGTATTTCTCTAAGCTTTTTATTGCTTCAAATTTGGTCATTACGTCTAGCTTTAATTAAACCAAATATAACCCGTATTTTATTGGCTGGAGCTAGTTACGGATTACTTTTCTATGTTTATTTTTACTATTGGACAACGGTAACTTTAGCTATATTGATTGCCATGTTAATGGATTTTAAAAATCGCAAAATATATTTAGAGGTGGGACTTATAGGTCTTGTGCTGGGATTGCCATCAATAATCAATAATGCATTGATTAAAGCAAAAACTAATCATGACTGGCTACCAAGAACAGATAATTTTTTACCAATTTCACATTTAAGTGAACTAATGATTTCAAAAGGAGCCTTGCTATTACTATTTGTTACTTTCTTTTATGTAATATTGAAACGAAAAGATTTAACATATTTGTGGACATTAGTCTTTTCAGGACTTCTATTAGTCAATAACCAAATATTTACAGGATTACAAATTCAAAATTTTCATTGGAAGTATGTCTATGGACTAATTTTATCTTTTTTGATATTACTTATTCTTATAAATTTGCTTTCATCATTATATTTATCTAAAAAAATTGTGGCATTTTGCTTGATTGCTCTTTCATCTTTCTATTTTGCAACCGGTTTTTGGTTATTGACAAAAGCATCTCAAGGTTCGGATTTCGTCAATTATAACCATGAATATCATGATTATCTTAAGCAAAAATCCAATAGAGTTAGCTTGAAACCAAGATCTGTAATAGCTGGTGACGACAAATTTACTAACCTTGCAATCATCACTGACAATCAAATACCCTTATTTGGTTATTACATCAATCTCAGTCCATCAGTTGATAATGATGAATACAGCCAGAGGCAAGCTCTCAATTTTTATCTTTTAGGCTTGGATAGTTCCGTATTTCTACCAGCGCAAGAGCAAACTCTAAGAGGGGGCTGGGGTCCTTGGGTGAGAAATCCGCAAATACGCAAAGAACGCCTAGAGACACTGCATAAATACTATGATGATGTTGTTGCTAATCCAAATAAGTACCTTGCAAAATTTCAAGTAAAATATGTAGCCTTACCTATAAAGGATACTCAGCCAGAATATTTAAAAAAAGGTTGGAAACTTTTGCAAAAGGGTCCATCTTGGCTGATTTGGGAGAGATTTAGTTCATAAAACCTCATTAATTGATCCCTTAAGAGATGATTAATTAGATCTCAATCTGTATTTCGAGGAGTTGTTTGGTAGAATCTATCTTAGATTACAGGAAAATCCATCCGAAGTTGACATTTCCTCAATAGGCAAATCTGCTGTCAAATCCAAAAATAATTATAGTGGACAATAAATCTGATATAAAATGCTGAAAAATAAATTAAAAATATCACAATTTAAACAATTATTTTTACTAATATTCATATACTTTATAGTAGCTTCAGCCAGTTTCCAAGGTTATTTTTCCAGATGGGGTTTCAATTTTGATAACCCAGTACCGTGGAATTTGGATAGGCTATTTGATAGATCTACATCTGACTCCTTTGCACTTCGACAACTAATTCCAGAGATTGCCAAAACTATTGATGAAGTGACACCTTTAAAAATAAAAAATAAAGTCTCAAACCAATTCTCACATTTTGTAGCAATAACATATAGAGCAAAAATTCTAGATTCAAATTATAAGTTTCGTTATATGTTTCGTTACTTCATAGTATATTTACTTGCATTTGTCTGTTTATTTATTTCTATGTTTTTGCTGAGAAAGCTATGTGTTGACATAACCAAAGATCCTGTATCTTCGACATTGGCGCCTATATGTATTACTCTTTGTTTTTCTGTATTTCAAAATAGAGGAGGCTATTTTTATGATTTTTCTGAATTAATGTTCTTTGCTTTAGCATCGCTTCTAGCCTATCACAAAAAGCTTGTTTGGATATTATTATTAATACCAATAGCTACACTGAATAAAGAGTCATTTCCCATATTTATTGTCACTTTATTTCCTATAATAAAGCCTTTGATATCACGTAATAGATTTCTTACGTTTATATTTTTTAGCATCCTAATTTCTATAATTGTTTCTACTTTGATTAAAAATCATTATCTAGGGGCTACGCATTGGAAGCCGGCATTGATGGATATCTCCAGTAATATTAGATTCTGGTTATATCCACAATATTACCTATTTGTCGGACATCGACCTATGTACGGTACCATAGCTCCCTCAGGTCTATCTATTTTTAATATATTTATTGTATATTCGATTGTTTCGAGATCCTGGCGATTTCTTTCTGTTCCAATAAAACAACATACAATCATTGCTTTGTTAATTAATGTTCCATTGCTGATAATTTTCTGCAACAAAGATGAATTGAGAAATCTAAGTCTACTATATGTTTCATTAACTATTATGATTGCTTTTTATATCAAAAATCTTATAGAACAGAACTGGAAGATGATAGAAAAACCAATCCAGGGTTGATATTTCTGCAAAGCTCCTACGGAGTTATAAAATACTGCACTCAGGTATCAGCCTGACCAATCCTAACGAGATCGCTTTCTTTTTTTATTGAAATTATTAAGCTTTTTGTAAGTTGAGCCCAACCAATCACTCAAGCCATGGCTGATCGAACCTAGTTCCAATCCCACCAAAGAAGCGATCACCTCCGATCGATGCTGATGACCGAAAAACTCGAAGGAACTCGATAGGATTGTACTTAAATTCCAGTTGGTTTTATGGGTAACGAGATAGTCTAAAGCTGCAAATAGAGCAAAGCAAATTACCAACACATTGAGTATATACCATAGTCGCACTAATGTACCTATTAATGGTCCATGTGAAATCAATGAGCGATGCCTTATGGCTCTTTGATAAGGTTTCCAAATCCACCGCAACAGTCCCCAGCGAGCATATTGTACCGATTTTATATCAAGATCTGGACCAAACATCAATCCGCTAAAGAGAAAAGACAGTGATGTTGCCGTTACCATATTCCATTGTTTGGTTATAAAAAAACTGATTGCACCTACTACTGGGAGAAGGAACCAGGTGATTTGATCATGTCGACGACCTGAAGGCATTAAATAAATTGCTTTTTTTTCTTAGATTATGTTAATATAGCTTAGTTACACAATGGGCGGTTAGCTCAGCGGTAGAGCTCCTGCCTTACAAGCAGGCTGTCATAGGTTCAAATCCTATACCGCCCATTTGATTCAGTATGAAATCTGATTTACCTACAGCAACATTGTTGGTTTCATGTCCCGACCAGAAAGGTTTGGTGGCCAAGATTGCCAATTTTATCTATAGCAATGATGGTAATATCATTCACGCTGATCAGCATACCGATTTTAATACTGGACTATTTCTGACCCGGGTTGAATGGCTTTTAGATGATGGTTTTGTCTTGCCAAGAAATGAAATTGCCCAAGAGTTTGCTCAATTTGCTTCTACCATCAAAGCTAATTGGCAATTATTTTTCTCGGATTGCAAGCCACGCATGTCGGTTTGGGTAAGCAAACAAGATCACTGTCTTTTAGATCTGCTATGGAGAACTAAAGCTGGGGATTTGCCAGTTGAAGTGCCGCTCATCATCAGCAATCATCCAGATTTGAAGTACATTGGGGATCAATTTGGCATTGATTATCATTATTTGCCAATCAATAAAGAAAATAAGTCCCACCAGGAAGCAGAACAGCTCAAAATATTGCGCCAATATCAGATTGATTTAGTTGTTTTAGCAAAGTATATGCAGGTCATCACCGCCAAATTTATTAGTGAATTTGGACAGATAATCAACATACACCATTCATTTTTACCGGCATTTGTAGGTGCCAATGCCTATCAAAAAGCTTATGAAAGAGGCGTGAAAATCATTGGTGCCACTGCTCATTATGTAACTGATGATCTCGATGCAGGACCAATTATTGAA
Source organism: uncultured cyanobacterium (assembly GCA_903869185.1). GTDB lineage: Bacteria > Cyanobacteriota > Cyanobacteriia > Cyanobacteriales > Microcystaceae > CAISPN01. Next base: position 1,385 of record CAIPYC010000040.1, on the reverse strand, counting down.
CAGGATATCATCAGCATAAGCCATCGAGATGACGTAAAAGAGTTGGTTTACAAAGGAAAAGATCTCGAAAGAACGGTCTTATCTAGAGCAGTTAAACTACACTTACAAAATAGGATTTTAGTGTACAACAATCGTACAGTAGTATTTAAATAATGAAAAACCGAGTATCTTTTACGATCATTCTCTGAGCAGCTAAACTAAACCCCAACTAAACAAAGATAATTTTCAGGGTTTAATTGCAATGCAATCTATCTCAATTAGAACATCTTTTGGTAATCTGCTTACCTCTACACAAGATCTTGCCGGTGCTATCTCTTTTTTAAAATATTGAGCATAGATCTGGTTCATAACGGCAAAGTTATTGAGATCACTGAGAAAAACTGTTGTTTTTACCACATTATCCCAAGATACATTTGCTGATTCTAAAACAGCTTCAATGTTCTGCATAACTCTTACAGTCTGCTTGGCAACATCTCCCAAACCGATTACTTCACCAGTAGCAGGATCAAGCGCTATCTGCCCTGAAAGAAAAACCAGCTCACCCTTGCCCACAACAATTGCCTGATTATAGGGACCTACTGGTGTGGGCGCATTTTTTGTATTGATTGTTCCCATATAAGATAAAAAGCTATAGATGATTTTGCTTATAATTAATGTTAACTCATTGTAATGAAATAGCTGGCGAAATAGAAGTGCATTCTACATTAAAAAAACTACTACTGACAAGCTCTTGGTCTCACCCACAGATCTTCTTGCATTTCTTGGTTGCAACCATTTGACATTCCTAGATCTTCAATTTACATTAGGCAAGGAAAATAAACTGACTAAATCTGCCACTTCTGCCGCAGAACAATTGCTAAGTGAATTGGGTTACGAACATGAAAAAAAATACCTAGATAAACTAAAGAAGGAGTTTGCTCGAGTAGTAGAAATCCCCAAAAATTCCCAACAAAATAGATTATAATAAACCTATAAAGCTATGCAAAGTGGGGCTGATATTATTTATCAGGCTGTATTGCAAGATGGAAATTGTATGGGAGAAGCAGATTTTTTGCTTAAGGTTTCCACAACTTCAAACTTTGGAGATTATAGTTATCAAGCTCTAGATACCAAGCTCTCTAGAGTAGCAGAACCTAAGCATATCAATCAATTATGTTTTTACAGTGAGCTCTTAGATAAACTACAAGGCACCATACCAACCAAGATGCACTTGGTCTTAGGTGATACAGGCAAGAAACTTTTGCGGCTACGTACAGGACAAAAATTGAAGACAGAGAAGGAAGTCATTTTGTTTTAGATCCAGATCAACAAAAATGGAACGCAGAAAATCAAGTCCATAACGAAAAATACTTTTTGCTGGTCGACCATGCTTTTTTATTTTGATG
>CAIPYC010000039.1 GCA_903869185.1 uncultured cyanobacterium | reverse complement strand
TCTTTGAGTAAATCAGTAAAGGCAATACCACCGCCATAGGTCCAGATTTGCCCTGTCCCATTGATACCCGCCCCCGGCAGTCCTGGATTTCCTACAAAGTTGACGTTTGTATAGGTACCGAAAGCATTCAGGCTTATGCCCTTAAATGGGGTTATCGCAGCCTCTACCCCGAAGCTATTGGTAACCTTATTGGAATCAAGCAAAACCGTTCCATTAGGTCCTTGAACAATTCCATTAGCTAGTTGTGTTCCCACAAATGCTCCTGTAAGACCGCTATTGCCTACGTTAAATATGGGTACACCTTGTTCTTGGTATGCGTTAACGTAGGTAAAACCAAGACTGATAAAGTTGGCAATATTAGCTGTAAACTGTCCAAGTAGAGCGTAATTACCACTTGTAAGCCCACTACCTTGTCCAGGAATCTCGGCATAGGGGCCAGCAAAATAACCTAAAGATACCGAACTAGGTCCAAGAACACTTTCTGTAGAGCCAATTTCCAAATTTAGTCCTATGCCCGAACCACCGCCTATGCTGTATATGGGATTCTGCTGAGTAAAGCTTGAAAGAGAGGCATTTCCCCCATTGCCATCTTGGAAATAAGGGCTCAGAGTGCTTATATAGTCGCTCCAGCCACCTCCTACTGCGGCTACGTATGTATCTAATTTAAGATCTTTATTGAGGTTTATTGCCCCTTGATATACCAACCAGTCAATAGCTAAGCCGTTGTTAGTGGTGGCACCATTAGAAGCAGCTAGAGTTGTTGTGGGTGAGAAAACTTCTCCTTGATAGTCAGGCAGATTAACAGCGCTCTTGAAGTTAACAAAGTTCCCTCCTGCTAGACGAGTATGTAGGACATCTTGGCCAGAAAAGGCAGTATCTAATTGCAAACGAACCCGATCTTGAAAGACTGCCTGGTTATTAGCTTGAGATGCAGCAGCTAAAGAAAATATTACCTCTCCACTCAGTTTGGTTGTAGTTGAAAATTGATGGTTTTCTAAAAGAGAGACTCTTTGATCTAACTTATCTATCTTGGCTCCTAATTCAGCTAATTCGCCCTTAAAATCCTCTGCCAGTTTTTTTATTTTTTCTATATCTTCTTTGGCGATTGCTTCTTGTTGGATTAGACGCTCAAGTGAATTTAAACAGGCATTGAGCCCGGCTGCAAATTCCCAGCGAGATAGTGACTTGCCACCCTTGAAGATTTGGTCAGGATATCCAACAATACAACCATAGCGCTCAATCAGGCTCCGTAGGGACTCATATGCCCAATCATTGGGAGAGACATCTCTTAGTGAGTTTACATTGGTGATTTGATCTGCAGAATCACTTAAGTAGATCATGTTTTTATTGGGATAATTTGAGTCTGATTGCGCTTTATTTGCTGCAAAAAGAGTTAAAGTTATCCCCAGAAGAATACTTTTTACTAAAGATGGTTTATGAGTAATGTAAAGCATATTAAATACTTCATTTAAAGTTTAAGTAATGATTAAAAACTAGCAAGGTTAGGTTTACGTCTGTTTTTAAAAAAAGTAAACAGTAAAACCAAACCAAAGATCAAGGTTGAAATAAGAACAATACTAGCTCCTGAGGCTATATCAAAGTAATAGCTTAGATAAATACCAGCAAAAGAAATAATAGACCCCAAAATTGCAGAAATTATTATGATTTTACCAAACTGATTGGTCAAAAGTCGAGCAATTGACGGTGGAATAATCACTGCTGAAATAACCAAGGTGACACCCAATACCTGTAAGGTTGCTACCAATAATGTAGCCAACATTAAAGCAAATAAAGTATCCATAAAGAATATAGGCACTCCATGAACTTTGGCAACTTCTCGATCAAAGCACCAAAACAACAAGGGACGATAGAAAACAAATACCAAGATTAGCAAAACAACGGTTACAGCAGCAACAGTCCATAGATCAACTTGAGAGATACCTAGAACATTCCCAAATAGGGCAGCTTCAAAATTTTGAGCAAAACCGTGATGAGTGCTGATGATAGCTACTCCCAGGGCAAAGCTGGCAGTAGTAACTATACCAATGGCCGCATCTGAATAGAGTCTCCGCCCAGTTAGATATTGAATTAAAAGTGCTGTAGCAAATCCCCAAGTTCCAGAGCCAATATAGAAATTCAAACCTAAAACATAGCTTAAAACCGCACCGCCCAAAATAGCATGAGAAAGCCCATGGGCAATGTAACTCATCCTTCTAGTTGTGATATATACACCCATGACACCACAAAGGAAACCCGCCATAATACTAACCACTATCGCGCGAGTAAAAAATTCATAGTGGAAAGGTTGAAGTAAGAAATTCATTATTATTTTTTCTTTAGATAATTAGTATCTCTTAAGTGGCCGGGTATATTGTTTTTGAGTTCATGTAAAAGCGTTGTAGCATCAGAGGAAATTAGCACCCTACCTTGATGATTCATAACCAACATTTTGGCTCCAAAAGTCCGCTCCAATACTTGAGTAGTGAATACATCTAGAGGTTCTCCTTGGGAAATTAATCCCTGATTGAAGCAAACGACCCATGGTAAATGGGTTGCTACTGAATTTAAGTCATGTGTAGACATTAAGATTGATAGTCCTTCTTGGCTTAATTCGGCTAAGAGATGTAAAAGTTCATGTTGAATATGGAGATCTGAACCACTAGTTGGCTCATCAAGAAGTACTATATCAGGCTCTCCTACCAACGCTCTTGCTAAAAATACACGTTGCTGCTGGCCGCCTGAGAGATCGCCAATTGCCTTATGTGCTATATGTTCTACCCCTGTTCGATACAAAAGCTCTCTGGCTACATAGCGATCTTTTTTAGATGGCCATGGCCAAAACTTTTGCTGACGATACCTTCCCATCAAGACGACCTCTTCGGCTGTTACTGGAAAATTCCAATCTACGGTTTCTACTTGAGGAACATAACCTACTTTTAGAGGAGAAGCATTGTTTCTGATTTTTTTACCTCGATAGAGAACATCTCCAGACCAAGCCGGAACCAGTCCAAGCATCGCTTTGATTAAGGTGCTTTTTCCGCCTCCAGATGGACCAACCAAACCGCACAAGTTACCAGGATATAGGGCTAAATCAACATTGCTAAAGATAGGAAGACTGTCATATCCACAGGTTAGGTTCTTAACTTCAAGTATTGGTTCCATGTATGATTTAGATAAATTTTCTAGATATTTCACTTAGTTGCAGTCGGTCCAACTACATTACCAGTCTGGACTTTCTCCACCAATTTAGGATTGCCGCCCAGGTTGGAGGAAATTATTTTCATGTTGTTGACCATCATGCCAATGTAAGTATGCTCAGCATTGTGAGCCTCCATGGCATTGGCAGATCCTTTTCCCGGTAATACATCATCTGCTGTGTTGGCGGTTCTAACCTTAGCCTCTTTGGCAATCTGCTCTTCAATTTTACTAGGATAAACTTCAGAGCCAAAAATAGCGGGTAAGTGACTTTTTTTGATTTGCTCAATCAATCTTGCCATATCTTTGGCAGATGGCTCTTTAAAATCAGAAGGCTGTATAGCTCCAATGACCTGAAAACCATATTCTCTGGACCAATAAGCCCAAGAATCATGATAAGTAAGTAATTTACGGTTTTTTGGGGGAATACTGGCAACGACTGCGCGGGTTGCATGATCTAGTTTTTCGAGTCGCTTGAGGTAATTTTTCAGATTTGTATCAAAGTATTTTTTATCTTTTGGATCTAATAAAGCCAATTGTTGAGCTGCTAATTTAGCATAGTTTTCAGCATAGACAGTATTTACCCATAAATGTGGATTGGGATCTCTTTTTTCTTTTGGAAAGCTAAAATCGAACATCCATTGTTTTGTGGTAATAGTATGAGATCCCAATTGGTAAATCCTAGTGTATTTTGGCTTAACTGATTCTGCCATTTTTTCTGTGGGCGTTTCCAAATGCAAGCCATTTAGAAGGATTAAATCAGCTTTTTCTAAGATTCCAGCATCAGAAGGGCGAGGCTCAAATGTATGTGAATCCTGTCCTTCAGGAATAAGTCCTTGTACATTTACGCGATCTCCTGCAATATTACTGACAATATTGGTTATAGGCGCAACGCTAGTTACAACTAACAATTTCTTCTGTTGCGCAAAGGTAAAATCAGAAGATTCTCGCCATAAAGCAGCAATTATTGTAAATACTGAAATTGACAAAAACCTTATTTTTTGATTCACTTTAATGCCTTGGTAAACTTACTATTTTATGATTGTACATTGATTATTTTAATTCACAATACCCCGGGGGGGCATACGAAACTATCAGGAAAAGCCAAAGAGGCAACGGAGTAGCTACAAAATTTGTAAGAAAATTTACAAAATACTTGTCTAAGTAGAGGCATTTGCTATACAATGATAAACTGTAGTCAATATTCCTCGGTAGCTCAGTGGTAGAGCGGTCGGCTGTTAACCGATTGGTCGTAGGTTCGAATCCCACCCGGGGAGTTTAAAAAGAGATCAAATTATTTACGCGCTAACCTGTTGTAAATATCTCTCCAAAAGAATAATAGCAACTAGATCGTCAACCGGACGTGGTGGTAGGCGCATACCTTGGGGAATCAAGCGTGCTAGTCCCACAGCTGGATACATTTTCCAGTAGAGATCTCTTGCCTCTAGGCTACTGTTATATTCATCAATCAATATAATAGGGACAGCGATATTTGATTGTAGTTTTTTTTGCCACATCCCAGAGGTAGTCTGGTTGCCCATGACCAAAAGCTCTACTTGATATTGGTCAATCAATTTGATAATTTCAGGCATCACTCGATCAGAGGTGATTATTTGGTGAGTAAAAATATGTCGCTGGGAGTTCATCAGCGCTATTCCACATTTATCTTTACCTGGATCAAAACCTAAGAACATATATTCATTCTGTACTTAAAATAGTTTTACCATTAAGGGTAGCTTCTAGTTTCAATTTTAGTGGTCCAATTGTATAGGTAGTATCGATTACCACTACCTTGATCGAATTAGGACTGGGATTTAGACTACTCAATCCACTAATAAAATCAATCAAGGTTTTAACCTTACCTTCTCCAATTTGGATATTACCTACAACTCCTTTTTTTCTAGCCTTGAATTGTGCAGCAGCCAAGAGAGAATCTATCTGTTTTTGAAAATTTTCATCGCTGATGTTATTTTTATCCAGAGAAACTGTAGCTATTATCTCTCCTGGATTGAAAATCTTTTGGTTAACTGCCACATCGGCAAATACCCTGACTTCTTTTTCGCCTTGAACATAATTGCCACCAGATAGAATGCGGATTACATGTTCTTGCCCATCGCCTATCTGTTTAACTAATTCAGTCACCTGATCATTGGTAATTTGTACTAATCTTTCATTGGGATCGCTCGTTTGGGTTTTCACTGCGCTGATTGCATTTTTGTTAGCCTGGTTCAACAACTGATTTACAGCATCGGGAACAGATTTAGCATCGACAATTTTAAGAGCGCCAATTGCCAGAACCTGACCACGCAGTATTGCAATATTTTTTTCACGCAGATCTTGATAATTTTGATAATATTGCTCAAGAGCCTGCACCTGTCTTTCTAAGAATTTTTGCTCTCCTTCTAGGGCCTTGGTCTTTCGTTCTTTATCTTGAAGATCTTTATTTTTCTGTGAGATTTCTTGATCTAGACTATCAATAGATCGATCTTTTTTGTCAACATCTGCCTGTAATTTAACCTTTTGTTGTTGAATTTGTTTAAACTGTACCTCTTGATTTTTTAGTATTTTCTCTTTATCCTGAAGTGCAAAGTCTTTGTTGTCGATCTGGCTTTGTAATCTGATAATTTGGCCATCAAGTCCACTTTTTTGCTCCAGCAGTTCGGTTCGCTCGCTAGAGAGATTTTTGATTTCTAAATTTAGATTGAAACTCTGCTTAGACAGTTTACTCAGCTGACTATTGGCTTTTTGATATTTCTCTTTGGTACTACTGAGCTGGGTCTGGACTATTTTTTGTTGAATTTGAGTACTAAAAAGGTTAGCTTCAATATTTTCCTTTTCCTTTTTAACTCTTTGCAATTCCTCAGTAACCAGTCGTCGTTTAGCCAGGATATCATCCAATTCAAACAGACCCTGTCGTAATGATTTACTGAGCGTAAACAAGATAGCAAGAGTGGAGGCGGAAATCAAGGTACCAGTTACAACTGTTACCACCACGGCCGTCTGTTTGGGCCGAAGCTTAAAAAGTCTCAACCGAGCCTTGCCGACTTTACTTCCCAACCTATCTCCCAATGCAGCGATCAGTCCACCCAAGACTAATGTAGCTACAATCAAGACATAGGCGCTTGTCATATTAGTTAAATTGCTGGCTCAATGACAACGGGCTATGTACAGTAATTTTCTTCTTGTCGATCGAAATTCTGTTTTCACTGCGTAGATCTCCTAATAGCCTGGTAACTGTCACTCTAGTTGAACCTATTGCTTCGGCAATAGCCTGATGCGACAACTTGAGATCTATAAGCACTCCTCCACTAGTATGTACTCCAAAATCCCTCGAGAGAATCAATAAAAAACTGATTAAGCGAGAACCCATATCCCTGTGAGCGAGAGTTTCTATCATCATTTCAGTCTGTAGAATACGCGAAGAAAGACTCTGCATCATGAGC
>CAIPYC010000038.1 GCA_903869185.1 uncultured cyanobacterium | reverse complement strand
TCTCATCTAGATAATTATAGGGCATTGATATTAGCATACTTTGGCATCACCACATGAATATTCAAAGTCCCATTCCCCTTGTAGGATAGTGAATTCACCACAGTTAAAGAGACAAAATAGCCCCAAGTAGTCCCCTCTTTTTAGATGGTCCTAGGACCAGTCCTGGGAAAAATCAGGACCAACTGGGACTTGTGAAAACCTATAAACATGCTGTAGCATGAAAATTTCCATTGCGACTCAATTTGTTTAACTTTGTCAGCTCAACAATACTAACACATATTTACTATGATACAAGTAAACAAAAAACACTGTCCATCGCTGCTATCCTACTCGGTAGTCTTGCTCTTTCTGCCCCGGCTCATGCACTCTCATACAATTTCACCGCTTTAGGTGACCCTAATGGCGTAAATGGTACAGTACCCGTTGGTATTAACGATAACGGGTATGTTGTTGGATATTATGCCAACAATACCAGTAGTTTTATATACAATGGAACTACCTCTACCTTCAGCGATTTTCATGACCCTAATGCCTCAGGTAATACATATGCCCATGGTATCAACAATAGCGGAGTTGTTGTTGGAAATTATGCCGCCACCTATAACTATGGATTCATATACAATGGCACTACCTTCAGCGATTTAAACGACCCTAATAGCGCAGGTGGTACATATCCCAGTGGTATTAACGATAACGGGGATGTTGTTGGAAGTTATGAAAGCAGTACAGGCAAGCAGATTGGATTCATATACAGTGGAACTAACTTCAGCGATTTAAACGACCCTAATGCCGTATATGGTACGTATGCCTCTGGTATCAACAATAGTGGAGTTGTTGTGGGATATTATAACGACGTTAACTACACAAGCCATGGATTTATATACAGCGGCGGTACATTCACCGATTTAAATGACCCTTATGGCGTAAATGGTACGTTTGTCAATGGTATCAACAATAACGGGGATGTTGTTGGATATTATAACGACGTTAACTACACAAGCCATGGATTTATATACAATGGCACTACCTTCAGCGATTTAAACGACCCTAATGCTAATGCCGTAAATGGTACATATGCTGAGGGAATCAACAATAACGGAGTTGTTGTGGGATATTATCCCGACACTACCGGCCATGACCATGGATTTATCGCCACCCCATCAGCATCAACCAATGTCCCCTTTGAATTTTCCCCGGAACAGGGCTTCATGTTGGGTATACCACTATTTATTGGACTGAGATATCTCAAGAAAAAAAGAGCTTAAACACTTTACTTTAAGTCCCGGATCCCACAAAGGGTGAGGGGCTTTTAGGGTTGTCAATAATTGTCTGATAACTTAGAGATCTCTTGGTTGATGAGTTCTAGATCTAATTCAAGTACCATTGCTATTTGTTCTGATGATAGACCTCCTAGTTTTACAAGTGCGGATTTCGCCCTGAGTGCCTTGTTCTTATACTTTGAGAGTAGAATTTGCTATTGTAGAATGAGCGAGAGATAATCTAAAAATGAATAGTTATATCATAGCCATACTACCCGATCGCATTAAAGCAGAGGCAGCCTATACCGCTCTGGAAAAAGCAGGTATACCGTTAGAGCGTTTAGCTATATTGGGAAGAGGTTATAAGACTGCTGACGAGTTTGGTTTCCTTGATCCAGACCAGCAGGCCAGAAAAGGATTTCTCCGTATGGCTATCTGGTTGATTCCTTTTGGATTCTTCGCTGGCTATACCTTCGATTTAATCACTCAACTTAATACATTTGCCTGGGCTGGCGAGCCGGGTAACCATATTGTCGGTGGCATACTGGGAAGTTTAGGTGGTGCTATGGGCAGCTTTTTTGTAGGCGGAAGCTCAGGTTTGCTTTTTGGCAGTGGAGATGACTTACCCTATCGCAATCGTCTGAGCTCTGGAAAATACCTAGTAGCAGTACAGTCTCTGGGGCAATTCAAGGACGAAGCCATCAATATTCTGCAATCTTTCAACCCCGAAAGTCTTCAGAACTACAACCTAGGTCAATAATGAGCATATTACCCAGAGATGAACTACTTAAGGGGGTTAGCGAAAGAGAGACCATATCTCGCATTCTAGACCTCTCTGAGGGGGCAATCAAAAACTGGCAAACAAGTTTGAGTGATTTTCTCTCGCCTAGGGTTTTGCAAGAAGCCAAGTCGGTACTCAATAAACTCACTGAAGTCAACTATCTCAGTTGGGGCGGCTATCTTCAGGCAGAACGCTGCCGTTTAGCCATATCCCGAGCCGACTTTCCCCTGGAGCAGCAAGAAGTTTCCCTTTCCCTGTTGGATATAGCCGGTAATTTTCTCTTTGATCCAGTTACCCACCGAGACTTCTTAGGTGCCATCTTGTCAACTGGAATAGTCAGAGATAAAGTTGGAGATATAACGGTTTTAGGAGAAAGAGGAGCTCAAGTGATTGTGGTTCCTGAGATTGTTGATTTTTTGTGTATGAGCCTGAACCAGGTCAGAACAGTTTCAGTAAAAACCAGGCTGATTGACTTGAGCGACTTGAAGATAAGACCGCCAAAGACCAAAGAAATTAATACAGTTGAAGCATCTTTGAGATTAGATGCTATAGCTTCGGCAGGTTTTGCTCTCTCTCGTAGTAAAATGTCAGATGCTATAACAGCCGGTGATGTTAGAGTTAATTGGAAAGAAATTACTCAACCTAGCCATAATATAGTCACAGGAGATCTCATATCCATGCGAGGAAAGGGAAGATTGGAAATTGGCACTGTTGAGATCACCAAAAAACAACGCTATCGCGTACAATTGACTCGCTTTACTTAGGAGTGACCCAAACATCAGCAATGGTGACTATTCGTTTAATGCATGCAAAACTACATCGAGTGAAGGTAACCGATGCTAATCTTGACTATATTGGCAGCATTACCATTGACGAGGATTTACTTTCTCAAGTTGGTATCCTTCCTTTGGAAGAGGTGGATATTGTCAATCTTAATAATGGAATGCGCTGGTCGACTTATGCCTTACCTGGAATCAGAGGAAGCAGAGAAATCTGTCCCAATGGCGGAGCTGCGTTGCTTTGTCAAAAGGGCGATATCTTGATTATCTATGCTTATGAACAACATCAAAGAGAACAAGTCCTCAGAAATGGACATACGGCTAAAGTTTTCGTAGCCGATGAAAATAACAATCTTCAGGAATTAATAGTGCAAAATCTAATTCCTGTAGGCAATGGAGTAGAATTGCAGAGTTATTCCGATAAAATTACTTTGATTGAGCAACATATTTTAGGAGATACAAGTTGACTACCAAGGTAATTATTGTCCGTCATGGTCAAAGCAGTTCAAATGCAGCACAAAAAATACAAGGCCGCTCGAATATATCTGTTCTGACAGAAAAGGGAAGACAGGATGCTCTCAGTGTTGGCAACTCTCTGTCCGATCTCAAAATAGATGCTTTCTATTCAAGTCCACTACAAAGAGCTAGAGATACTGCAGAAATAATTCAGAAGCAGCTTAGAAACTCACCCGAACTACAAATTAGCAATCTGCTTTTGGAAGTTAACTTGCCAATTTGGGAAAACTTGGCCAAAGAGGAAGTTCAGAGAGAATTTCCCCTTCAATACAAGATCTGGAAAGAAGAGCCGCATTTACTCAAAATGCCGGTAAATGGACAAGATTATTATCCAATTGCTGAACTTTATCAACAGGGGCAACAATTCTGGTCTGAGATATTGCAAAAGCACCGCGGTCAAACCATTCTAGTAGTTGGGCACAATGGTATTAATCGCTGTTTAATAATGACTGCCTCAGATATACCTTCATCTCATTATCATCGTATTCAGCAGTCTAATTGTTGTATTAATATTTTGAATTTTGATGCTGCCGACAACGTTCAAATTGAATCAATCAACCAGACTGCACACCTAGATATGCCACTGCCTAAACCCCGCTCAAATAAAGGCGGACTTAGATTGCTTTTGGTAAGACATGGTGAGACTAATTGGAATAGGGAATCAAGATTTCAAGGTATTAAAGACGTTCCACTCAATGATAAAGGTAGAATGCAGGCCGAAAAAGCGGCCGAATTTCTCAGTCATATTAAGCTGGATTTTGCTCTCAGTAGTTCTCTTTCTCGGCCTAAAGAAACAGCAGAGATCATTTTAAAGCACCATAATCACATAAATTTAGAATTAAGTGATCAGCTCATAGAGATTTGTCATGGACTTTGGGAAGGAAAGCTCGAAAAAGAAATTGAACAAGAATGGACAGAGTTGCTCCAACAGTGGAAAGTCTCACCAGAAAAAGCACAGATGCCAGAAGGCGAGAATCTCTCTGATGTGTGGGACAGAGCGATCAGCTGTTGGGAAGATTTGGTTGCCCAATATATAGATTCTGAGCGTTTAATAACTGGCTTGGTTGTAGCCCATGATGCGATTAATAAGGTGATAGTATGTCATATTTTGGGACTTAGCCCAGCTAATATATGGCAAATCAAGCAAGGTAATGGATCAGTTACTGTAATTGATTATCAACAGAGTGAACATGGCATACCTATTCTGCAGGCTTTGAACATTACTAATCACTTTGGGACTGGTATACTTGATCAGACTGCAAGGGGCGCACTATAAATTCCAACTTATTTTATGAATATTCTTCATATAGATCTAGAAAGAACAGGAGATCTACTTTATTACCATTACTTCTGGAATAGTTCTGAGCAATTGAAAACCTGTCGAATATCACACCAGCCTCCAGAGATTGACTTGGCTAATCCAGCGGATTCGGGAGCATCTTTATATCAATGGTTAAATGGATCTGACTGTATTTTAGATCGAGAGATCCAGGCTTTCCATGAAGACAGTTGCATGATTGCCATATATTGTGGCAGAGAATTCTCCCTCTTGCCTTGGGAATTGCTACATGATGGACATAATTTTTTAATTAACCGTAAGCCGGCCTTGCTTGCGGTTCGTTGTTACAAAACCAGTAGTCCCAGAGAAGAATTGCCATTACTTCCGGCGGGAAGATTGAATGTTTTTTTGCTTTCACGTGGGCAATGGTTGCCACTTTTGGAAAATTCTAAGCTAGAGATTACCAAGGGTGATTTAATTGATCAGTTATGGCAATCTCCCCAGACAAGAGAAAAAAACTACTATGATCTGATTCACCTAAGCGGAGACGTTTCCTTGCAAAATGAACAGATCTGCTTTGGAGATTCATTAAATCCAACCCAGATTGCTGAAAAACTAAAATATAGTTTTCCCAAACTGTTACTTCTTTCCGGTAACTGGGAAAATACAGATTTGGCAAGTTTTCTAGCAGAAGAATTGCTAAAGTGCGGAGCTCAAGCTATTCTGACGATCAAAGAAAATCAAGATACCTTTAATACTCTCTATCTGCAATTAGCCAAAGGAAATAGTTTACTTGATTGTCTTGTAGCTTCACATCAACAAGGTAACCCCCATGAGATTCGACTGCATGTCATGGGCAACTTACCTATTTATTTAGTAAATCGAACATTGATTTCGGATGCTTATGCATTAAGTCGCCAAAGCTTACTTGAATCCCAGCAGGCTTTGACTATAGCCTCAAAAGCCCAGCGCGGTATCATGATTGGAGATCCTAACAGTCAGTCGATCGCCTCTGGACTAGCTAAGCTGTTGCCCAATCATCAACAGATCATTTGTAGTCGACGTCTCAGTAGTTCTGATATAGTTGAAAATCTAACTAAATTCATAAAAGTTGAGTATGATAAATCTATTGATTTTAAATATCAATTGAGGGATATATTCAGGCAATCAATCAATAATTGTTATTTATTTATTTTTTATGAATTTGAATGGAATCTCAATTTTAAAAATGATAAATATTCGCTTAAGATAGAAACTGAAGAAATATTAAAATCTCTGCTTTGGGCTATAAGAGAAGGAAGTTTTGCCCATCGTATTATTCTGGCTTCTCACTATGAATTTAATACTAACTTAGCTCACTCTTTTTATCTATTGTCAAGCCTGGGCAAGAGTTCTTTGGATAGCTCTCTAACAACAATCGATCCCGAAATCCATAACATTCTCAGACATTGCGCAGTCTATGAAATGGCGGTACCAATATCTGCTCTCGAATGTGTTTGTAAAGATTTATCCAATTACCAAAACAACATTTTCAAGGCGATTGACCAGGGATTACTGGAATTGGTTGATTTCCCGGAGCAACTCTACAGCGTAGCCAGTGTATTGCCTCAGTTAGTCCCAAGCTTACAATTGAATAAAGAAAGCGATTTTTACTATCATTTATCTCGAAAAGCTGCGACAATATTATTCCAACTCTGGTTAAACAGAGAAAATGAAGATACGCAAAAGTGGCATGAGTTATTTAGATTGGCACTGGCTGATAAAAGTAATTCTGGCAGATTCAAAGAAACTTTTCTGGCAATGCTGTCTGTGCAGTACAATGCTCAAGCGGATGTAGCCTTTGAACAAGAACTAAGGCAGTTGCGTGAGCAATCCACCCCATCGGCTTTATTGGTTCAGCTTGAAGGTTATTTGCAGCAAAGTGATTATCGCCAAGCAGATATTGAAACAGCTTGGATTTTCTATCAAATCATGATTCTTGCTAGATCTAGAGGATTTAAGGAGCTTCATGAGCAGATTCCTTGTGGGCTATTGCTTCAAATAGATGAACTATGGGTTCAATATAGCAACGGAATTTTTGGTTTTTCCAAACAGAACGAGATATTTAACCAAATTATCCATCTGGAAAAATATAGCAAAGATGAGGTTTGGGAGCATTTTGGGCAAGAGATTGGTTGGAAACAAGGAGATCAATGGCTTGATTATGATTCTTTATCCTTCAATTTGGAAGCCAAACCCGCCAATTTGCCAGCTCTCTATACTACAGGAGCCTATGCAGGGGGCTGGGGTACCTTAGGATCTGGTTTGGGCTGGAATCAGTCTTGGGTGCTTGCGCGCCGACTTTCGTCACTATTTGGTAAATTGGCCAGGTGCAAATCTTAAGTTTTGCTTTGAGGATCTTTCTCTGTGTCAAAAAAGCTAGAAAAGTCAAAATCATTATCAGTTTGTTCATCTTTGTCAGCGAAGAGATCCTCGAAATAGTCTAGATCGCTATCATCAGATTTTTGTAGAGATTTTATTGGTGTAAACGGAGAGAAATTATCGCTGCGCTCATCTTCTTTCTCACCCAATAAATCGTCAAAAGGAAACAATTGAGCATCCTCATTAGAGATTGTTTCTGTTGGCTGTGCTTTGGAGTTCATGGCTTGAGTCAAATTTGCAATCTCCAATTGATATTCACTTTTTAAATCTCTGATCTGCTGCTGATGAGTGCGTTCGAGATCAGCCAATTCCTTTGTATGTTGAGCTGTAATGCTTTCAGCTTGTCGCTGAGCCTGTCTGGATTGCTCCAGTCGCTCTTGTATCTGATTAAGTTTGTTGGTTTGCCATAACCAGACCGTACTTCCTCCGCCTAGAATACCGCCAAGTAAAGCAACCAGAGAATCTAGAGCCATATTTTTTTATAATCCAATTATTCAATCATTATAAGTAATACCAAATTGACTTAGCTCTTTCCTCCAGCTTCAGCGTAGGCTTGATAAACCCCTTGGACGTTATACCAATTCAAAAATATTCTGGCAATTTCTAAAGCTAGTTGTGGTTTTCCCTGATCAATCAACCACTGCAGCAGGGGAGCAAAAGCCTTTTCATCCAAATTACCTCCTAGAGTCAGTGTTCCCCAGAGTAATCTATGTAGCCAGGTCATCTGGATCATCAAGCGTACGTTCCAGGAGGGATGTTTTTGATAAAAGATTACCCCCATACGTCCGCGCTGGATTTCCTTATCAATCAGGCTGGGAATTTGCTCCAGACTAAAGGGTGGATGCCAATGATAGCCAACTGCATTGGGACATTTGATCAGCTTAAGTCCCAGTTTTTTGAGTCTTACTCCAAGCTCAAGATCTTCCCAACCATATTGCGAAAATGTAGTATCGAATAGTCCGGCTTCTTCTAGCCACTTCTTGGCAATGGCTACATTACCAGTAGCAAAGTAGGCAGCGGAAAAATCAGTAACTTTATAAGCTTCAGAAGTAGGATCAGTAAAATTACAAGTGTTAATCACAGCGCCGTAGGTAAAAACACAATCATTGCCCAATTTGCTTTGTGCCTTGGCAAGCGCCTGAGCATGAGATAGAAGAAAACTTTCAGTAACTACCAGATCGCTGTCAATAAAGATAATATGATCTCCCCGAGAATTGGATACACCAATATTGCGAGCATAAGCAGGTCCACGATGATCATGCTGGAGAAGCACTAAATGAGCAAAGCTCGTTTTTTCTCTTTCTAGAAATTCAATTGTTTTATCAGTTGAGCCATCATCTACTACGATAACCTCATAGCCATCAATCCATTGTGGGTCCAATTGCTGATTTTCCAAGGCTCTCAAGCATTTCTCGAGAATTGGCAGACGGTTGTAGGTAGGAATAACGACACTGAAAAACATAGGTTAACTCAAAAAAGTTATATTTCTTTCTGGTGAGAGAACATATCTAGATTCTTATCCTACCAATAAAAAACCAGTAGACTAGCTTGAAGAGTAGCTGAAGCCACTGGTATTGTTAGTTGTGTTGTTGTTTTTTGAGGAAATCCAAGTATTGGTCGCAATCCTTAAAATTCCTTAATAAAATAAATAGTAGCAGATTATACCCCCACTTTTATTAGTTTTTTTTAGGACTGACTCTATCGGGATATCCCCAAATCACTGTTTCGTTCTTGTATATAACCATACCAGGCTTGGATCCTTTTGGCTTGTAGAGATACTTGGGAAGGGTATATATTACCGAAACCAGTTGACTCGATCTTGCTTGGCTATAGTAAGCCGTCCAGTCCGCTGCAAATTGAAGGTCGGATTGTTCCGGTTGAGAACCGGGAGGTACTCTTAGCAGCACATGACCACTAGGAATTTGCTGGGCATGAAACCAGAGATCATAGTTACTGGAGGTGGTAAAAGTGATTTGATCATTTTGGCGATTGTTGCGTCCAATAATCAACTCAAAACCTGATGGACTAAGGATCCGATATGGCTTTGATTGCTCTTTGCGCGCCGTTTGTCTAGTTAATTCCAAATATTTCTGGGTAATTAATTCCTGTTGAATTTCTTCAAGGATCTCAAAATCATCAACTCCCTGATATTGTTCCAATTGCTCTAAGCTCGAGAGAACATTGGCAAGATAATGGATTTCCAATTGGGTTGCTTCTAACAGCGGCTCAACAGACGAACTAACCCTCTTTAGCTTTTGATGTTGTTTATAGAGAATCTGCGCATTGGCTACCATGTTTTTATCAGGCTGCAGAGAGATCTCAACTGGTTGACCACTAGTAAAGTCAGCTAGAATAATCGAATTTAGCCCTGGTTTCCATTGGTGAAGATTGGCCATTAGTAAATTAGCCTTTTCCTGATAGCTCTGAGATAACTCCGATTGCTTTAATCTGTTGCAAAAACCCTCTTTCTTAATAGTTAATTTGTTGAGCAGATAACTGACTTTTTGTTTTAGTTGATGATGAAGTTTATCAAATTGCTCCTGTTTGAGACTATTGGAGTAGTAGCTATTGAGAAGCTCTTGGGTACTTGCATAGCTTTGCTTAACTTGCCAACCTAAGACCGTATAGCCTGTTTCGGTGCTACCAGGTTGAAATTCACCTTTGTCTATCGAGTTTAGCCAATCTAGCCAACAATTGTACAGATTATGCCAATCAACTTCTGTTAGAGTATCAGTTGAAGAGTCGCTCTCTAGATGTGCTTTGGCAATCAGGGTTTTTGCTACAACTGGGCTGAGACCCTGGTAATTGGCTAAAATCTGTACCTTCAGACTCCCTGGAATCAGTTCTATAATTTCTTTCCACAAATCAAATGTTTGCTTAGGATCTTTTTTCAAAACAGGAGGGGGCGGAGAGTAATTCTGTCCAGTCTGTACTGTGCGAACGGATGACTGAGTTCGTCCAACTTGATGGGCAACTGTGATAACTTGTTTATTGTTATCGGTTAGGATTAAGTTGCTGTGTTTTCCGATCACCTCAAGGTAGAGATGGTAATCTGGGGGATCATCCGGTCTTTTGGCAAATCTTAGGTCTAACACCCTTTCCCAAGAAGCTAATGTTACTATATCAATGAGGGCATAACCATTGAGTTGGTGTCGGAGCTGTTCACTAAAAGTGAAAGTATCAGGTTCTCTTGGCGGAGGATCGCCTAGACATATTCTGGCCGCTTGGGGATGCCAAGACAATGTAAGCCAAGACCTTTCTTGCCAAGTCCGTAAAGCAACTAGTATGGTGTAGCGATCTGTTTGATAAAATTGCTCCAGGCGGGCAGGTAGCCACTTGTTGCACAGTTCATTACAACTAGCTATTAAGGTAGTAAAGTCAAACGATTGCATAAGTTATGGAAACAATGTATAAGTCAATTAAGATTATGAGTCAACTGCCTCGCTGGGCTTTTTGGGGATTGGCACTTCCTTTGCTGGTACTCAACGGTTGGGTTTTGTTGGTGATATTTCATTACTTCCAATCCTTAATCACAGTTTTCATTACAGCAAATCTCCTAGCCTTTATTTTGAACTATCCAGTTGAGTTTCTGACTAGTTATGGTTTCAATCGTAATCGGGTGATTTTTCTGGTTTTGATCCTGACAGTCTTATTGATTCTCCTGTTGGGTTTAACTGTCGCACCTGCTTTGGTAGGGCAGCTCACCGATCTTTTACAGAAACTGCCGAGCTGGATCGAATCAGGTAAAGCTCAGATTCAAGCTTTTGATATCTGGGCTGATGATAGAAAAATACCACTTAATTTCAGTATTCTGGCTAGTCAATTGTCACAAAACTTATCTGAACAGTTGCAATTATTGGCTGGAAGAACTCTTGGACTGGTTCTGGGCACCCTCGACAGTGTCATAAATATACTATTGGTTTTAGTGCTTACTTTCTATATTCTCTTACAAGGTGAACAACTTTGGGATGGAATCATCGAATGGCTGCCCAAACCAACCGGTTCAACCCTACGAATTTTGATTCGTAAGACTTTCCATAACTATTACGTAGGGCAGGCCTCGATGGCCTCAATAGTGGGATCCGTTATGACTGTCACTTTCTTGATTTTAAAAATACCTTTTGCCTTGCTTTTTGGTTTAGGACTTGGGTTTATGGCACTGTTTCCCTTTGGGGTGCCGATCAGTATCGCTGTGATCAGTTCCCTAACAGCACTAAAGAGTGTTTGGCTAGGCACTGAAGTCCTAATAGTCTCGACGGTAATCCATCAAATTCTAGAAAATGGTCTTGCTCCGAGATTGATTGGTGGTTTTACTGGTTTAAATCCTATTTGGATACTTCTGGCGCTTTTAATTGGTACTCAGGTTGCTGGGGTTTTGGGTCTATTGATAGCTGTACCGACTGCTGGATTTATTAAAAGTGCGGCAATAGCTCTGCGAGAGGCTTCATCCCTAAAAGATAGAGAAGAAGCGACGATCGCCCAAGAAGATCTTACCTTGGTTGGCTAAGGCTCAATTGATCTAGATAGGTTGTTGAGGTTTGGGTTTTAGAATGGGCTTACCAATTCCATCGGAAGGATGAGGAGTTATATTTTTATATTCTGATTTCTTATTACCAAATTCGTTAGGGTTGAGAGTTCTTTTGGTCTTGGGAACTGCGCCGAGATCAGTAGCCTCTCGCAAGACCAAGACGGTATCGACTAGCTGAACCTTTAAATCCCAAAAGTGACTAACCGGCTTATCAGGCAACCTTCCTTTGAGCTTAATCTTAAAAAACTTGGGCTTTTCTCCTTCTTTTTTGGCAGACTGTCTGATTTTTACAATCACCATCTCGGTTTGCTGACAGGAGAAAACAACCTCACCCCTTATGGAAAAATAACCAGGGCTGAGGTAATCAGAATCTTCCTCAACATCTCCTTCAATAGCCTTATGATTGCCCTTTTTGAGAGTCTCAGGCTCCCAAATACCGACTATTTGTACATGTAGATCATCGTTTTCTTGCTTGGTTCTGGGATAAACAACCCAGAGATGCTGCTTTTCCATCTCTATATGCTTTTTAAGCAGGCTGATTAAACGCCCTAGTACTACTGAGTCAATTTTGTTTTGAGAGGCTGTAATCAAGGTTCCTTTGATCAAAAAGTCTTCCGAGCGTTCATATCTGGCCTCAATCAACCCTATAGCTCTATATTGCCTGGCATGACTGGGAGAGGGAATTGGTAAATGTTGAATTTCTGCTTTTTCTTGGACATCGGATGTCGCAAAAACGCTATTTGGAGGAGTATTTTCGAGAGGAGGATTCATAGTGCTACCTAGGCTAGAACGAAAAAAAATTACTGGCAAACAAGATAAGTTACAATACTAAAACAATACCTAAAATAGTCAAAATGTGAGACAGAATGATACTAGGGTAAAGAAATAGTTTGTCTATTGTAATAAATTGTATGTGATAGTTAAAGAATATTTGTTTATTTTTAAAGACTTTATTTTAAAAAAAATTGATTAATGTTTATGAAAGCTTCCAAAAAAAACTACTGGTTGTACATCAACAGCGTTGTTTTGCTGATCGTGTTGTTGTTGTTTTCTCTTTTTCCTTTATTTAGTACTATTTGGCAAACCGGACAAAGTAGTTCTAACAATGGAATTGCTCAAGATCAGGAACTCTTAGAATCCCAGGCTTCTGGCTATGAGATGATTTTGCAGCGTGAACCTGATAACCAGACAGCATTGGAAGGTCTATTAGATATCAGATTTAAGCAGGGTGACTTGGTTGGGGTGATCCCTCCTCTAGAGCGTCTCTCTCAGCTAAACCCCCTTTATACGACATTACTGGCTCAAACCAAGCAACAAATCGGAGATACCGGCGGGGCAATTACCATCTACCGTAACATTTTGGCAAAAGAACCCAGCAATATCAATGCTCTTAAAGGACTTACAGATCTTTTGCTACTTAAGGGAAGTTCGGCTGAATCTATTGATTTAGTGCAAAACACATTGAAAATGGCTAGTCTACCCGGTGGGCAAAACATTAACGTTACTTCAGTACAATTGTTGTTGGCTGAAATCTACCTTCAACAAAAACAAAAGACACAAGCTCTAAAAATCTACGAAGAGGCAATGAAGTCTAATCCAGAAGATTTTCGTCCTGTTTTAGCCAAGGCAATCCTGTTAAAAGGCGAAGGTGAGGAAAAAAAATCCAAAGAACTATTTCAACAATCAATCAAGCTAGCTCCTGAACTATACAAATCCAGCATCATGGATATGGAAAACACCTCAGATGTTAAGATAGGTCAGTGAGGATATTGGAGAAAATATGACAACCCATTTTATCAATGCGGAAATTGATCTACAGGAAACTCCGCTTAAAGTACGAGAAATTGTCGAAAATGAACTAGCTAAGCATGGCGAAGTTTTGCGCTGGGCAATCACTGATGTCAATAATCCGGCAAATAAAATCAAAGTCGAAGCGATAGTTCTCAAAGAGGAAGTCTAGTCTATTGCCTGAAATAAATAGTACTGCACTTTTGCTGGTTCCAACAGGGATTGGAGCCGCAATGGGAGGCTATGCCGGAGACGCTCTGCCCGTGGCCAGGTTGATTTCCCAAGTTGTTGATACTCTGATCACCCATCCAAATGTAATGAATGGCGCTCATTTGTACTGGTCTATGCCTAATACTCTCTATGTAGAAGGTTATGCTCTGGATCAATTTGCCAAGGGAAATTTGTATCTACAGCCAGTGAATTCAAACCGGATAGGTTTACTATTGGATAAAGGGATTTGCGAAGATTTATTGTTACGTCACCTGCAAGTAGCTGAAGCAACCAGGGCCACTCTTGGTCTCGAGCTGAGTGATTATCTGATCACCGATGAGCCCCTAGATATTAATCTACAGACTTCCTTCTCAGGAGCAAGCTGGGGTACTATTACCAATCCCGCTAGTCTTCTGCGCGGGGCCCATAAATTGATAAAACTGGCAAAAGCAGATGCAATAGCCGTGGTCACCCGTTTTCCTGAAGAGCCGCCAGAGAGTATGCCAATTAAGAACTATCGTCAAGGTTCCGGTGTGGACCCACTTTCAGGAGCCGAAGCGGTTATCTCACATTTGATTGTTAAAAATTTTGGTATTCCTGTAGCTCATGCTCCTGCCCTCAATCCCTTGCCGCTTTCAAAAGACATTTCGCCGCGAGCCGCTGCTGAGGAAATAGGGTATACTTTTTTGCCATCTGTTCTAGTTGGACTCAGTAGAGCCCCTCGTTATCTAACCAGCTACCAATTGAATACTATATCTTCGAAAAATGTTGGATATGTTATTACCCCGGCTTCAGCTTGTGGTGGAAGTGCTCTACTGAGTTTTGCAGCCAAGGAAACAACAATCATTGCCGTAGAAGAAAATAGTACCCAAATGAATGTATTTCCCGAATCTCTGGGAATCAAGGCAATCAGGGTCAAATCCTATTTAGAAGCCGTCGGAGTCATTGTAGCCGCAAGAGCTGGAATCTCTTTAGATGCGCTTTCCCCTAAAATCTCTCGATTGGAGAGTCTGAATTAAATTTATGCAGAAAGCCGAAAAGCTGGATCGATCGAAAATTCTTATTATCGTTGCCATTAGCTCAGTACTATTGATGGCTGTGGCGAAAATCTGGCAAATGCTTGCTCATATTACTCTTGCCCCAATACAATGGAAAACTGGAGATATAGTTCTATCTGTCTCGATTGTCTTGGCTTTAGCCGGAGTGAGTAATCTATTCTACAGATTTTGGCCACTCTATCATCAAAGTGTAGACGCCTATTTGGAGCCGATTGTGGACAGCCTTGATTGGTGGGATTTAATCTGGTTGGGTCTGCTGCCTGGAATGAGTGAGGAACTCCTTTTTAGGGGAGTAATGCTGCCTGCTTTTGGGTTTGATCTTGTGGCAGTGTTATGGTCTAGTTTTATTTTTGGCATTTTGCATCTGCCAGGTTTGCAATATTGGCCCTATTGTCTCATGGCTACATCAATCAGCATAGTACTTTGCTATACGCTACTTGTAAGTGGTAATCTTTTGGTTCCCATATTGATCCATGTTTTACTCAATCTATTCTCCGGCATCTTCTGGAAATTCAACAGGACAAAAACAACATGAATATCAGCTTTAGAGAGTTTAACCCCTTTGATTTATGGATCTGGCTAGAGTTTACCGGAATCCCGTCACAAATGGAACGTCAGTATGTGGAAGAGTTGTTTGTTTCCTGGTTTTATTTGGGTAAATTAGGCGGTTTTAATGCTGAGAGTCTTCAGGTTCAAGATAGCGGAGTCAACATCAGCTATATGCCTTATGACAACGTATCAGCTCAAGATACCATGATGTCTGTGATGCATAATATGTCTGATTTTGAATATCAACTAAACTGGGCACGCTGTTGGTTCGACTTGGGTACAAGTGACTTGATTGCCCTGGATATCTTGCTCAATGCCTTAAATCAACTCGATAAAAATATTGTGGATATCAAAGAGCTCATTATTGGTGGAGAAAACCCTGACTGGCCAATATACCAAGTGGAAGAGTCTCCTTATGAATGAGCTGATTGATTTTTCTGCGACCTCTTCTTGCCTTAAAATATAACAATCTGTAATATCCAAATCACAAAAGAGAGAGAATGGCTCAAATCGAATTTTTTAAAGGCATCCCTGAACTGACACCACCTAGCGACATCAGGTTGACCCGTTCTCCCGATGGACGCAATGGCCGCGCTTATTTCTACTTTGATGCCAATGTAGTCCTGACTGAGGATCGCAAGGATGATATCACCGGAATGTATCTGATAGATGAAGAGGGAGAAATAATTACCAGAGAAGTTAAAGGAAAGTTTGTCAATGGAAAGATCTCAACTCTAGAGGCAGTCGTAAATCTACGTTCACCCGAAGAATGGGATCGCTTCATGCGTTTCATGGAACGCTATGGAAAACAAAACGAGCTAGAATTTCGCAGTAGCCAATAAAATAAGGGAGAGACACAGTCTTTCCGGGGGACTGGAAAGACGCTATGCTAAAGAGCTGGAGAGAGAGCGTCAAAACCCGTTAAGCGATCAAGCTTTAATCATCGTCCCATTTTTCCGAGAATAGAAGATCCCCAATTGGATCTCTCAACAAGAAATCGGCTTTTTCCAATTCGGATTCAAACAAAATCCATTCTCGCGCCGGCACGTATTGACATAATACGTATATTGGCTGATGGCGACTAACTTTTCCCTGTTCTATCAAATGCTGAACTTCACCTCGAACGGCCAAGAGATCACAGTCTTTAATAGAACTTGATGCTGCAGTAGCTATTTTCATAATATTAGTTTTTAGTCATCTCATCTATCATTCTAGTCGATTTGATTCTGATTTCTACAATAAAAGCTGTATTCTGAAATACATTACCTATGAAGGAATCTATCTCTTTATGAAACCCAACAGCTGGAGCGATATGCTTCAAGAGATAATAGAAGGGCATTCTCTCTCAATGGAGCAATCTACAGAATTGATGCAGGGTTGGTTGACTGATGCTATTCCTCCTGTACTTGGTGGAGCCCTGCTGGCAGCAATTGAGTCCAAGGGGGTCACTGCAGTAGAACTTGCCGGGATGGCTAAGGTTCTCAGGACAAAACAATCATATACCTCTGCTCAAAATATCATAGATACCTGTGGAACTGGAGGAGATGGCGCTTCTACTTTCAATATTTCTACTGCCGTAGCTTTTGTAGCAGCGGCGGCGGGAGTCAAGGTAGCTAAGCATGGCAACCGTTCGGCCTCTAGCCGAGTGGGATCAGCTGATGTACTCGAGTTTTTAGGAATTGATCTTTCTGCTCCGTTTGCCCAAGTCAAAGCCGCTTTGAATGAGGTGGGAATTACCTTTTTGTTTGCCCCGGGCTGGCATCCTGCCCTTAAAGCAGTTGCGTCTCTGAGGCAAACTCTCAAAATACGTACTGTTTTTAACCTACTGGGTCCGCTGGTCAATCCACTCAATCCCACTGGACAAGTCGTTGGAGTCTACAATCACCGTTTTTTGCTACCTATGGCCCAGGCTTTGCAGGAATTGGGTATAGCCAGAGGGATCATTGTAAATTCCCGAGAAGGTCTCGATGAGGTGAGTTTGGGAGATTTTACGGATTTAGCTATCTTGGAAGATGGTCAGGTCAAGAGTGAGACAATTGATCCAGCGGCAGTAGGAGCAACTCAAGCGGGTGTAGAAGAGTTAAAAGGCGGAGACGTACCAACTAATGCTGCCATATTAAAAGCAGTATTGCAGGGTAATGCGAAGCAGGCTCAGCTCGATGTAGTTGCCCTCAATGCTTCGCTGGCACTCCAGGTTGCAGGAATGATACCACTAAGGGCACATGAGCAAGGATTCATCTTGTCTAAGGAAATCTTAAGTTCAGGAGAAGCCTGGTTGAAACTCGAGAGTTTGGTGCAATTTCTCAGGGCATCTTGATTACCAGCAATCCTGATTCAGGCAGATGAGCCTTAAAAGTCTTATCATCAGCCAAGATAGCCAGCAAGTGAAGTTCGGTATCGGGACTTATATGGAGATCCAGCCAAGGTACCGAAATCTCCAGGCATTTATCCACCACTGCTTTGGAATTGGTTGGGCAGGTATGCCAAGTATATCCTTGCTGGGCTTTTTTCATTTCTATCGATTGGCTTTCAAGATTGATGTTGAGGTGATGGTGGTAATAATGATTGAGGGGAGGATGATCGGGTAGTCCTTTGATAGATATGGAGCTATTTACTTGGGATATCTCTCGATAGTACCAAAAAAGATGTAATTCCTCTGGCAAGGAAACACCTACTTGAAAATCAAACCTGAGAAAAAAGTTTAGATGATTACAACCATAGAACAATCTTTGCACCAAGCTATTGCGGTGCATTGTTCCTCTAGATCCTCCAACTTCAATGCATCCGGCCATCTCCCAACTTTGCTCATCAGCTAATCCATCTATGTTGGGATTAATCAAGCCAAGAGGTTGATGTATTTTAGCGCCCAGATGTAATTCAATTGGCAGATAAAGATTTTCCGGAACCACTTCACCCAATGCTTGGTAGAGGGTGATCAGGTTTTCGCGAAATAGCAAATCAAATGTCTCATCATCATGAGAGGAATGTCCTGTTCCTAACCACCAAAACCAATCTGAACCTTCCGCTGCATAAAGGGATTCCCAGGCCAGGGGATTGCTTTGCTCTGTAGCTTCTGGATGTTTTTCCAATGTTTTTCTAGCTAGCGATAACATCTGCCATGCTTTGTTTTTAGCTGGTTGACCAATCCAGGTAGTAAATGTGCCGTCAATCCAAGAACCACTATGGAGATTTTCTAAAGGTATGCTTGAGCGAACAGGGAATTGTTCTAAAAATTCAGATACGGTTACTAATTTCAAACCTTCATGCTCGCTGAATTTTCGGTAGAGCTCATTGAGAAAAAGCAATCCATCTTGTTCATAAAATTCCCAACAGTTTTCCCCATCGAGGGCAATTGTTACCAACCAGGGTCCCCCTTGATGCTCTTGTAAGGAATCTTTGATGATCTCAAGATGTCCTATTAGATCTGCGGCCGCTTCTTGCGCTCCCATAGTGGAATAAGTAAACCCAATGAGATCAGAAATTCGATGATCCCGGAAAACTATTGAGATATCCCCTGCTGGGGTTTCTAGACGATAAGGTTGATAAAGTAAATGTGGATCAAGGACATTGCCGGTTTCATCGCGATGAAAAAAATGTTGGAGACTCCAGCCGAGCACTGTTTCATCAGAACATATCCATTTAAAGCCCTCATCAGCAATCAAAGGTATAATCGCAGGGCTGACAGATTGCTCAGAAGGCCACAGACCCCTGGGATCTCTACTAAATCTATCTTTATAAATTTGTGAGGCTTTGGCTAGGTGAGCTTTAATATCTTGAGTCCATTGAAAGGCAGTCTCTGGTAAAGGTAGCTCTGGTACAGCCAGGCGAGCCGATCTAATATCTGCCAAGAGCGGCAGAATTGGATGAGTATAGGGGGAAGTTGTAATTTCCAGTTGTCCACTTTCTTGCATCAGCTTATGCTGAGGAAGGATACGCTCGATAATCTCCCTTTGCTTGAGGATAATTCCCTGGCGATCTTGCAAGCTGAAGTCTTTCCCCTTTTCCAGCCATTGTTCGATTTGGGGATCATCCCAAAAAACAGGATCAATCCAAGAGAGATTGTGCCAAGCGAGAAGATCGCTGTAATCGTTATACTGCCAATTTTCTAGACACCAGATTAATCCCTTCTCTTTTTTTTGTAGATATAACTCTCTATAGCGTGGATGTGGAGAGATCAGGTGCTGATAATTCGCATCAAAAAAATGATCAATGATTTCCTTTTTTTCTCTACTATTTAGTTTTTGAACGCTAGTAAGTGCAAGTTTTTGGTAGTGGTCTACAGCAGTTCCGGCTGCATAATCTTCAAGCTGTAAAATTAAAGAAGGGACTAGATTGACCGTTTGATGGAGTTTAGGAAACTTTTCTAGATTTAAAATCAGATCTAGATAATCCTTGGTTCCATGAAGCCTCACCCAGGGTAATCTGTACTCTCCGGTCAGCTGAGATTTATAAATAGGCTGGTGTTGATGCCAGATAAACGCAATATGGAGCGGGTGAGTCATTTTTTTAAATTAATCCATTAATGATTGGAGACTAATCCTGAATATATTCTTCCCCTGAAATGAGTGCCATTTCTGCTCTGACAAATTCTCTACCCAAATAGGCAGCATGAACCAGTTCGCTCACAGGAGTCGATGCAGCCCCTTCAAATATCTTGATACAGAGCTCCTTGGCGGTTCTGGCGCTGTAGAGAGCATTGATGGTTCTTTCTACCTTGCCCTTAACCGGTATTATCTCGCCTGTTTCGGGATCAAGCGCCAATCCCTTTTCGTCAATGATATTGGTGTAATGTTTGGCGCAGATTAATTTAGCATCCCTATCTAAATAAATAATGAAATATCCACCCCCATCCAAGGCGATAAAACGTTTGGATAATTCATCATCCACTTTACGAATTAGCTCTTTTAGTTCTGAGTTGGTCAGGTTCATTCTATCGTGTTCCGCATTGAGAATTGCTGGATTACAATCTTTTATTTCTAGGTATGATTAAATTAAAAGTTTAAGAAAAACTTAATCAATGCAAATAAATATCACCGTTAACGGCGAAGTGACAAGCTCTCTCGATCAAACATCACTTCCCCAATTTCTCCAACAGTTGGGACTCAATCCTCATTTAGTAGTTGTAGAACATAATAAGGAAATTCTCCCTAGACAATATTGGGAAAGTACAAAATTAGCAAATGGAGATGTGTTGGAAATTGTGACCATAGTTGGTGGTGGCTAAGACCAAAAGGCTATACTAGACATTCTTCTAATTGCTCCAACAAGATAGCATGGTTCAAATTTTGCCCAATCAAAACCAGTTGATTTTTGGGCTGATCATTCCAATTACTATCAGTAATACTATAGCGCTTGCCACTGACATGAAAAATATGGCGATTTGGACTGCCTTCAAACCAAAGGATTCCCTTAGCTCGGAAGACATCAGAAGGCATTAAGTTATCTAAAAAGTACTGAAATTTACGAATTGACAAAGGGCGGTCTTTCTGAAAAGAAACTGAAGTAAAACCGTCATTTTCTAGGTGGTTGGAGTGGTGATGATCATCATGGTCGTGGTCGTGATGATCCCGAATTGCAAAATACTGATCTGATTCAAACAAGCCCACACTTAGAATAAGTGGTAAAGGCACTTGCGAATCCTTGGTTCTGATTATTCTTGCTGCATCCTTGTTCTTGCCAATTCTTTCTTCTATTTCATCTACTACTTTGGGCTCCACCAGATCGGTCTTGTTAAGCAGGATGATATCACCATAAGCAATTTGACTATTGGCGGCTTGACTATTAAAAAGATCAAGACTGAAGTTGGCACAATCAACAACTGTCACAATTGAATCAAGACGGGTCATATCGCGCAGTTCAGTACCTAGAAAGGTTAGGGCAACAGGTAGCGGATCTGCCAAACCCGTAGTTTCTACCACCAGATAATCCACTTTTTCCGGTCGCTCCAATACCCTATATACCGCATTTACCAGATCGTCATTGATTGTGCAACAGATACAGCCATTATTGAGCTCTACCATATTGTCGTCGGTAGTAACAATCAGCTCGTTATCTATGCCTATCTCCCCGAATTCATTGACAAGTACCGCTGTTCTTAGTCCCTGTTGATTGGTCAAAATATGATTCAGTAGGGTGGTTTTGCCGCTGCCCAAAAAACCGGTAATGATAGTAACCGGCAGTCCCTCTTTAGGCGCATTCATAGTGGTCCCAATCGACATAGTTGAAAAAAATCAAGATCTATATTGTTTCATTATGCCCGATTTTTGGGCGTCAATTCACATTACAAGGTAGCAACAACTCAACGGGGCAGGAAAGACCAAGTGTCAGAATGAAAAGAAATCAATAAAACACTTGTGATTATGATTGAGATCAAAAAAGACGATGCACTAATTCTCCAATTTAGTGAAACTGATATTAATGATGTCAGCAGGGTTGGCGGCAAAAACGCATCCCTAGGCGAAATGATCATTAATTTGACCTCAATGGGCATCAAGATTCCTGATGGTTTTGCAACCACTGCCTATGCCTATCGACTCTTCCTGAAGAATTCAGATCTAGAAAGCAAATTGGCGCAGCTCTTTTCAACTCTTGATATTTCTGATATCAACAACTTAAGAGAGCATGGTAGGCAGGCTAGATCCTTAATTCTGAACGCTCCCTTGCCAAATGAGTTGGTGGAAGCAATCACACAAGCCTATCTCAAGCTATGTCTTCAATACAGCGAAGAATCAGAATTCTGTCAGCAAATAGATCCTGTTCGCCAGTTGGAATATCTCGAATGTGTTAGCCAAGTAGATGTAGCGGTACGTTCTTCGGCTACGGCTGAAGATTTGCCCGATGCTAGTTTTGCCGGACAACAAGAGACCTATCTTAATGTGCATGGAGTTTGGTCAGTTCTTACTGCAACACATCAGTGTTTTGCTTCGTTGTTTACTGATAGAGCTATTTCTTACCGCGCTTCTAGAGGCTATGATCACCTTGAGGTTGGGCTCTCTGTAGGCATACAAAAGATGATACGATCCGATCTCGCCACTTCTGGGGTGATGTTCTCTATTGACACTGAAAATGGTTTCAAAAATAATGTGCTCATTACGGCTTCCTATGGACTGGGTGAAAACATAGTACAAGGGTCGGTCAATCCTGATGAATACCTGGTTTTCAAGCCTACTCTCTTGCAAGGTTATGAGCCTATTTTGGAGAAGAGATTAGGTAGCAAAGAGATCAAAATGATCTATGAACAAGGTAGCGGCAAGCAAACCAAAAATATTCCAGTATCTTGTGAAGATAGGATGAGATACGCTTTAGACGATTCAGAAATCCTGACGTTGGCACGCTGGGCCTGTATCGTTGAACAGCATTATTCCGGCATCAGTGGCAAGGATTGTCCTATGGATATTGAATGGGCTAAAGATGGATTAACCGGTGAATTATTCATAGTACAGGCGCGACCTGAAACAGTTCAATCGCTTAAGAGCCAACAGGTACTCTCTACTTATCTACTTGAAGGTGAGGGGGAATTGGTGGTAAGTGGTCGGGCGGTGGGAGAAATGATTGGCCATGGCAAAGCTAGGGTAATTCTCGATACCCAGAAATTGGCTACTTTTGAAAAGGGAGAAATTCTTGTAACCAGACAGACTAACCCTGACTGGGAACCAATTATGAAAAAAGCCAGTGCTATTATCACAGACCAGGGAGGGCGTACCTGTCATGCTGCAATCATTGCTCGTGAACTGGGGATTCCGGCTGTAGTAGGCTGCGGCAATGCAACAGAAATCATCAAAAATGGTCAAGAGCTCACAGTTTCTTGCGCGCAAGGGGAAAAGGGAAATGTATATCAGGGCATCATTGGCTATCAGCTTCAGGAAACAGAACTAGAAGATTTGCCACAGACAAGAACCAAGATTTTGATGAACGTAGGCAATCCAGAAGTTATCTTTTCTCTTGCTGCGATTCCCTGTGATGGGGTGGGACTAGCACGCCTAGAATTTATCATCAATAATCATATTGGGATACATCCTTTAGCTTTGCTAGAAAGCGAGAAGATTAGTAACCCCATTGTCAAAGCCAAAATTGAGAGTTTAATTACTGGGCTTTATCCAACTCCCTCTGACTTTTTTATAGAACGTCTTTCTAGTGGAATAGGGATGATTGCAGCTGCATTTTATCCTCGTCCTGTCATTGTCAGAATGTCTGATTTCAAAAGCAATGAATATGCCAGCTTGCTAGGAGGTAGCGATTTTGAACCTCATGAAGAAAACCCAATGCTGGGTTGGCGAGGGGCTTCGCGTTATTATGATCCAAAATATAAGAAAGCATTCAATCTAGAATGTCAAGCTATCAAAAAAGTTTACGAAGTTATGGGGTTAACCAATATTATTCCCATGATCCCCTTCTGTCGCACTCCAGCAGAAGGCAAAAGGGTTTTACAGGAAATGGATCATTATGGACTAAAACAGAGAGAAAATGGCTTACAAATCTATATGATGTGTGAAATTCCCAGCAATGTTATCTTGGCAAGAGAATTTTGTGAAATTTTTGATGGTTTTTCGATTGGCTCAAACGATCTAACGCAACTAGTCTTGGGACTTGATCGTGATTCAGCTCTAGTAGCTCATCTGTTTGATGAACGCAATGAAGCTGTAAAAACCATGATTAAACAATTCATCAAGACTGTTCATGAAAATGGTAAAAAGGTCGGGATTTGTGGGCAGGCACCTAGTGACTATCGAGAATTTGCAGAGTTTCTAGTCATTGAGGGAATAGACTCAATCAGCCTAAATCCAGATTCTTTGCTTAAAACTATCTTGACAGTTAGTCATATAGAAGAGGAGATAGTCAGAGCCAAAGGAGTCACAAACAAGTTAAATTATTCATAGGACATATCCCCCCTTAAATTTTGGACAAGTATCATTACACGCTCCTGGAATTACCACCGAAAGTTGAATACGCTCTGGTTGCCCTTTTAGAGATTGCTAGTCAATCTAATACAAAAAAACCTGTAGCAACTGGAGAAATCACAGCAAAGCACCCCATACCCGAGCGCTATCTGGAACAGATATTAGCTGTTTTGCGCAGGGGAGGTTTGCTCAAAAGTATAAGAGGGGCAAAAGGTGGCTATACTCTAGCACGAGAACCGCGCAATATTTCTCTGTTGGAAATAGTGCAATTGATTGAAGGAGAACAGAAAGTTGTTGACGAGAACGAACCTCTGACATTGGAGATGAAAGTTATTAGGGAAAGCTGGGCAAAGGTTGATTCTTCTTCCCAATCTATTTTGCAAACCCACTCCCTGGAGGAACTTTGTCGACTAAGAGATATACAATTGAAACAAGGTATGATGTTCTATATTTAATTGTCTGCTACATCAACTATTTGCACATCAATTGCCCCAATCGAACTGAGTCGTTTGAATTTTCCACCTTCGACCACTAGCGACTCTCTACAGTTAGGACAAGTACATTTTTTGCCTGTAAAACCCATGAATTCATAATTACAGGCCGGGCAGGCAGATTCCACTATTTTGCGTTTTAACCACCAGCTAAACACAAACCAAGAGATCACAAGCAACGTCAGAGTTACTGCCAGAACTACCAGTAATCCATGTAACAACCAACCCAGACCGATTGTAGCCAAGAAAATACCAAAGAGTATCAGCCTAATCAAACATCCCCCGAGTCCAGACTGATTGAAGCTTACTATCTTAGAGAAGATTCTATCCAAGGCATTTTCTCCTTTTCTATCCTAGTTCTATCCTAGCTTAGCGAGGGCTACATGCTATAGACAAGAGAGCTTCTTCGGGGAACCAAAACGGTTCTTTTTAGCCCAACGTGCTAAACTCAAAAAAGAAATGAGCACTTGATAGAATGATACGTATCGCAGAGATTCTAAAACAAGGAAAACCTGGAGATGAGCTAACAGTAGCTGGCTGGGTTCGAACTAAAAGAGAATTGAAAGACTTTAGTTTTTTGGAGGTCAATGACGGCTCCTGCCTATCCAATCTTCAGGTTATTTTGGAGCCGACCTTGCCTGAATATGGTACATTGCTCAAACGATTAAATACCGGTGCATCCCTTCAGGTAAATGGTATCTTGAGCGAATCTCCCAGCAAAGGACAGAACATAGAGTTGAGGGCAGATCGCCTCACTGTCTTCGGTGATGCTGATCCTCTCGATTATCCGCTGCAGAAAAAACGTCATTCCTTTGAGTTTCTTAGAACTATTGCTCATCTGAGACCACGCACAAACACAATAGGAGCTGTGATGCGTGTCAAGAACGCTGCTGCTAATTCTATTCATCGTTTTTTCCAGGAGCGCGGTTTTCTTTGGATACAGTCTCCCATAATCACCGCAAGTGACTGCGAGGGTGCTGGGGAAATGTTTAAAGTCACAAGCCTAGATTTGGAGAGATTGAGCGGCAAAGTCGACTACGATCTAGATTTTTTTGGGCAAAAAGCCTATCTGACAGTAAGTGGGCAGTTAGAAGCCGAAGTGATGGCAATGGCTTTTAGTAATGTTTATACATTCGGACCAACCTTTAGAGCAGAAAATTCAAATACCTCTAGGCATTTAGCTGAATTTTGGATGGTTGAACCTGAGATGGCTTTTTGTGATCTCCAGGGAGATCAAGATCTAGCCGAATCTTTCTTAAAAGAAGTCTTTAAATCAGTAATAGAGAACTGCCCAGAAGACATGGAGTTCTTCGATCAACGTATTGATCAAAGCGTTCTATCTACTGCAGATAATATTATCAATAAGGAATTTGCCAGAATTACCTATACAGAGGCAGTTGAGCTTTTACTTAAATCTCCCAAGACTTTTGAATATTCTGTTGAGTGGGGCATAGATCTCCAGTCTGAACATGAACGCTATCTTGCTGAGGAGTTATTTAAAAGACCAGTGATTGTTACCAACTATCCCAAAAATATCAAAGCTTTTTATATGAGGCTCAACGATGATGATCAAACGGTAGCTGCCATGGATATTCTGGTTCCCAAAATAGGTGAAATTATTGGTGGTTCCCAGAGAGAAGAGCGATTGGATGTTCTTGAGCAGAGAATGCTCTCTTGTGATATTCCATCTAGTCAATTGTGGTGGTATTTGGATCTAAGGCGTTATGGTACTGTGCCTCATGCTGGTTTTGGGTTGGGGTTTGAACGTCTTGTTCAATTAATGACCGGAATGTCCAATATCAGAGATGTGATCGCCTTTGCGCGTACTCCTGGCAATGCCGAATTCTAAGCTTTGTTCTATCTATTTATTTATTATTTATGACGGCTATCGACCTATCACATGATTCCTTGAGGCAACTAGATATTTCGCCAGTTAGAGTTTTTTTGGAGAAACTCAACAAAGAAGACAACTTTTTGGAATTCGAACAGAAATTAAATTTTAATATAGACTTTCCGAGAGAAGAAAATGATCCCAGAGAACTATCGGAAATCCCTGAAATCAGACTTTGGTTCATTAGACTAGATTCAGTCTGCCCCTGGCTACCCTTTTTTCTTAACTGGCAAGAGGGAGAGTTGGCCAGATATACAGCCATGCTAATTCCCCATCAATTTAGCAAGACTGAAGGAATTAAATATAATCCAGAGTCTCTTGAAATTTTTGTAATGCAGAAAATATTTATTTTGAACGACTGGCTGAAACGTAAAAACATTCCTACCAAGAGCCGCCTGAAATCAATGACCCAGGTATTAGGCTATGAAATAGAAGATGCTTTTTTTGATATAGTATAAAATAACCCCTAATCCGAGATCAGAGGTTATTCTCAAGAACGAAATTAGTATTTTTACTCTACAGTGATTGTAGCAACCATACCGGCGCCGCGATGAGGTTCGCAATAGTAGGCGTAAGTACCAGCTTGGTCAAAAGTAGTTGAGAAAGATTCTCCAGGAGCAAAAACCAAAGCCTTGTGAGATATACTCGCGGCATCTACAGGGGTTTTGGTAGAATCAAAAACAACATTGTGCGGAGAAAGCTTGTTATTTACCCATTTGACAGTATCTCCTTTGTGAACGGTCAAAGCAGAGGGCTCAAATTTCAACATTCCGTTGTCGGCTCCCATCTTGACCTCGAAAGTGTCAGCAGATGCTGGGGATACCACTAGAAAGAAACTGACCACTAAAGAAAGCATCAGAGAAATGGCTAATGAAATTTTTTTTGACATTTTTCGAATTTCCGTTAAGAAAAAATAATTAAGTTTGACAAGTTGTCGTTTGACTATTCAGTAGCAATTCTGCTAAAGTTGTCCCTTTTTGTAAATTTTATCACAAATAAACGACAAGCTGTCGTTTGACATTGCCTTTATTTTTTGGAGAGAATAAGGATTGCGCTTGAAATTTTTAGGAGAACGCAATAAAAAAAATACTGATCTCTTTAGTTCACTCTTGTGACAGAGAGACTATTGTTTTCTTCTGATTGTTGCTGTATTCTCTCTTGTTGCAATTTACCCAGCTTATTTATAATTTCACCATAATCTTGCTGATTGATGATTGCTTGCATTTTAGCCCTGGTTCGATAATTAAAACCCAGATCACTCTGTGAGTTCTTTTGTTCTGATCGTGATTCCTGCTGGAGTTCTTTTTCTTCTAACAAATTGAGCCCGAGTTGTTTGTTTTGTGGCTGAAGCTTGATAATGCCTATTTTCTTGCCAAGCCTTTTTGACAATAAACTGTCAAGCAAATCTGGTTTATGATCGTTTGTTATACTATGTTTATAACTGAATTTTCTAGAAGGAACTCTAAGTACACTCAGAGATTGGAGTTGGATTTTAGGAGAAATGCCTATTTTTAACTCTTTTGGAGTAGATTGTTTTGTTATTTGGGTTAATCTGCTCTGCTGTTGACTATAGATAAGCAGAATATTGCCCAGTAGTATCGTTGCCAAGCCCGCAATGCTCCAAGCTGTAAAAAGCCTTGAAAATATACTGGTACTCTCTGGCATATCTGGATTGGGAAGTTGTGTTGGCTCTTTCTCTTGGTCTCCAGGCTCTTGTGAATAACTCATAGTTGTAGTTCTTCTCTCAAGTATTTTGACATAATCTGGTTTCTAAATGTCTTTTGATTCATTATCTCTACTGTTAAAAAAGTTAGAACAAGATCAAGTTCCATTCTGGGATAGATTCCAAAGACATCTTCATTTGCTAGAGTGCTGGCAACAGGCAGTATCCCTCAAGACATTCGAGCATAGTCGTCCACTTCATCTGCAAAAGGGAGTATTATCTGTTGCAACTGCCAGCTCCGCTTGGGCTCACACACTTTCTTTGCAAAGATATCAACTGATCAAGAAATTGTCTCTTCTGCTAGATGAACCCCTTGAAAATATAAGATTTTCCTCGGCTCATTGGAATAATGCCCATTCCAAGATACCCATTTCCACCACATCCAAAAGTATTCTAATCTGTCCGCAATGCCAGAGCTCAGCCAATGCCTTTGAGCTGGAAAGATGGGGAGTCTGTAGCTGTTGTATTGTCCAAACCTGGTCCAAAAAATAGAAAAAAGCCTTGCATATTTTACTATCTAAAGAATTTGACTTTATTTTTTCGCTATATGATCTCGATAGTTAGTAGAGGTTAAAACCTTGATCCCCATCTGTAAACCATCTCAGACCCGAATGAAACATATTATTTTTATTTACTAATATAACGGAAAAGTTAAAAAATAATAAAGCTTCTCAAGCAACACGAATTAGACAAACCTCTTGAATGGTAAGACTTTTAAATGCTAGGTTACCTTCTTACTGTCCTTTGGCATGAGTGAGAATGAGAATAATAAAACATTTGTTTTTTAAATCGCTTTTAATATGCCATGAATAAAATAAACCATTCAACTAGATCTTGCAGGTACTGTCGTTTTTATGATCCCGAGGGACACAGGGGAGGCAATTGCGAACTGCTCAACGTTATGGTTCAGGGACATTGGACAACTTGTCCACTAGCTCAAGATGCATTTGCTGAATCAAAACCGCCTTCTGCGCGAGCTTACAGAAATGTCTCGATTAGCTCAGCAGGGGGCACAAGAAGAAGGTAGTTAAAGCCCGTACACATTGGGCACACTTAAAGAGCTTCATTTTTTCTGTAACTTGACCATATAAAAACCATCCCTATCATCTCGCTGGGGATATAATTTCAGGGATTCAAGAAGTGAATAATCACTATTTTCCTGAAGAAAGCTTTCGATCATATGCTCATTTTCCTTGGGATTTAGAGTGCAGGTTGAATAAACCAGAATGCCTTGCGGTTTAACCCATTTTTGACAAGCAGAAAGAATCTGCTGTTGCAATATAAACAACTGCTCTATTCTTTCTTGATTTAATCTCCAACGCAAATCTAGATTGCGATGCAAGGTTCCCAAACCGGAACAGGGTACATCTAGCAACAATCGATCGCAGCTATTCTCAAAATGCGACATTTGTCGGTTATCTCCCTGAACAATTTTGATCCTATCTAGTCCTAATCTTTCAGCGTTATCAGATAGCTTTTTCAATCTAGAAGCAATGCGATCTATAGCCCATACTTCTCCTTGATCTTTTATGAGCTCAGCAATATGAGTACTCTTGCCACCTGGAGCTGCGCAGGCATCTATGATAACCTCTCCAGGTTGGGGATCGAGAAAATGAACAACCTGCTGGGCGCTGGCATCCTGGACGCTCCACAATCCCTGGCAATAGCCTGGTAATTTGACAATAGAGCCATGTGAACCTTGCAATCGCAGTCCCTGCTGAGTTTTAGAGAGAATTTTTGAACCAATCCCCTCTTGTTCTAGAAGTTTTTGCACCTCGATTCTGGAGTTTTTTAAAGGATTAATTCTAATATCTAAACTGGGGACTTGATTAAACCAGCTACAGAGCTGTTGGGTTTCATCCAAGTCAAACTGCTGCAAAAAAAATTCAATGATCCAATCAGGAAAACTATAGAAGATGCCCAATCTGGCTATCATTTCATTGTCATTGGGAAGATTTAAAGGATCCTCATCTTGGTTTATACTGATTTTTCGCAAGATAGCATTGACTACCCCAGAGAGCTCCTTGCTGTATTTGGATTTCTTCATTAGATCAACACTGGTGTTAACAGCAGCTGAATTGGGTATTGCATCCATATAGCGAAGCTGATAGATACCCAAGCGTAGCGCCAATAGGATATCATTTGGCTGTTGATGGGCCTTTTTTTTGGCAAACTGATCAATCAGGGCATCTAAAGTGCGCTGTCTACGCAAGACTCCATAGACCAATTCTGTTGCCAAGGCGCGATCTTGTTGACTCAGTTGGGACTTGTCTATTCCCCGAGACAGAGCAATATCGGCATAACTTTGCCCAAAAGAGACATCTTTGAGTATAAAAAAAGCAACTTCACGAGCATTTAACATGGGCTAAGCTGGCTAAACAATTGAATGATTTCATCGATTGTCTGACGTAAATTAGGGGAAGGACTCTGATTGACCAAAATACTGAAGACCAGAGGCTGATAATTAGGAGGATTCAGGTAACCAGATAAAGCCGATACACCTGTGAGAGTCCCGCTTTTTGCCCATAATTTTCCTTCAATCGCTGTGCCTTTGAATCGATTACGCAAAGTTCCACTTTGACCGGCAAGAGCTAAAGAATTCTTATAGATTGCAGATTGTTTGCTCTCTGCGACCATCCTAAGAGTCTCCACAATAGATCTAGGACTTGCTAGATCCTCACGAGAAAGGCCAGAGCCATCAATTAGAAAAAAACTATCTGCTTTGATCCTTAAGCTCTCTTTAATTGAGCCGGATTTGCTCTTGAGTAAATTAAACAGAGCCTCGGCGTAGAAATTATTACTATCTTGGTTGATGGTTTTGATGATTTCCGAAAGAGGAGGTGAGTGAAATTGGGCGATTTTATGATATCCCACAGGCATAGTATCAGTTTTAGAGACTTTAGCAACACTGATCCCTGTTTCTTTTAGGATTTGGGCAAATGAGTCTAAAAAATAATCTTCAATCAATGGGATAGTTAGCCCTAAGGTGATGGGTTGATTAATACTGCCTCTTAGTTCGATACTATTACTTTTCAAATTGCCAATGACTTCAACCGAACCATTATCTCGTTCACTGCGCACCATATTGTTGATTTGCAAAAAAGCGGCCAATCTGGGATCAGAAAAACTCAAATCTACAAGTTGTCCTACCTTGGTCGGGGTGAGGGTTAAGCCAAAAGCATTCTGATTGAAGTTGATTGTTCCTGGCAAAGCGGCATAGTCAAAAACCAAGTCTCCCCATTGCCAAGTGTTTGCAGAATGGCTGAGATTATCCTCAAGTAAAATCATTAATTTATTGATCTTTGTGATCCCGCTTTGTCTTAGCATTGTGGCCGCAGTCATCAGATTTGCTGTACTTAGTCCCGGATCGCCTCCACCAACTACTATCAAATTTCGACCATCGAAGAAAAAATCAGTAGAAAAGGTAAAATTCTCGCCCAAAAAACGTAGCGCTGCTGCTGTTGTGAAAATCTTGGCATTAGAAGCCGGAGTAAAATAGCTATCAGAATTTAGCTCAAAAAGAGAATCCTTTGAAGCTAAAGTTTGCAGAGAAATTCCTACATGAGCATGCGAGAGAGGTTCTTTATTCAAAATAGAATTCAAGGATTTGGATAGATCTAATCGACACAGAGGAAGAGAGGCTTTTGACCACTGAGGAAGAATTAGAGTAGTAAGATAGATCAAAGAAAGGGACAAAAATATTAAATTTACCTTTTTGTTTGATTTCCAGATGGTTTTAGGCATGGAAAAACAAATTACTATACTTGTTATTTGGGGGTTTTTGGGCTATGAGTAGTGACTTTGATCTATTTGTTATCGGAGGAGGTTCAGGAGGCATAGCTACGGCCAGACGAGCCGCTGAATATGGGGCCAAAGTGGCCTTGGCTGAAATGGGAAAACTGGGGGGAACCTGTGTCAATCGTGGTTGTATTCCTAAAAAACTGATGGTCTATGGATCCAGTTTTCCTGAGATCTTCAAACAGTCTCAAGGCTACGGATGGAGCCCTGTTTATAGTAGCCTAAATTGGCAACACATGGTAAATGCAGTCAATCAGGAAGTTAGTCGTCTCAATGGTATTTATCGAAAAATGATCGACAATTCCAAGG
The DNA here is from genome assembly GCA_903869185.1 of uncultured cyanobacterium. Taxonomy (GTDB): domain Bacteria; phylum Cyanobacteriota; class Cyanobacteriia; order Cyanobacteriales; family Microcystaceae; genus CAISPN01. Next base: position 6,887 of record CAIPYC010000038.1, on the reverse strand, counting down.
TGACCATTTTCCCCGCAAGAGCCCGCTTTTTGGATTCTCACATCATTGAGGTCGATGGCGAAAAAATTACGGCAGAGCGTATCTTGATAGCAGTAGGTGGTCGTCCAATCAAGCCCAATATCCCCGGGATAGAATATGCCCTGGTTTCCGATGATCTCTTTACCCTGCCAGAACAGCCCAAAAGCATTGTGATCCTTGGTGGTGGTTATATAGGTTCAGAGTTTGCTTGTATCTTCCATGGACTAGGCACCCAAGTCGTTCAGATTATCCGTAAGGATAAAATCCTAGCTGGATTTGATGAAGATCTCCGCAGCGCAATACAAGAAGGCATGCTCGAACATGGCATAAAAATTCTCCCCAACAGCCATCCTAAATCTATTGAAAAAACTGAAAATGGATTAAAAATCATACTTGAATCAGATGAATTGTTTTTAACAGATACCATTGCGCTTGCTGCTACTGGAAGGGTTCCCAATATTGACGATCTTGGCTTGGATGTGGCGGGAATTGATACCAATAAAGGTTCAATAGTTGTCAATGCAGAAAGCCAGACATCTCAACCCAATATCTACGCAGTAGGCGATTGCACAAATCGTATCAATTTAACTCCTGTAGCTATTGGAGAGGGACGCGCGCTGGCCGATACGATTTACGGTAACAAGTCATGCTTGATGAGTCATGCCAATGTCCCTTCTGCGATCTTTACCCATCCAGAAGCGGCAACAGTGGGACTCAGTGAAGAACAAGCTAAGCGAGAATACGGCGAAGAAGATATTAAAACCTATCGGGTAAAATTTCGCCCACTCTACCATACTCTTAGTGGAGGGCAGGATAAAACGATGATGAAGCTAGTTGTGCAGATTAGTACAGACAGGGTCTTGGGCGCTCATATGGTTGGTGAGCATGCAGCTGAGGTCATTCAAGGGGTTGCCATTGCTGTCAAAATGGGAGCAACTAAAGCTGATTTTGATGCGACTGTGGGAATACATCCTAGTGCGGCAGAAGAATTTGTCACTATGCGCTAGTAGACAAAGATTTATTCTCTATGCTAATGTAGGGAAACCTCAATAAAAAAGCGCGGATGTGGTGGAATGGTAGACACGCACGCTTGAGGTGCGTGTGGCTTACGCTGTGCGAGTTCAAATCTCGCCATCCGCATTAACTCAAGAAGGACTATCTTTTTCTAAGGTAGTCCTTCTTGGTTTGGTCTAGTTTTCGTCCTCATCTTGATCTGCAAACAGAAAAGCCTCAATGATTGGCTTGAGTTGTGGATCTTCATGATCTATCAACTGCATCTTACCAGCTGGGTTCTGCTTGACGATGTAAAGAAGAGGATCAAGGGGGGTATAGATAGAGTATTTGTACTTTCCATGAAAGAAGCTAGTTAAAAACTGTAGCTCCTCTGGTTCAAGTGATTCTTCCTCGGTATCTTCTTCTTCGAGTTCCAGAGAGATTACCTGATCCTCATCAAAAGGAGGGATTTCACCTTCTACTGTTAAGCTGTAGGCAGTATTTTTAAGTAGAAGATTCAACTCACTGAGAACCGCTTTAGCGTTTTCAAAAATATCATCAATTTCTTCGGGATCTTCGATGAGTATTAATTCAGAATCATCAGTTTCCTCTTCAGAGCCATCTAGGGCCAAAATCCGAATTGAAGTATCTACTGGACTAACCAATAGATAATGATCATCATGGACATCCAACTCTTTTTCTACGTAACAGGGGAGAGATCTTCCTTCCTCGTCGATCAACTCAATACGTTTTAAATTATTTGGATCATTGTTTTTTTCAAAATTTTCAGGAGACATAGTTCATACCAAAGCTGTTTCCTATCGGTTGCTTGAATAGAATATCATGTTTTATGACAACTCTAGAAATTAGCTGAATTGATTCCTTGCAACTCTTTAGTGATGGAGATATCTGTGAGGTTATAATGCAAAGGAGTTATAGTGACATAGTTTTCGCGAATGGCCTCAACATCTGTAGGAAGATCAATTCCTGATAGTTCATCGAAATCTTGAGTGATTTCTTCAACCACTTCTCCTGCTAGCCAATAGTAGGTTTTGCCTCTTGGGTCTTTACGCTCTTGGAAGTTTTCTATGTAACGGCGCAGTCCCTGTCTAGTGATTTTAAAACCCTTGAGTACTTCAGCTACCGGAATATTGACGTTTAATAGGGTGCTTTTTCCCAGAGGATACTGGAGCAGGTATTCGATCAATTTAACCGCGCAGTCGGCTGCAGGCTGGAAATTGAGCGCATTAAAGCTATTCAAGCTTAAGGCAATACTGGGAATTCCATCAATCAATCCCTCCATCGCAGCCGAGACAGTGCCCGAATATAGAACATCAGTTCCTAGGTTGCCGCCGTGGTTGATACCAGCTAAGACAAAATCAGGCCGACTGGAAACGACAGCGCTCAAGGCAAATTTAACACAGTCAGCTGGAGTACCCGAGCACGACCAGGCTCGCACCCTAGGATCAAAAATTGAAGAAACCATTTGGGCCCTAATGGGAGTGTGGATAGTCAGCCCATGTCCAGCAGCCGAGCGCTCTCTATCTGGGCAGACTACAGTCACTTCAAAGCCAGCATCAACAAGTGTATTGGCCAGGGTTCTTACTCCTAGAGCGAAAATTCCGTCATCATTACTGATTAAAATATTGATAGTAGATGGTGTGTTAGACATAACTGGCATCAAAAAAGTAAAATTTCTGTTGTTTTCTGGAGATTTCAGCAGACTTAAGAGACCCGATATTCGATATTAAGAATTAATATGACGACCACTTTTGAACAAATTGAAGCAGAATTAACTACTTTAAGTCGGGATGCCCAGTCCATAGTATCTCAAACTAAAACTCTAGATGAACTAGAAAGGTTGCGTGTATTTTATCTTGGTAAGAAGGGACAGCTTTCCCAAATCCTGCGCAATATGGGAAAAATCAGCAATGAGGATCGTCCACACATTGGACAGACAGCCAATGATGTTAAGGATACCCTAGAGTCCCTTTTAAATCAACGCCTCGAGCATTTGCAAAGCCAACAGATAGAGTCCCAGCTTCTTGCAGAAACCCTTGATGTGACTATGCCTGGGGTATCTCGTCCACTTGGACATATCCATCCCCTCAACCAGATGATAGATAGAATCCTGGATATCTTCGTTGGCTTGGGTTATTCAGTTGCCTCCGGCCCTCAGGTGGAGACAGATTACTACAATTTTGCAGCGCTCAATATCCCTGAGGATCATCCGGCTCGCGATATGCAGGATACTTTTTTCTTTAGCGATGGGCGTCTTTTGAGAACACATACTTCTCCTGTACAGATTCGCTATATGGAAAAGCACCAGCCCCCCATCAGGATTGTTGCCCCTGGAAGAGTCTATCGTCGTGATACAGTCGATGCTACTCATTCTGCTGTTTTTCATCAAGTAGAGATTCTCCTGGTAGATCAGGGGGTGACTTTTGCGGATTTGCGAGGAACAATCAAGGTCTTCCTGTCGGAAATATTTGGATCTGATTTGCCAGTGCGCTTTAGAGCCAGTTATTTCCCGTTTACCGAGCCTAGTGCTGAAGTAGATATCGAGTGGAAAGGTGAATGGCTAGAGGTCTTGGGCTGTGGTATGGTTGATCCTAGCGTTTTAGAAGCTGTTGGCTATGATCCGGAGATCTATACTGGCTTTGCTGCAGGTTTTGGTGTAGAACGTTTTGCGATGGTCCTGCATCAGATTGATGATATCCGTCGTCTTTACAATAGCGATCTGCGTTTTCTGAGGCAGTTTTAGGATCAATGCTAGCTCTACTGAAGATCAAAAATTTTGCTCTAGTCGATGACTTGGAAATAGAATTTAATGCTGGTCTAAATGTTTTGACTGGAGAAACAGGAGCTGGTAAATCGATCATTCTAGATGCTATTGATCTAGTTCTTGGCGGTAAGATCAACTCACGCTTTCTCCGCCAGGGAACCAGTCAAGGTTGTATCGAGGCGACTTTCAGGCTTTCTTCGGTGGTAGAGCAGTATCTATTAGCCGAGAAGATTGAACCAATAGAGGAAGGTTATCTCATTTGCACCCGTGAGTTCAATATTTCAGGTACCTCATTCAAGTCACGCTCTAGGATCAATGGAGTCCTGGTCAATCTGCAGTCTCTAAAAATTCTTCGAGATCATCTGATTGAGATTACCGCTCAGGGACAAACGATTCAATTGACCAACAATCAGCGGCAAAGAGATCTACTCGATTTCTATGGAGGTCCGCCGGTTGCTGATGCTCGCGCGGCTGTTACTACTGCCTATCAACAATACCAAAAGGCCAAAAATGAACTGGATTTTCATCTACAATCGCAAAAGGATCTACTTCAGCGACTGGATCTGGTTAAATTTCAATCAGAAGAGCTCAAGTTGGCTAATTTATCCCAACCTGATGAACTTGAACTATTAGAACAAGACAGTGAGCGTCTATCCCATGTAGTAGAGCTCCAGCAGCTTAGCTATCAGGCTTACCAAATCCTCTATCAAAACGATCAAGGGCAACAGGCTGTCACCGATTTACTTGGTCAAGCTAATTCTCTGCTGCAGGAAATGGTCAAATATGATCCTGATCTCGAATCTTTAACAGAATTGATCTCCTCTGCCTTAAATCTGACAGTAGAAGTCAGTAATCTGGTTTATGCCTATGGCGATCGCCTGGAGGCAGATCCAAATCATCTCGAAGAAGTTGAAGAGAGAATCAGGTTACTCAAGCGTATATGCCGGAAATATGGCCCCAGCCTGGCTGAAACGATTACTAAATATCAATCCCTGCAAGAAGAGTTAGAATCTTTAACTGGCAAAGGTCACTCACAGTCTGAACTAGAAGATCTCGAAAAAAAGTCCTATATTTTTCTGCAAGACCAATGTCAAAAGCTATCCAAACTGAGAAAAGACACTGCCGGCAAACTAGAACGTGATCTCATGAGGGAATTAAAACCATTGGCTATGGAAAAAGTGATCTTTGCCTGTCAGTTTTCCCAATGCGCTCTAGGGGCTTTAGGAGCTGAGGAGATAGAATTTTATTTCAGTCCCAATGCTGGAGAAAAGATTCAACCATTATCCCTGATAGCTTCTGGTGGGGAAATGAGTCGTTTTCTGCTAGCTTTAAAGGCTTGTTTTGCTCAATATCAAAAACAATATTGTACTCTGATTTTTGATGAGATTGATGCCGGTGTCTCAGGTAATGTGTCCCAGGCGATTTCACTCAAGTTACACCAACTTGCCCAAAAATATCAAGTTCTCTGCGTCACTCACCAACCCATAATTGCGGCTTTAGCTGATGTTCATTTTCGCGTTTCCAAAAACATTATTCAAGAAGATCAACAAGAGCGAACTGTAGTTAGGGTAGATAAATTGATAAACTATCAACATAGAACCCAGGAGCTCGCTCAACTTGCCGGCGGACATTGCGCTCAAGATGCGGTAGCTTTCGCCCAATCTCTCTTGAAAAAAGCTGCCAAATTTCGCTCTCTGGAGAATTAGTTTTTAGTAACTACTCAGGCTTAAAAAAAGTGGAAGTTTTTGGCAGAGAGCTAAAAAATCAGGTAATGTGCGTAAGAACTAGATAGCTCATCAGTATTAGCTGGCAAGCTATCTTTTTTTTAATCAAACCATTATAATCTTTACTAGACAATGCTTCTAACTAACTTGTCACCCCTACAGGTAAATTACAACTTCTCTCGACCCTTGACACAATTTATTTTACAATCCTCTCGTGGCATGACCACTCGGAACATCTCTGGTCCCAACTAAAGTCTTTTCTGCGGCGCTTTGCACCCAAATCTCAAAACACAATTAATAAACTGATTGATCTAGCAATCTTAATTAGCTATCTATTACATTTCCGCAACTGGTTTGCTCATTGTTGTTATTGTACGTCCTAGTCTGATTGGTTCTTGAAATTTTGTGTTTTTTGGTTTCACAACATGCTGTAAATTCGATTATAAATATTTGTAATAACAATATACAATTCAAATAAATTATACATCAATTCAAATTTTGATAAATGACGATAAAGGAAAAGAAGCTGTACTTTAACATGTTCTTTTAATATTTATCTTTGTGAGATTTTTATGAACTTTAACAAAATTGCGTTAGTGTCAGGATTAACATTGGGTTTATGGATCATGATTCCCCGAACTAGCTTCGCTGCCGTGTTAATTGATGCTTCTCAAGTTAATGGTAAACCCACTCTTTCATCAGCTGATCCCTTTTTCTTTGGAGAGAACAACCCGAGTGCTCTTGGGGGTCCTTCTACAGTAACTTCTATTGATCCTAATAAATGGGAAATTCGTTTAATATTTGCTGGTGGGGATTTCGCCAGCTTTGGTGGTAACAATAGAGGTTTAGATGTGCTAGACCCAGTAACAGGAAAGTTATTAGATAGTATCTCGTTTAATTATTTGACATACAGCTGGAGTACTGATTTAGTGGTTTTTGATGCCTATTTATATACTGCTGACGCATCTGGTAACCCCGCTAGTGAGTCTGCTCGTTGTCCAGTACTTTGTCAGACTGCAGTGTATAACGGAACCAATCAGCTTGTCATGCAAGGGATGAGTACTGCCTACACAACATTTGACGTTTATCTTACAGGTACTTCAACTGTAATTACATCTTCAGTCCCAGAACCTCTAAACATCCTGGGAGCAACAACAGGACTAGCGCTCTTTGGAGCTACCTCAACAGGACTTAAAAAGAAGAAAGCTAAGTAAATAACGTCAATTCGGGATAAGAAGGAGAAAAAAGACAGTACAGTTACAAGTCAAGAGAAGGTTTTTTGGGCTGATGGCAGTAGGCGATTAATCCACAGATGAGATTTACACAGAAATTAACAGGGCTGCGGTGCCTAGAATGCTCTATTTGAG
>CAIPYC010000037.1 GCA_903869185.1 uncultured cyanobacterium | reverse complement strand
TATTTCTCGAAAAAAAGTTTTTAATGGATTGGCTACTAGGGGAAAGACTTCAGTTGATTGGTTTTTTGGCTTTAAACTTCATCCAGTAGTCAATGAATTAGGAGAGCTTCTCAATATCCAGCTCACTCCATGTAACATCGATGACCGAAAACCTGTCAAAGAACTTGTTAGTCATCTATTTGGCAAAATTTTTAAGGTTAAAAAGAACATGAAGAATAAGCTGATGTTGCTTCAGGATAAACTCTTAGCTCGACGTCGTTCTATAATTGAAACGATAATTGAGCAGTTAAAAAATATTTCTCAAACAGAACATTCTAGGCACCGCAGCCCTGTTAATTTCTGTGTAAATCTCATCTGTGGATTAATCGCCTACTGCCATCAGCCCAAAAAACCTTCTATTAACTTGTAACTGTACTGTCTTTTTTCTCCTTCTTATCCCGAATTGACGTTAATTATATCCAAAGCGGCTTTGAAATCAATATCATGATCAGCACTATAGTCCGTTAAGGGATTATCTGAGTTCACAAAAAACTTATTTAGTTGTTTATCCACTAACAATGTAGACAAATCATTTAAATAATTTTGCAGAATAGTTTCACGCATTTGTTCATCTGTTTTTGCTTTTTCTTCTCTAGCTTTTTCTTCTCTAGTTTTTTCTTGAATAGATTGAAACCAAAAACCCAGTCCAGCTATAGTAGTTGGTGCTAGAAACAAGCTCATCCAATCCCAAAGAGTTTTTGACGATGCTACAAGATGGTAAGATTTTCTTTCATCATGAGGAGACTTTAATTGATCCTGTGAATCACGAACGATAATATTTTCTTCAAGTTTATAGAGGGAGGTATTGTTAAATCCAGTCCAATCGAATTGGTAATAATAACCCAGAAATATAAATACAATTAATAGTATGCTGATACCAGATATTATTTTATACTCTCTTTTCATGATTTGTAACTACTCAGGCTGCGGTATCGGAGATTGGGGGTGACCAGAAAAAAGAGAAGTGAAAGCATCAAGGACATTGAAGCCTTGTTTTTGTGGCAAGATTCCCATCTCATCGATGGCTTCTCTACCTCGCTTAGTCTTGCATAACTGAAATGCACTGGTTCTAGATTACCTTTTAGAGACGCCATTAATAGTCAGCTCTACTGTACAAGTTAGTCCAAAATTTTTATTAAAATGCGTAATTTGCATTTCAAGTCCAATAATGTTATACAAAATACTATTTATTATTGGGTTAACAGATTTCATATCATTTTTTGCAATATTTGGTTTATTATTTAGTTTTCTAAGCACGTATACAATAGGGAAAATCAATCCGTACTGATAATAGCTTTTATTAATCAAAAATCCCTGAGCCCTAAGAATATTCTGGAGTTGACGTAGAGTATAGCGACGATAATGTCCCAAAAATACGTCGTGACCTGAATATAGCTCTTGGAAAGCTGGGACAGTTATAAAACAATAACTTTTATCCATAATTCTTATCTTCAACTGCTCTAAAAACATCTGGTCATCTTCTATATGCTCCAATACATCCATCATGATTATGAAACTATTTTCAACTGTTGAAGGTAATTCTTGCATTTTTTGAATGAACTTTCCCTGTGTTTCAACAATTTCATTTTCTGTATAATTTATATCTACTAGTATAATTTTATTTATTTTTTCGGGATAGAGCCTATATAACTCTAAAGAAAAAAAACCCGAACCAGCCCCAATATCAATAACTGTTACTTTTTTGAAGTCTGTTATTTTTTCCTTAAAAAATTTGAGCAGACAGCTCTTTTTTGTTTGATAGTACCAGTGCTCTTGTGGATTGACATCACTTTGTAGCTCTTTTAAATCCATGATCTTTTAAGAAAAAATTGACAATAGTAATATGATAAATGACAAATATGATATTACATGTGGGTGAGCAAGGAAAAATGGTAATCCTTTCGGACCTTCGCAAGCACCCAGGTATAGATGTACGAACTGGATTAGTGGCAAGGGTTGAAGGTGAATGCCTGATTTTTTGAAACCCGTAGTATATCTGTCAAGGTTATTAGATGAACCTAAGTACCCAATCAACCAACCCAACAGAGAACCCGTTAGATAGAGAATCTGGCACAATAGAGAAGCTATTGTTAATAGTCTTTTTAAGGAAAAAACAGTGAATCAACCGTCTAAATTATTGCTAGTCGATGATGAACCTGGCATTCGCGAGTCAGTTAAAGCCTATTTGGAATTTGACAACGAATTCCAGGTTAAAGTTGCCAGTAATGTCAATGAAGCATTGGAGATAATAAAAAAAGAAACTCCAGATCTTTTTATATCTGACATCATGATGCCCCAAGTTGATGGTTATGAGTTTCTCAAAAAAATTCGTGAAGATGTGCGATTTAAAACAATCCCCTTTATTTTTTTAACCGCCAGAGGGATGACTTCAGACCGGATTACTGGCTATCAGGCACATTGTGATGCCTATCTATCCAAGCCATTTGAGCCGGAAGAATTGAGGGTGATTATCAGCAATCTGCTAGAAAGAAGGCTGGAAAGTTCCCAAGGAGACAGTGAAAGTGCCAAGCTCGACGAAATACGCCAGGAGATTAAAGAACTCAAAGAACAATTGGGAGGACAATCGGGCAGCACACATATGCAGATCATCCCATTACCTCATAAGATTGATTTGACTCCCAGAGAACAAAGTATTCTGGAGTTGGTAGCCCAGGGTCTGATGAATAAAGAAATTGCAGTCCGTTTAAATACCAGTGTGCGCAATGTTGAGAAATACGTTAGCCGTCTTTTTACCAAAACAGAAACAAACAGCAGAACTGAACTAGTGCGTTTTGCCCTTAAACATGGACTTACCCAGTAAACACAATGACGCTTGAGAGGAATCCGATCCGTTATTATCCCAAGGTTTCAATTGAGAGAAGAATCTATGCTTTTCTGATTGATTTTGTTTTTATCTGGCTACTGAGTTCTTTTGTGGGTGATGCTGTGTTGATACGCAGTGTGATTTTCCTGATTCTCTGGTGGATTGCCCGAGTAATCGTATCTCAGAAAAACCAAGGACAGAGTCTAGGTCATTGGTTGATGGATATCAAGATTATTGATCCGCGTTTTGATCGAACTCCTCTTATATTGGAGCTAACCAAGAGGGAAGCAATTCTGGGTTTTGCCGCTCTATTAGCTATGTGGGGACTGGAAATAGGTTTTGCCAATGGTCTATCAATGCTTTTACTGGTTTCTCCTCTGGCTTGTGATGCTGGAATTGCCCTCTCTGATCCTGAACTCTATCAAGCCTTTCACGATCGCGTAGCTGGTACTATGGCCATTACAACCAAAAGAGGGTATTCCTTGGATCTGCGGATTAGAAATCTTTGGTTAGATACCAAGCGCAGATGGCGCAACAGGGTAAAGTAAAAAGAATCTTATCTGGAGACAATGGTCATTAAATCAAATTCCGCGATGTCTTTGTACAAAAGCCGATCTCTAAAGAGGATTTTATTTGTCAGCCCCTTTCTGATTCTCCTTTCGTGGTTGAGTTTAAGGGAAATTCAAGCATTTACGACCAAACCACAGATCATTTTCGTCCTAGGTGGCAATGTTGTAAGAGAAGTTGCCGGGGCTCAATTGGCTAAAGCCAATCCCGATTTGCCGATATGGGTATCCTCTGGTAGTCCCAGTAACTATTTAACGGGAATATTTCAACATGCAGGTGTAAATATAGACAGATTAAATCTGGACTATCAGGCAAAAGATACATTGACCAACTTCACCACGTTGGCAGATGATTTCAAAACCAAAAAAATCAAAAATGTATATCTGGTAACTTCAACTGCGCATATGAGGAGAGCCTATCTGATTGGAGAGATAGTGTTTGGGAGTCGGGGTATTGTCATGCGACCGTTTTTTGTCCAGACAAATGAAAGAAGTGAATCTTGGAAAAAATCGATTCGTGATGTATTTAGGGCTTTCTTGTGGCTATCTACCGGCAAAACAATTAGCAAGTGATCTAGGCTTGACATTGATGATCATTTTATGACATGATCATAGTTACTTTTTGGGGATGTAGCTCAGAGGATAGAGCAACCGCCTTCTAAGCGGTCGGCCATTGGTTCGAATCCGATCATCCCCGTTGCAATTCCATTTGAGAGAGGTTCCAGTCAGGCCTGAGACTTTGGGCCCCTCTAAGATAGGCATGATAAATCTCATCTTGGGTTTTGAGCGTATTGACATAGAGCAAAATCCTGATGCAATATTCCAGGCTGCCATCTACATACATCTGCTGCACATCAAGCAGGGGGATATTTGACCAATTGGGACGTTCACGTGCTATTGAGGCCGGATATAGAACGTCAATATCTTTGGTGACCGTAAAAATTACACTGATAATATCCCCGGTTTCAAGTTGATTGTGCTGCTCTAGAGCATCTAATAGTTCATTGACCACCAGTGTGATGGAATCAGCCTTGTTCTCCGGTGTTGTGGTTGCTCCACGAATTGCACGCACTTTCCACATTGGCTATATTGTCCTTATCTGTTGATTCCCACTCATTCTATGACTGTAACTATTTAATATTAGTTCAACATCTGTAAAACCAAAGAGGTTGTCCGCTGGTACTCAGTTCAAAAGTCAACAGCTCCAAACCACTTCCCCTCAAGGGTAGCAGCTTTTTTAGCAAAGGTTGCTGTTCTTCAATTTTGTAACATTTCGTTTTATCAGGATCTAATCCAACCAATTTAGCGGCCAATATTCTGGCATCTTCTTCAGCGCCTAAACTATCGACTACCCCAAGAGAAAGAGCTTGTTCTCCGGTAAAAATACGGCCATCAGCAAATTCCTTGACTGTCTCTAAAGGTAATTTGCGACCAAGAGATACTGTTTCGACAAATTGGTTGTAACTGCTATCAATCAGGTTTTGCAGAATATCTTCTTCCTCCGGGGATAATTGACGATCGAAAGAAAGAATATCTTTATAGGGACCAGACTTGATCACCTTGAAGGAAATACCGATTTTTTCCAGGAGTCTCTCAAGATTGTTACCACGCAGGATAACCCCAATACTGCCTGTGATAGTGCCAGGATTAGCCACAATATGATCAGCGCCCATAGCAACATAGATCCCACCAGAGGCTGAAATATTTCCAAAGCTGGCGATAATTTTGGTTTTTTTCCTCAAGCGCATCAAGGCTGAGTAGATCTCCTGTGAATCTCCGACTGTTCCTCCAGGTGAATCAATGCGCAACAGCAGAGCTGGAAATTTTTTGCGCTCTACAAAATCGAGAGCCTTAAGTACTTTTTTGCGAGTTTCAGAAAAGATTGGACCGCTGATTTCTATACGGGCAATTTGTTTACTTGTACTTGGACGAAAGGGCCAGATCATTTTTTATCTTGTGGTAGTTTTGGTTCGACTTGTGGATGTTTTTTTCTTGGATTTGGACTTGGGTGATTTAGCTGATAACAGAGAGATTGCCTTTTCCAGAGTAATAGTATCCAAAGTCTCTCCTTCCGGCAACCCAGCATTAGTCTTGTTGTGCTTGATGTAGATACCGTAAGGACCTTCATAAACTCCAATAGGTAGATTGTCATCTGGATGGTTACCCAGCTCTCTCAAGGCAGGTTTAGCAGTTCTGGTCCTGCCTCCACGAGACTCTTTGGGCGTTGCTAAAATCTCCAGCGCTCTCTCAAGACTGATGGTCAAGACATTGTCATCTTTTTTGAGCGAACGGTATTCTTTGGCATTTGTCCCTTGATCGTGCAGGATATAGGGTCCGTAGGGACCAAGACTGGCCTTGATGGTTCCGCCTGTATCGGGATGCTGTCCGAGCAGTCTGGGCAGATCTAGAAGCTCAACAGCAGTTTCCAATGTCAGATCTTCTGGTTTGATGGTCTTGGGGATAGGAGCCCTTTTAGGTTTTTTCTTGCCTTCTTCTGGCGTTTCACCTAACTGAAGATATGGGCCATAGGGACCAACCAAGAGAAAAACAGGTAGATTGCTAATAGGGTGATTGCCCATTTTCTCAGGGCCTTCTGTCTTTTGTCGTAAGAGAAATTCAAGTTGTTCGTAGGCCAGATCTGCTGGTGCAACATCAGGCGGAATTGAAACCGGAATAGTTTGTTCTCCTTTTTTTACCTCAATATATGGTCCAAATCTACTGATTTTGATCACATTATCAAAATTTTGCAGAAGAATTGCTTTAGCTATTGCCGGATCGATATTTTGTTCCCCGTTTTTTACCTGCTGCACCAGTCCACTTTCGCCTAGATAAAATTTCTCTAGATAGGGCAGCCATTTGGCATCACCGGTGGCAATTTCGTCCAGGGTCTGTTCCATTTTGGAAGTGAAGGCGGTATCTACCAAATCCGGAAAATTGGATTCCAGCAAACCAACTACGGCAAAGGCTGTGAAAGTGGGAATCAAGGTCTTATTGCGCATTTGGGCATAACCTCTATCCATAATAGTACTAATGATAGTTGCATAAGTACTTGGTCTACCTACTCCCTCGGCTTCTAGGGTTTTAACCAGAGATGCCTCGCTATAGCGTCCAGGCGGCTGGGTTTGGTGACCGAGGGCTTCTAACTGTTTGCAGTTGGGATGGTCTCCTTTGACTAAAGCAGGGAGAATCACCTCTTGGTTATCCAGAGCGGCTTCGGGATCATCAGAGCCTTCTACATAGGCTCGGAAAAAACCAGCAAAGTCGATTGTTTTGCCCGAAGAACGAAATATAGCATTTTCTACGGCGAAAGAAACCGAAAGCTGTGTCATACGAGCATCAGCCATCTGGCAGGCGACTGTTCTTTTCCAAATCAGCTCATAGAGAGAAGCTTCCACACCGGTAAGACCGCTCTCCTTGGGTAACCGAAAGGTGCTGCCGGCAGGTCTGATTGCTTCATGGGCCTCTTGGGCCCCCTTGCTCTTGGTAGTATATTTTCGAGGTTGGGGAGAAAGATAGTCCTTGCCATACATACTCTCGATACAACTGCGAGCGGCGCTGATTGCCTCTGAAGACAGGTTAACCGAATCAGTTCTCATGTAGGTGATATAGCCACGCTCATAGAGGTTTTGGGCAGTCCGCATTGTATCTTTGGCCGAGAGATTCAGTTTGCGGTTAGCCTCTTGCTGTAAGGTGGATGTGGTAAAGGGGGGAGATGGCTTGCGGATGGTCGGTTTTTCCTCGCGCTCGCTTACGGTCCATTGCTTGGAATTTAATCGCTCTTTGAGCTTCAGGGCCTCTTCTTGTCCCAACAGTACAATATTTTTACTTTTGCCCAATTTACCGGTGTTGGGATCAAAGTCAGCCCCGGTAGCAACCTTGTTTCCATCTAAGCTAAATAATTTCGCTTCAAAATTAACCTTGTCTTTTTCCAATTTGGCCTTGAGATCCCAGTAGCCTGCTTCAACAAAAGCACGTCGCTCCCTTTCTCTTTGGACTAATAAGCGAACTGCAACTGACTGTACCCGTCCTGCAGAGAGAGCAGGTGCGATCTTTTTCCACAATAGGGGCGAGAGTGTATACCCAACCAATCGATCCAGGATGCGTCTAGTCTCCTGGGCATGTACTAAATCTAGATCAATATTGCGGCAATTTTTTAGAGCTTTACCAATTGCTTCACTGGTGATTTCATGAAAGACCATTCTTTTGATGGGAACTTTTGGATTGAGCAATTGAGCCAAGTGCCAGCTGATGCTCTCGCCTTCGCGGTCTTCATCAGTAGCCAAAATCAATTCATCTACTCCCTTGAGCGCATTCCTGAGATCCCTGACTACCTTTTCCTTAGATTTAGGAATAACATAGAGTGGTTCAAAGTCATTGTCTACATTGACTCCCAGACTAGCCCAATCTCTATTCTTGTATTCAGCCGGTACTTCATCAGCTGAGCCAGGCAAGTCCCTGATATGTCCCATGGAAGCTTCTACCCTATAATCCTCGGGAAGATAGTTGCGGATAGTTTTGGCTTTAGTTGGAGACTCGACAATGACTAATTTTGACATTACTCTTGACCTTAGAATATACTAAATATGTATTATTTGAAACCGGGGGAAATTTTACTCGTCTCTTCCTATTTAACGATGATAAAGATGAAATTACCCAGTTTGTCAAATGTTTTATTTAACAAATTGGTGCGTAAATCTCACTTCCTAGTCTAGTATTGTTAATGATTGAGCGTTTAAAGTATTTTTACAAGTTATGGATTTTTCAAGTAACGTTGCGAGTCAACTCAACGCTGGAACCATTGCACCAGAGGGAATCGTCATAATCACCCTACTTTTGGTTTTAGTAGGAGATCTCATAGGTGGGCGACAATTTTCCAGTAGATTTATTCCTTACCTGGCTATTGCGGGTTTATTTTTGTCTATCGGAGCTCTCTGTTTGGGCTGGAACAGGGCTGAAACTGTCTCCTTCCTGGGCTCATTTAATTCGGACAATTTGAGCATTGTTTTTCGCTCGATCATTGCCCTTTCATCTGTAGTGACCATTTTGATGTCAATTCGCTATATCGAGCAAACAGGAACTGCCTTAGCTGAATTTATGGCTATCTTGCTTACTGCCACCTTGGGCGGTATGTTCCTCTCAGGCGCCAATGAACTATCGATGATCTTTATATCTCTGGAGATGCTAAGTATATCCTCTTACTTAATGACAGGATACATGAAAAGGGACACACGATCTAATGAGGCTGCCCTGAAATACCTCTTGATTGGCGCTTCGAGTTCAGCTATTTTTCTCTATGGTGTATCTCTGTTGTATGGATTATCTGCCGGAGAGACTAATTTGCAGGCAATTGGCAACAAACTTGCCTTGAGTAATGCCACCAGTTCTCTTGGCTTAGTGATCTCTTTGGTTTTTGTAATTGCAGGGATTGCTTTTAAGATTTCCGCAGTGCCTTTTCACCAATGGACTCCTGATGTCTATGAAGGTTCACCAACCCCGGTAGTCGCCTTTTTGTCGGTGGGTTCCAAAGCTGCAGGTTTTGCCCTGGCTATTCGCCTGCTGGTTACCGCTTTTGGATCCCTTTCTGAACAATGGCATGTAGTCTTCACCGCCCTGGCTATTTTGAGCATGATTTTGGGCAATGTGGTCGCTCTTGCCCAGACCAGCATGAAAAGAATGTTGGCCTATTCTTCGATTGCCCAAGCTGGCTTTGTGATGATTGGCTTGATTGCCAATAGTGATGCTGGCTATTCCAGTATGCTTTTTTATCTACTGGTCTATCTATTCATGAACCTAGGAGCTTTTTCCTGTATTATTCTGTTTTCACTTCGTACTGGCACTGACCAGATCAGTGAATATGCTGGCCTTTATCAAAAAGATCCTCTTCTGACTCTTGGATTGAGCATATGTCTGCTTTCTTTAGGAGGTATTCCCCCTCTGGCAGGTTTCTTTGGCAAGATTTACCTGTTTTGGGCAGGTTGGCAGTCGGGACTCTATGGTTTGGTTATTTTAGGTCTGGTAACCAGTGTAATCTCGATATACTATTACATTCGTGTAGTCAAAATGATGGTGGTCAAAGAACCCCAGGAAATGTCTGAAGTAGTCAAGAATTATCCAGAGATTCGGTGGAACCTCAATGGCATGAGACCATTGCAGGTAGGCTTGGTTCTCTCCTTGATTGCTACTTCTCTAGCGGGTATTCTTTCTAATCCACTGTTTTCTCTAGCCAATGATTCTGTTACCAGTACGCAGATCTTGCAATCAGCTAAGGTGGTGCCTCAGATATCACTCAAATAAAAGAATCATAAGCCTAAATTAATTTATTATTGTAGGCTTTTTAAGAGAATGACAAATTTCACCTTAGGTATCATTGGCGGCGGGATGATGGCCGAGGCCATTTTCTCCCGTCTAATCTCTGTTGGCCTTTACAGCCCCCAGGAAATCATTGTCAGCGAACCATTAGAGAGCCGTCGCGCCTATCTCCAGGAAAAATACCAAGTAGAGACAACTACCGATAACCAAAAGGTAGCACAGGTCAAATCTGTGGTTATCCTAGCTATTAAACCGCAAATCCTGGGTCAAATTGTACCATTAAAAATCAAGTCTGATTTACTGATCTCTATTTTGGCCGGAGTTTCTCTGGAAAAACTGACAACCTTATTTCCTGGTCAAGCTATAGTTAGGGCCATGCCCAATACTCCTGCGATAGTTGGCGCTGCTATGACGGCCATTTCCTCGACGATCAATATAGAATCTGAACAACTCAAGTTGGCTCAAAGAATATTTTCGGCCATCGGTCAAGTGGTGGAGATATCCGAGAGCTCTATTGATGCGGTAACTGGCCTATCTGGTTCAGGTCCTGCCTATGTGGCAATCATGATCGAAGCTTTAGCCGATGGAGCGGTAGCAGCAGGGTTATCCCGTTCTATCGCTCTGCAATTGGCGATCCAAACAGTGTTGGGAACCGCTCAGCTTTTGCAAACCAAAGATATCCACCCTGCTATCCTTAAAGACCAGGTCTCTAGCCCCGGCGGTACAACCATTGCTGGAGTCAGAGCTCTTGAACAGGGGGGGGTTAGATCTGCAGTGATCGAAGCGGTTTTAGCTTCTTATCGCCGTTCTCAAGAGCTTGGTAAGCAGTGAGGGTTCGTACTATATGGGCTACTTAGTTTATATAGTCTATGGAGTTGAATTGATCAGTGGAACGCTGCTCCTTATGGGATTGGGCTGATTGATCTGACGATTCACTGGATTGCCGTATGTTGAAGGAGTCGAAGGTAATATACTTGGCGTTGGGCTGGGCATTTGTTGATTCACTGGATTGCCGTATGTTGAAGGAGTCGAAGGTAGTATGCTTGGCGAGGGTTTCGGCATTTGTTGATTTACTGGATTTTCACGGGGGCTAGGGCTATAGAGTTTGGAGGGTTTTGGTGATGGGGTATAGCTTCTGGATGTTGAATTAATAGCTTTAGGTTTAGGTTTGGTAATAGCTTTAGGTTTAGGTTTGGTAATAGCTTTAGGTTTAGGTTTGGTAGTAGCTTTAGGTTTAGGTTTGGTAGTAGCTTTAGGTTTAGGTTTGGTAATAGCTTTAGGTTTAGGTTTGGTAGTAGCTTTAGGTTTAGGTTTGGTAATAGCTTTAGGTTTAGGTTTGGTAGTAGCTTTAGGTTTAGGTTTGGTAGTAGCTTTAGGTTTAGGTTTGGTAGTAGCTTTAGGTTTAGGTTTGGTAATAGCTTTAGGTTTATTTTTAACTTTAGATTTCTTAGAGACTGTAGTTTTAGTGTTCTTTTTAGCCGAATCATCCTTAGATTTCGAGTGGGCTTTTTTAGATTGGGCAACTACAATTTTACCGGTTTGTTCGGATGGAAAAGCTGTCTTGGCTGAGTTGTTGCTTGAATATGCAGGTAAAGATAAAAAGGTACTAGTAATGAGTAGGGATAGAAGAGCTCTTTTCACTGGTGTCCTCGAAATATCATTTCTTTGTAATCATAAATAATCTTAAAACAGTTTAGTCAGTAATTTGCCTGAAATTAGACAATATTAGTACACAACATATAGGCAAGGTAAGCGCTGCCCAGGGGAACTAAAAAATTATCTATTCCCGCGCGGGAAAACAGCTCCAAAATGCTACTGGCAATAGCTACAATCAGAGAGATTAGCCAGATTTGCCAAATACTTCCAAATACCCAAGAAAGGATCAATAAAGCAATCACAAAACTGACCGCGAGCATAGTCAAGGAACCTTCTATGCTTTTGTTCATACCAAGGGACCGGAACTTGTGTTGACCAAACCTTTTGCCAATGATTGCGGCCAATCCATCGCCCCAGGTCATTATCAATACTCCCAAAACCGCATAATAGGGATTGCTGTCCCAGAAAATCCAACATAAAATTCCAATACTAACGGAATAGAAAAAAGAACCCAGACTTTTGCGACCTACCCCGCTGAGACTATAGATCATGGGCAGATAATAAGACAACAAACAAACTAAAGAAGCAACAATGGAAAATTGCAAAATAACTGACAAGGGAATCTTCAACCACCAAGCAATCAGTGTCACATTACCCACCCCAATATGAACTATTTTGCGGGGAGTTTCGCTATCTTTTCCTTCCCTTCTATGTAGTATCTCGGCCGCTAAAATAACAATAACAAGGTAAAGGAACACCCAAACCAAGGTAGATGAAAAAGATGACATTTGTCCAATTCATTAATTTTTAATAATGTCCATATTCTCATGAAAAATGTTCTTATTAATCTAATCAGGTGTTATAGGCGTTGGATATCTCCTCTGTTTTTGCCTTCATGTCGCTTCCAGCCCACCTGTTCTCAGTACAGCATAGAGGCCCTAGAAAAACATGGACTCCTGCAGGGAACCCTTCTTTCTTTCAAGAGAATTCTATCTTGTCATCCGTGGCATAGGGGAGGCTATGATCCGGTTCCTGAAAAAATCGATCCAGATCATCAGTAACAGAAAATCCCAAAATTTTTTCTAGATCTCCATTGCAGGCAAGTGCCCCATAATAGCCTTCTGCTGGAGTGAAGCTGTGGACCGTCCAGGTTGGATTGAGATAAAATCCATTTTGATCTATTGTTAGGCTGACTTGATCCAGACCGCTTGCTATGCCCTGACCGATGGCTTTTAGATAGGCTTCTTTAGCGGTCCACAGTTTGAAAAACATATCTTGTGGATTTATGGATTCTTCTAGGTATTGACAGTCTTGGCTATTGAAAAAACGCCTGGCAATTTCCATCGCCTCGATCTCTTTGATATATTCGAGATCTATACCAATTTCCCGATATTCGCCAATTGCATAAAGTACATATCCCTGAGAGTGTGAAAGATTGAAATTTAGTTTTGTAATTGGTTTAGAGAGTTCAGGCTTGCCCTTTTGGCTATAGCTAAATAGAAGGGATTCTGACTTGGATCGTAAATAACGCCCCAGAATAATTCTCAATAGTCCCCTGGCTAAAATAAATCTCTGGCAATCTCGAGTCTGATAAAATCTTGCGGCTCTATCTGCTTCTTCAGGTGCAAGCAGGGGAACTATAAAATCCAAAACGCTTTGGGTAGGTTTTAGGCTCACCAGCCACAGATGAACTTCACCCTTTTTTAGGATAAAATCTCCGTCGGACTTGGTCCATTGCACTTGCATGAGATTAAAGATCTATATCTTCTTTGATTGTTTTTGCCTTATTAATATCAAGCAATCCCTTTGGTGGGTTGATTTCTATTCTTTTATTAAGTAGATCTACAACCGGGACAATTTCCCTGACAAAGGGAATCAGATAGTTCTTTCCCTGGCTTCTTTTTACTTCCAAGACATCATGCCCGGCCCAGATAATATCTACTACTTTTCCTAGATTTTCCCCATTTTTCTGATTGTAAACATCCAAATCAAGTAGCTGCAATACATGGTACTCATCCTGGCTTAGTTGGGGCATATCAGCTGAATCTATCAATAATTCGCACCCACGCAGAGCCTCTGCAGCATTTCTATCATCGATCCCCGCCAGGGTGATAATATAAAAGTTCTTACCGGGTACCCGGCGACCTTTGAGTAGTTCGATTTCACGCAAATCCCCCCCATCTGATGGGCGAAGATAGCGCTTGCCACTCTTGGTGAATCTCTCAGGAAAGTCAGAATCCGGATGAATCTTAACTTCTCCCTTGATTCCCTGGGCGGCTACAATTTCCCCGATTTTGAGCCAATTGACATTTTTTTCCACAAACTGGACTCTCTTTACTAACTCACCTTTTTCAATTGAGTATAGATTACTCTGGTCGATTCGATCATGCTGTTTCTGTACTGGTGTGAAGCTAGCTCTTGATACTTAATCGATTCTGGATTTCCATAATAAGGACAAAAAATTATCTATTTTTTTTAAATTCTTTATAGATTACTCTAGACCATCTGGTTGTTTTGAAGATCATGAACATGCAGGTTGCACTTAACAAAGTGCCCAATGTATATTTGGTAGCTTTTTTAAAAAATCCCAGCATCTGCGTTCTATGTGCGCTGGCATTGAGTTTATGATACTTAATTTGATCGTTTTCCAGCTTTTGGGATATCTGAACTTTCATGTGTTCGAAAGTGTTGCGACTGCTTAATATATCTTCATCCCCTAGACTGGCTCTTTTGGATAAGGAAGCCAGTTGCTCTGGCGTGGTTGAGCTGGCTATCAACTTCCTGACATTCTCTAAACCACTATCAAATCGGGCAACCTTTACCTTATTGGCAGAGGTGAGCTGGGTATTTAGTTTATAAGTATCTGCCAGAACCAGGGGAAAGAGGGCAAAATAAAATATAGAAAGTAGCAAAGCCGTCCAGGAAAGGAAATTGAGTAATCTGGCCTGTTTAAAGCTGACTTGATTATCTTTTAAATAAAAGAACACTAAAAAGAACCCAAGCAGGGGAGCCCATACCTGTTCAACGAGCTGTCCAATTGTGGAAAACTCCCAGACCGGATTGAATAATTGTAATGGTATGATTATGTCGAAATAATCCAAGAGGGTAAATAGAAATATAAAGCAACCGATGATCCTCAATAGTTGCAATGTTCTTGCTTGGGTCTCTTTGGTGGCTTCAAAGGAGAAGGGTTTATTTATGGGTTTATTTATGTTCATGGTTTACGCAGTGCTTTTTTATAGATTAAAGACCCAAATATCCTTGTGGATATCTGAGTCTTTAACATTTTAAGGGACTATTAGGTCTATTAGCTAATTTGTTTTTTGGCAGCAGTTCTCTTTTTGAGTTGTCTCAATCCCAAGAATAAAGGCACACCCAACATGAATCCCTGTTCCGGGGAGAATTCAAAGGGTACGGTTTGTTTTAATTGGACGTAATTGTCAAAGGCTTTAACAGAGGTAGATCCAACTGTTGAAGTAACAGTTGTTGAGGTTACACCGGCAGCAAAAGGAATATAAGGTGGAGTGACACCATTATTATTTACAATAGTTGGTCCAGGACTATAAACAGAAGTCACTAGATTTGGGTCACTAGTAGGGATATTGTTGAGGCTAAGGCTAGCCTGTTCAAAAGTATATCCAGAAGCAGCACTAAGAGAAAAGACCGCATTACCAGTTTGGAAAATATTGCCATTGTTAGCAACGGATCCTTGAAGACGAATATCATAGAGCTCATTACCAAGGTCAGTTACAGAAAAAACATCGTTAGGGTTTAAAGTAGATGACACGAAATTAGCTGTAAGATGACCAGCTGTCAAAGCACTAGCTGAGCCGGAATGTAGAAAAGATGCGCTGGCAACTAAGAGTGCAGATGCAGCAATTTTGTTGATTTTCATGAGAATGAAGATTTAAACAAAAGGTTAATGTCTCAGATTTTAGCAGGTCTTTTTTATACAGGCAAGTATAAATTGCTTGATTAAACCAGAAAATTATAAAAATTGCATATTTTTAATTATGAGAAAGTCAAGTATACTGCTCTGGATTTGCCCAATGAAGACAAAAGATCAATTATTTTCTTTATATTCTTTATAGATC
>CAIPYC010000036.1 GCA_903869185.1 uncultured cyanobacterium | reverse complement strand
CGGTAGAGCAACGGACTTTTAATCCCATAGGTTTCGAATCCCCGCATATAGATTATCCCCCTAATACCGACAAAGCCAGTATTCACGCTCAATTATGACCACCCAGTTAATCTTTTGGTGGTCATTTTTTCTTTAATCTTTGGCACAAACTTGGCACAGAATTAGACTGTACTTGTTATGTCGGACCGCTTAAGTAACCTTCTTATGGTTGAGGCGATACTAGGTAACGAACCTTTAGATTTTCGACTGGGTTCATACTCAAGAGGGGTTAGAACTTGGACAACATACAGAGAGATCAACTGCATAAGACCATTTGGCGTATCGCCAATGAATTACGAGGAAGCGTAGATGGTTGGGACTTTAAGCAGTACGTTCTCGGATTTCTTTTCTATCGCTTCATCTCAGAAAACCTCACAAATTACATCAATACAAATCAGGTTAAGGCGGGGCAAAAGAGCTTTGACTTTGCCACGTTAGACGACAAAAAAGCCAATATTGCTCGTAAGGAAACAGTTGCTGAAAAGGGCTTTTACATACTTCCTAGCGAGCTTTTTCCGAATGTTAAAGCGAAGGCTTCACAAGACCCAAACCTCAATGAAACCCTTTCTCGTATCTTTAAAAATATTGAAGCCTCGGCAGTTGGAACTCCGAGCGAATTAGATCTCAAAGGGCTCTTTGATGACCTTGATATCAATTCAAATAAATTAGGACCAACTGTCGTGAAGAAGAACGAGCGCCTAGTCAAACTTCTTAATGCCGTAGGAGACCTAGAGCTTGGTGATTATTCCTCCAACACAATTGATGCCTTTGGTGATGCCTACGAATATCTCATGACTATGTACGCCTCAAGTGCTGGCAAGTCAGGCGGTGAGTTCTTCACTCCTCAAGAGGTCTCAGAATTGCTTGCTCGCATTACTTTGGTTGGTAAAAAAACAATTAATAAGGTTTACGACCCTGCTTGTGGATCAGGTTCTTTACTTCTTCAATATGCAAAAGTGCTAGGTAAGGATAAAGTTCTTGATGGTTTTTACGGACAAGAAATCAATATCACCACTTACAATTTATGCCGTATCAATATGTTCCTTCACGACATAAACTACGAGAAGTTTTCAATTGCTCATGGCGACACTCTTACCGATCCCCACCACTGGGATGACCAACCATTTGAGGCAATAGTTTCTAATCCACCATATTCAATTGACTGGGATGGAGATGCTAATCCTCTGATGATTAACGATCAGAGGTTTTCTCCTGCTGGGGTTCTGGCTCCAAAGAGTAAAGCTGATCTCGCCTTCACAATGCATATCCTCCATTGGCTAGCCACAAATGGGACTGCTGCAATTGTTGAGTTTCCTGGAGTTCTTTACCGTGGAGGCGCCGAACTAAAAATTCGACAATACTTGATAGATAATAATTATGTTGATGCCGTTATTCAACTTCCTAAAGATCTTTTCTTTGGTACTGGCATTCAAACCTGTATTTTAGTTTTAAAAAAATCTCGAAAGGAGAGCGATGTTCTTTTTGTAAATGCCG
>CAIPYC010000035.1 GCA_903869185.1 uncultured cyanobacterium | reverse complement strand
TGTGAAATAATTTAGTAGCCTGGCAAATCTTTAGACCATCTATTTCAATTGACTCTATTACTTTTGTCCGTAAGTCGTAACCATAAGTTTTGGGCATTCTTCTATCTTACCTCTTTGTAAGGTCCGACTTCAGCTATATCTTTGCCCAAGATTAATAGAAACGACATTCGGTAACAAAGAGCCAAGAGTAAGATCAGCCTCATAACCAGAGACTTTTGTCTAAATTTTTTTGAGGATGTTTAGTAATTTAACTACTCTTTCTCTAATCTCATCTCGGACTCTGGGAAAGATTTCTGGTTGTTCAGCGGGATCATCTAGTTGCCAATCTTCAAATATGTCTCTAGTTAACCATTGGGGGGGTAGATTGACGCCGCAACCACAAAGGGAGATAACCACATCAAAATCTCCCGCATTGAAGTCTTTTAAGGCTTTAGAGGTTTGTCTACTAATATCAATTCCAATCTCCTTCATAGTAGCAATGGCTTCTGGTCGCACAGAACTTGCTTCTAGTCCAGAACTTGTTACCTCAATAACTCCTGATCCCAAATACTTGGCAAAACCTTCTGCCATCTGAGATCTGGCGGAGTTCTTTTTACAGACAAACATAACACGCTTCATAGTTCAATTCCTCCTTAAGTTATAAAGTTCTAGATTTGGACTCTATAAAATACCTTTTTTCAAACCAAAAGGCTACATTGACTAACCCAATTAAGACGGGCACTTCCACTAAGGGGCCAATGACTGAGGCAAAGGCGGCACCCGAATTGATGCCAAATACTGCCACTGCCACAGCAATTGCCAATTCAAAATTATTTCCTGCGGCGGTAAAGGCAACACTGACAGCTTTAGAATAGTCTGTTTTAATTCTCCATGCCATGTAAAAGCTGCTAAAAAACATGATGACGAAGTAGATGATCAAAGGAATAGCTATTCGGACTACATCAAAAGGGATCTGTATAATCAAGTTTCCCTTGAGACTGAACATGACAACAATTGTAAAAAGTAAGGCTATTAGGGTTATAGGGCTAATTTTGGGGACAAATTCTTGATGATACCAAGCTCTGCCTTTTGCTTTAACTAGAAAAAACCTCGTAAGATAACCAGCAATAAAAGGAATACCTAAATAGATAAAAACACTTTTGGCAATCTCAGCAATACTAACATTTACGATACTGCTCTTTAGCCCAAATAAAGGAGGCAAGACGGTAATAAATAACCAAGCATAAGGACTATAGAAAATAACCTGAAAGATACTGTTAAAGGCAACTAATCCAGCGGTATATTCAGTATTACCTCGGGCTAAATCGCTCCAGACAACGACCATAGCAATACAACGAGCTAACCCAATTAAGATCAATCCCACCATATATTCTGGATAGTCACGCAATAAAGTAATTGCCAGTACAAACATTAAAATAGGGCCTATTACCCAATTTTGTAGTAAGGAAATTCCTAAAATCTTACTGTTGCCAAAGACATCTCCTAATTCTTCATAGCGTACCTTAGCCAAAGGTGGATACATCATCAGAATCAAACCAATTGCTATGGGAATATTGGTTGTCCCTACCTGAAACTGATTAATTACCGTATCGATTGCTGGAAAAAAGTAGCCGATAGCTACCCCAATGACCATTGCCAGAAAAATCCAGAGCGTCAAGAAGCGATCTAAGA
>CAIPYC010000034.1 GCA_903869185.1 uncultured cyanobacterium | reverse complement strand
TTCTCTAAAATATCCACTATTATTGGATATTCTCTCAACGATGGATCATCATCGATAACATTTTTACAATTAGACTGAGATAAACTACGAAAGAACAAGGCTTTCAAGGATTGCTTATCCCGAACTCAGGTTAGGTTAAGTTGGTTCATTATATCTAAGGGTTTGTTTGATGTCTAATAACTTTCTATCAAACCCTTTTCCTGTAATCTTTGCAACTCTTTTCTACATTTTTTGTCCCGTACCGAGGTCGTATACAATAATTGCATCTTCAAAAGATTGTTGGAATTTACGGAGATTAGATACAGTTGATTTCCCCGATCCTGGTCCACCCGCTAAAAATAAAACTAGATTTGTATTATATTTTCGATTGATCAAATCACGCCATACTTCTTTAGTAATTTTGCTAGCAGATTCATGGATTAATGGAGCAAGAAAAGGACGACTCTCTTTGTTGTTTTTATATTCTGAACATAATTCGCGAGCTTTATCTGTATCGATCAATTTGTTAAATTTAGTAATATAGTTTTTGGCTAATAATGTAAGATTATTTGATACTTGATTTTCAAAATTTTGAGCTATTTCCCTATAATATTTCTGTTCTAACATTTGAATTGATAATTCCATGAAATAGGTTAAATAGGGATAAACGCAAACTGGGACAATATTGCATTTTATAATTCCCGTTGCATTGAAACGATAATTGATCAGTTAAAAAGCATCTCTCAAATAGAGCATTCTAGACACCGCAGCCCTGTTAATTTCTCTGTAAATCTCATCTGTGGATTAATCGCCTACTGCCATCAGCCCAAAAAACCTTCTCTTGACTTGTAACTGTACTGTCTTTTTTCTACTTCTTATCCCGAATTGACGTTGTATTAATATTCTTCAGGTTGATAACGGTCGCTTTCACTCTGGCAAAGCTTTAATTGTACCAAAGAATATTATTCTCCTCTTTCAACCTCATTACTGCCCAGAATTAAATCCAATAGAACGATTATGGGAGTATCTAAAAGCTTATCTTCAGTGGGCTTCATTCAAAAACTTAGACCAACTACAAACCAAATTAACTCAACTCTTAGCTGAGTTAACTCCTGAAATCATTGCGAATATTACTGGTTATTCTTTTATTCTCGATGCCCTATCTGTCATCAATCCCATTTAATTTGGTATTACGTAGTAACGACACAAAAACTAAGCTAGTAGAACTGATCTATTTGAACAATTCTTCAAACCTAGAATCAAAAGCATGCCCTGATTCCAAGGAATTCCAAACCCATTGATCTATATTCTTGTCTGAAAATTTTTGGGCTACTTTGATTGCGTTTTGCCGAAGTTTTAGTTGTACTTCTGGCTGGGTAACATAATCAATAGCCGCCTTAAAGCTGTCAGTATTGTACTCAGATACAATCCCAATGCCAAAACGGTTTACAAAACTGGCTGCTGAGGTTTTCTCACTCCCTAGAACAATGATGGGTATATTGGAAGTAGCCATCGCAAAAATAATTCTCCCAGGTAAACTCAATAGCGAGAGTTCTTGTCTATCATCTCTCTCGTCTAGTGTTCCTGTAGGTATAACAAGGAATGGATATTGTTTCAGTTGCTTCGAGAGATCTTTTTCTGGCAGTAAACCTTTTGGAATGAGCCCTCTATTTTGAATTTCTTCTTTGGTTGTTGATAACCAATCGTAAGTATGATGACCATACCAATCAATACTTGTATCTGTCTCACTAAAAATATTGCATAGAAGATCAAGCCATTTTCTACTCCAAATACTACCAATTAGAATTCCATTTTTTGAATTCAGTAAATTAGAATCACAAATTTGAATTTCAGATTCAATTAATTCATTGGGAACAACTGCTGGCAAGATCCAAAATTTCATTCCATATTTTTTTTCATATGCATCTCTGAGCTCAGGATGAGTAGCAAAACGTATAGAACATTTACTCAGAAGCTCTTGCATCAGTTCATCAGGGATTTTTTTATCATATATATTCTGATCATCCATTATCCAAGTTCCTAATGGAACATTAAAGAGTTCTTTTATAGCAATTGAAGTTATTAATTCACTGGAATTATATGGTATACAAAAAACACGCTTAATAGTTGAATCCTTAAGCTTTGACAGGATTGCTGCAAAAGACTGTGTTCTAGTAAGCCCTTTGTGTGATAACAGCGTATTAACTAGACCGAATTGGTGATCACCGTCATAATGATTGTAAGAACGAATAGAAAATATATCAGGATTATTCGCGAAAATTCTTTTTACGAGTGCCCCTGTTCCGTGCTTTCGTGTGACTTCATTATGAGTAATAAAAGCAGTAGCATTTTGAAAAGATATAGGCATTTCGTCGTATCTGGAATCAAATTTATTCTGCAAAGATATCTGTTGAGCTTCTATATTTTTGATTGAATCAGTAATCTTATCAAGACTATGTGTAATATCTATGCCAAATTGTAATAAAAAAGCATCATTTTCTAATAAATTGTTAATAGAGTGAGAATCGTTACTATAACTATCAAATTTTTCAAAAAGAAGATCTATTTTTTCTAAAAAAAGATTTTTAACCCTCTTAATTCTATTTATAAATGGCAATTTAGACATCACTGATTATTCTCCTATTAAATAAAACTAAATCTTAGCAAATAATTCTTCAAACCTTGAATCAGAAGCATAGCCCAATTCCAAAGAATTCCAAACCCATTGACCTATATCCTTATCTGAAAAACTTTGAGCTACTTTAATTGCGTTTTGCCGAAGTTTTAGTTGCACTTCTGGCTGAGTAACATAATCTAAAGCCGCCTTGAAACTGTCATGATTGTAGTCAGAGACAACACCAATGCCAAAACGGTTTACAAAACTGGCTGCTGAGGTTTTTTCACTGCCTAAAACAATTATTGGTATATTGGAAGTAGCCATGGCAAAAATAATTCTCCCTGGTAGACTCAATAGCGAGAGTTCTTGTCGATCATCTCTCTTGTCAAGAGTTCCAGTAGGTACAATAAGATATGGGTATTGTTTTAATCGCTTAACCAGTTCTTTTTCTTCCAATAGACCTTTTGGATTAAGCCCTCTTTTTTGAATTTCTTCTTTAGTAGTTGATAACCAATCATAATTATGATTACCATACCAATCAATACTCACCCCTGTTTTACTAAAAGCATTACAAAGAAGATCAAGCCATTTTCTACTCCAAATACTACCAATTAAAGTTCCATTTTTAGAATTGAGTAAATTAGATTGACAATTTTGAATTTCGGTTTCTATCAACTCATTGGGAACAATTGCTGGCAAGATCCAAAATTTCATTCCATATTTTTTTTCATAAGCTTCTCTGAGTTCAGGATGAGTGGCAAAGCGTATAGAACATTTACTCAAGAACTCTTGCATCAGTTCATCAGGGATTTTTTTATCACATATATTCTGATCATCCATGATCCAGGTTCCCAATGGAACATCAAATAGTTCTTTTATAGCAATAGATGATACTAACTCACTGGAATTGTATGGTACAGTAAAAGAGCGTTTTAGGGTCGAGCCTTTGAATTTATCCTGAAGAAAACTAAAAGACTGATTTCTTGATAGCCCCTGATGCGATATCAATGTATTAATTTGACCAAAATCATGATCACCCCCGAAATGATTGAAAGAACGAATAGAAAATATATCAGGAGTATCGGCAAATATTCTATTTACTAATGCTCCAGTACCATGTTTTTGTGTTACCTCATCAAGAGTGATAATAACGCTAGCATTTTGAATAGACCGAGCTGTGTAATCAAATCTAGAATCAATAGGACTGCCCAAATCGAGAGATTGCCAGATCCAATCTGCCATACCATCTGCCGAAAGGGTTTTAGCTATTTTCAAAGCTTGCTCACGAAATTTTTTCTGATTTTCAGGCTTACAAATATAGCTTACGGCTTCGTTGAGCTGATCCGAGTCATAGTCGCATACTAAACCTAGTTTGTTTGTTTCGACAAATCTAGCCGCTGCTCCATCTTTCCTTCCTAAGACAATAATTGGTATATTAGAGGTGGCAACCATAAAAGGTATACGTGAAGGTATACTTAATAGGGTAATTTCTTTTCTATCGTCTTCCCCTGAGCCAACTGGAACGATTGCAAACGGCGCTGATTGTATATGTTCAATTAAAGTATTCTCATCAGGAGTATATCCTTTGAAGAAAATACCCATTTCTGCCATTTCTGATTCTTCAAAGATTAACCAATCTCTTCTTGGATTTCCATGCCAATCGATTTTAATGTTTGAATTTTTAATAACGCCTTGAAGTTCATCCAACCATTTTTGATCCCAAATATTTCCAATCATAACGCCATGCTTGGCTTCAAGCAAAGCTTCTGATGGTTGGCATGCTATATTTTTAATTAAATCATCTTGGACAATAGGCATTACCGTATTAAAAGATAAAGCGAATTTATTTTCATAAGCTTGGCACATTTGAGGAGAGATACCTAATCTCAAATCTGAAAGCTCTAAAACTTCTTTCATGATTTTTTCAGGTATATTATTGACATGTATAGTCTGATCATCCATCAAAAAAGTACACAGCTTTACATTGAATAATTTTTTAAAAGCAATAGTCAATAAACAATCATTTGAATAATAAGGAATTGATAAAATCTTTCGAGGGGGTTTTTTGCCAAATTCCTGTTGAACCTTTAGTAATATCTCGCTATAAGATAGCCCATCACAGCTACAACACCAATGATAGTCACCAAAATCCTGTGATCCATTATAGAGGTCAGTTGATCTGACAGTGACTATACCTTGTCCTTCAGAAAATATACGTTTTAAAATAACGCCCACACCCTGCCTTTCGTTGACCTCACAATGTACAATTATCAAATCAAAACTAGAGAGTTCAAAATTTTCTCTTAATTTTTGCAATGCCGAAGAAAGATTATATTGTAAAATACTGTTATTAAAACTTTTCATTTACTATATTGTCCTGATTGTTAACTTAAATCATTATTTAAGATTTTTTAATAATATATCAAAAAAGTACGGATTATGAAAAAAGATAAGTAAAATGGTTTACGTGTACTTCTAGTAATCAATATCAAACCTGTCTCAATCTGTTTCCTAGATATACTTTCATATTCCTTGGGTTTACCTGTTTTTTTTATAATATAATTAATTTTTAAATATGTTAATCTTCATAACAGAGATAAATGCATAATTAGCTAGTTTTGTCAATATGCTAAAGAGAATATTAAAATCTATCGCACTAAGAATACCAACACTTAACGCCATAATCAAGGAAAAAGCTTATTTAACCGAGTTTACCGGTGTAAACAACCAGGTATTGGGTCAGCCAAAGCCTATGACTACTATAGATATTATAAATTGGTATAAGACCGCATCTGAGCTTTTGGTTGATGAATTGAACATCTTAAAAATTTCACAAATAGATAAAGAAAATAAATTATCAACTATTAATAGGAGAGATAAATACACATTGACAATAGTAACTAGTCTTTATAAAGGAGAAAAATACATAAAAAATTTTTTGGAAAATATCGTCAATCAATCAATATTCGACGAATGTGAACTATTTATTGTGGATGCTAATTCTCCTGAAAATGAATATGAAATAATTAAACAATATACAAATATATATCCAAATATCCGCTATCTGAGACTAGAAGAAAAAATTAGTATATACCAGGCATGGAATATAGCCATCAAAGAATCAAAATCTGAATTTATAACCAATGCCAATGTGGATGATCTTCACCGACTTGATGCTTTTGAGCTAAAAATTCAAGCCTTACGCCAGAATCCGGAAACTGATGTTGTTTATTCTGATGTCTATTATTCTTATTTAGCAAATGTTCCATTTAATATTGTTGCCA
The DNA here is from genome assembly GCA_903869185.1 of uncultured cyanobacterium. Taxonomy (GTDB): domain Bacteria; phylum Cyanobacteriota; class Cyanobacteriia; order Cyanobacteriales; family Microcystaceae; genus CAISPN01. The sequence goes on along the minus strand of CAIPYC010000034.1, from coordinate 2,241 downwards.
AATGTGGTCTGAGAACCAATTTTGTAACTGCTAATAAATTCAATTTATTAAGTTATAATTCACCTCATAATGCTCCTATGTGGAGAAGAAGTTTACATGATAAAATTGGCTTTTTTGATAGTCAATATAAATCCTGCGGGGATTATGAGTTTTGGCTAAGAGCAGCATTTTCGGGTTCTTTGTTTTTTAAATTAGATGAAGTGCTAGTTGTTTATTATTTTAATCCCCAAGGTATGTCCACTAATCAAGATAGTCCTTCAAAACAGGAGGATATAAAAGTACATGAAATTTATGAAAATATTTTAAAGAAACTCGATGCAAAGGTATAAATAGTCTACTATAATCACAAATATAATACATCATAATATGACTTTCAAATACAATCTTATAAAGAATCAATCTAAATCTGATTTACTAAAAATAATTGCCCTTTTATCTGTAATTACTTGGATAGCTAATTTCTGGTATTTTCGTGATCTTGGATTATATCTAGATGACTATCAATGGACAGGAAAAATCATAGGGTATAGCACAACACAATTAATAAATATTATTAATTGGTTATTTTCTAGTTTTTTTCAAGGTCGTCCAATAGGATATTCAATTTTATTTATATCGTCCTTTGTAAATGGTAAATTATTTGATTTACAATCGCTATATTTATTTAGTTATATTCTAGTTTTAATAAATAACTTACTATACTACATATTTTTAAGGCAACTATGGATCCAGCCAATATTTTGTATATCAGGTGTCTTGGCTTACACATTGTTCCCCGCAGATAATTCCAGAACTTGGCTAGCATCTATTGAAATTTTACCTGCATTTACTTTTTTATTGTTAGCTTTTCTTTCTTATTTTTCTGAAAAAAAGATTTTGTCTTATGTTTTTATTATTATTTCACTACTATGTTACGAAACAGCATTTCCATTGTTTTTGTTAGCGCCTTTATTTAAAAATCAATGGAATAAACAACTTAACAAAAAAATAATTATACATTTTTTAGTTTGTAGTCTAATTTTTGCAATATATATATTAATACGTAAGATTTTTGGTGATAGCAGAATAAGTAATCTAGATTTAATAAGTACTCTAAAGTTATCTATTCATCAAATGCTATTTGGTCCATTAATAAGTTTATATATGTTTGTTCATCAAATTTTTTCACTTAAATTAACGACTACAATATTATTTCTAATGGTAATAGCTTTTATTTGTTTGTTTTGGATTTTCACGGGTCTCAAATCAGACAAAATAAAGATCATAGATAATGCAGTAATTTTAAAAAAGTTAGCATTGTTAGGAATAGCACTTTTACTACTAGCATATCCACTAACATTAACAGTTGACGCATCAGTAGTTAGTGGTGATGGATCGCGTGTTCATAACGCCTCTGCAATGGGGGCATCAATACTATTTGGATTAATCTGCTATCTAGTAGTTACTTTTTTTAAAAATTATCGACTACATCAATTAACTCTCATTGTTGTAGCAGGTTATTTTTCTCTTCTAGTTAGCTTTGGCCTGACAGTTCAAAATGACAATAGACTCAGTTGGCAATATCAACAAGCTTTTTGGAGTGATATAGTCAAACTGGCTCCCGATATATCAGACGGTATAGTGATTCTCGTTGATAGTCCTAGTCTTAATCAAGTGTGGGGTTCTCAATTACATCCTTTTTCAGAGTATGTTCAAGTTTTACCTGATTTATACAAATTTCCAGAGAAATGGAAAACTTTACCATCATTGTATAGATTAGATAGTCATTGGGAAAAAAAAGTAACTACAAAAGGAAAAATAAAATTAGCGAAAGAAGATGGATTGATTTATCATGGTTCTTTGTGGTACATAGCAGGACCTGAGCGTATTCTCGAAACTAATGATATTATCCTAATACAAGAAAAAAATGGTAAATTGATACGACAAACTGAGCCATTAATAATAAATAATATCAAATATCAATTTAAGCCACTTACCGCATCAACTGTTCAAACTTTCCCCAAAAATTATTTGTATAAAGATTTAATCCCAAAGACTCCACCAGAAGTAAACTATCTTAAACCGTTTTGATTCAGTTAATTAATACAGTTACGAATACCATTATCAACACCAATTTAGCAAGAAAAAATTTAAGACTCAATCTCATTAAAGTCATAGCTATTCTAACGTCAATTCGGGATAAGAAGGAGAAAAAAGACAGTACAGTTACAAGTTAAGAGAAGGTTTTTTGGGCTGATGGCA
>CAIPYC010000033.1 GCA_903869185.1 uncultured cyanobacterium | reverse complement strand
TGCAGAAAAGACTGCAATTTAAGATTAGCCCCTTTGCCATTTCTCTAGCAAACGAGATTTGAGTTGCTGTTCTTTCTGCACTACAAAGGTAGCAAAGTCGCTGGCCTTATTTTCCCATTGGCTTTGCTTTTGTTCAAGTGGATTAATACCATCGTTTTGCAATTGCGTTTTCTGATTTACATAGCTGGTACTGAAAACTTATATATTTTTTTTCACGTTCTGATAGCCTTCACCATACTGCTGACTCCATTTACTATCCAAACTCACCCACTCTTGTTGAAGTCTACGGGCAAAATGTTCAACAATTGGAACCAGTTTCTCTTGCTTGATCGCTTTGAAAAGCTCAACAAAAGCTCCATCAAGCTTGGACTCTTGTTTGCTTTCTTCTAAAGCTTTAGATTCCACGGTTACAACTTCTGGTGTATTTTCATAGTCAGACATGATTGATTAATCTCCTAAAACTATTATTGAACTTGTATATCTTTAATCTTGGCAAAATATCCCCGGCAATGCTATACAAGAAAACCCAACTCTGGCGCAGGGTTAACACTACTATGCAAACACTCTCGAGTTTTTCATAATGAGTATATTATTCAATAAAAAGTATTAAGATGCACCTTGGCTCAATAGATACTGCAACCAGTGATCTCATTAGTATATTACTGGGAATCACTCTAAGTGCTGCCTGTGGTTTTAGAGTGTTTGTTCCCCTTTTCATGGTTAGTTTATTTTCGGTTCTGGGACATTTTTCCTTGCCTGCTGGTTTAAGTTGGCTCGATAGTGAACAGTCCTTAATTATGTTGGCTGTTGCCAGCTCACTTGAGGTGCTTGCTTATTATGTCCCCTGGCTTGACAATATACTTGATACTATAGCGACCCCTTTAGCAGCTGCGGTTGGAACCTTTATCACTGCAGCTTCGGTACCGGCAGATATGAATCCAATGATTCAATGGACCTTGGCTGTAATTGCCGGTGGTGGTTCGGCCAGTTTAATAAAAGGAGCGACCAGTTTTCTCCGTCTGGGCTCTACTGCCACTACTGGAGGTTTAGCAAATCCTGTCTTTTCCACATTAGAGTTGATTACGGCAGTTACCTTGCCTTTTTTGGCAATGACGATCCCTGTTATTTCGGGCTTGACAATTCTAGTTTTAGTTGTTTTATTCGGTAACAGATTCAGAACATTCTTGGGCAGCAAATTTACCGGCTTGTGGACTAACAGAAGTTATTGATTTTGTAACTCTTTCAATACAGCAGACCCCCATGAGGGTCTTTTTTTTATACTATATTGACTTAGTTTAAGAAATTTTAAAAAAAGTTAATTTTTATACTTACTTTTGTAAAAAAAATATTGTAAAATCTTTTTCAAAGGCTTTCATAAACCTGAAAAGGACGGTCATAGTATGCAACAATCCTTGACTCAGAAGCAACTGGATAAATATTGGAATCTTTCCAACAACCTGGCTATCGACTGCGCAAGAGCTTGTCTCAAACTCAATAAAACAGATGAGAAACATATTATAGAATATCTTCATACTCACTATCAACGCTACGGCCTACCTGCTAGCGTTTTTGCTAGGTTACTCTATGACCGTAAAGATTCCTTTGATAAAAATATATTAGAGAGAGTCGAGTTTTATCTCCAATCCAATATTGAAACTCAAAAAAAACTGGGTATTATTTCAATCAGCTACGCAGCGTAATAGATTTGTTTGAGATCATATGATTGATTTTGATTGCCAAAACAGGTAAAATATACTCAAAGCATCTTAGTATTATAAATACATCG
>CAIPYC010000032.1 GCA_903869185.1 uncultured cyanobacterium | reverse complement strand
CCATATCTGCGCAGAGGAGTTGAGAACACCTGTATGCCAAATTATTCTGCTTATTATCCCTTTGGCGAGCTTTTTTTCTATCCTTTTAGTAAAATTCCTGGTAATTTTAGTAAAATTCCTGGTGAATTGTGGATATTTTTGGGTATTTTTCTAATTGCTTGGTTTGTTTTTATTGTTAAGAACTTTGCACAAAATGAAAAATTGGCAAACCTGCGCGATCTTTTTATAATTTCTTTAATCAGCTATCCTTTTCTTTTTACGTTGGATAGAGCCAACCTTGAATCTTATGTTTTTCTTTTTGTGGCAGGGTTTTGTTATTTTTATAGTAGTGTTAATAAATACATATCTTTACTTGCCTGTATTAGCCTATCATTAGCGATTGCTATTAAGCCTTTTCCTGCATTCTTTTTACTATTATTGGTTAAAGAAAAGAAATGGAAAAACATACTGTTTATAATCGCATCTTCTATCATAGTAAATATTGCTTCAGCTTTATATCTCAAAGATGGAATCTGGGCTAATTTCTTAGGAGTAATAAATAGTCAAAAAGAATTTATTTCCGATTATGTAGTTGGCAATATGGGTTGGTATTATGGTCATAGTATATTGGGATTACTTAAATGTATATTTGGCGCTATATTATACTTTTGTGCCTCAATTGGACTTTTGAAAAAAGCAGATATAATAATGATAGTTCATAATTGGCCTCGTGAATTATTCACTGTGAGTTCAATTATTTCGGTAATAATTATTTTATTTGTTACTTGGTACATCTTGTTTAAAGAAAAGGAGTTTTGGAAGATAGTTGCACTTATAGTTTTTATTATGCTTCTGACTCCTCTTGCTTCGGCCGATTATAGGCTTTTGTACATATTTTTACCCATGGCTTTTTTTGTTAATAGTTTGCAAAAAACAAAATATGATTCGTTCTATACAGTTTTGTTTGGTTTGTTGTTAGTACCGAAGTCTTATATGTTTCACACGACTAAAGAATCTCTGGTATTATTAGGAGTCTTAGTAGAACCACTGTTGATGATTTTCTTTGCCTATCTAATAATCAAAGATGGCTTGAAATCTAAGTCAGAAAAAATTAACGTTTATGAAAATTTAAACTAAGATATTTCTTTTAACCATATCTTAAACAAAATATTTTATGCACTAGGCTAAAATATACTAGTTTAATTTAACTACCATTAAAATTCATGCCAATTGAAACGATAATCATCATAGCAAGTACAATTGGTACTGCCGTTTGGTCAGTAGTTACTTGGGCTGATCAACAAGAAAAAGCCAGAGAAGAAGTAGACAGTAATCTGGATGCCATTTATATCAATCCGTTTCTCAGGGTAGCTCAAATGCTTCAAGGCCGGCTCTATAGGATTCTGGCAGAAAATGAAATTGAATATTTGAGATCAGGTATCGCCCACAAGGGTGATATAGTTGGTGAAATCAGCTATCATGAAGCACTTGAGATAGTTTTTATAATGGTCAAGTATTTTGGCTGGTCTTCGGTTTTTTTTCAATATGGTTCTTATACCGACGATAGAAAAGCCATTGAATTGACCACTACCATATCTGATCTTTTTGCCGATCGCAATACATTTGGCGATGATCCTTTCAGCTTTACTCATTCCAGGCAACAGTCCCTGGGACAAAGGTTCGTTACTCGCATCATTGCTTCTCATACGGCATTTCCTGAATTTAGGGCAGCCACTGTTTATCAATTTGAAAAAGAAGTCAACGAAAGTAAAGAGCAATCTACCCAGCTCTATCTAGATCTCTATAGAACAATTGAAGATATCCGCCAAGCGCAAACCAGTAAGACTCTAGAGGGAAGAGCAAGACTGGTGGAGATTCACAATACACTGGTGGATCTAATCAATTACATTGAAGTTAAAGAAGGATTTACATTATCTAGAGAACCCAGGAAAAAACTGCAATTGGTCTCTGATGAAATTGTAAGCTACAAGTCAAATGTATCTGCTGAGCAATCTTTTTTTGAGCAGTGGTTACCCATTAGCCCATTTCTAGATAATTTAGCTGAAGTTGTACAACCAGAGCAGTCTTCAATTGATCCCTCTATTTTGCATGTTACTGAGGGCAGGATTAGATTAAAAGTACCTTCTCTAAATTACAATCCTGAACATGCCCAATTGATCCAGTCTTCCATTCAAGCTCTTCAAGGGGTAAAATCAATCGAGATTAGGCCACAAGCTTCTTCCTTGATCGTCTATTTTGATAAGACCATACCCAAGGTATTATTCGAACGAGATCTTTTGGTTTGCTTGGCTAGTGATCGATGTTTGAACTAAGGGAAAGTCCCTGGAGCTTTGCTGGCAACGGGGATATGTTGCGCTTGGTCTCAGAAGCTCGCCGCATCAGGCTGTCCTACCTTTTTGATCCTCATTTGGCTGTTCATAGCTCCTTAATTGACCCTCTACCTCATCAGATTACGGCAGTTTACGGCGAAATGCTGACAAGTCAGCCCCTACGCTATCTCTTGGCCGATGATCCTGGAGCAGGCAAAACAATCATGGCAGGTTTACTCATCAAAGAGCTTTTGATCCTATATTCCGCAGGTCGAGGATGGAAGTTATGATATTTTGAAAGAATGGAAGAAATAACCCCTAAAATAAAAGTACAAGATATTGACCACTCTGGCATAGTAGCAGGAATAATTCACCAAATGGGATTGGTTGAACTTCTTGACCAGGAAATGGGAACCCATTGCCAACTATCTATCTTGCTAGAGTGGCGCCCAATATCATGAAAGATTGATCAGGCGCGCATATTACCCCTATCCTTGTCGAAGATGGACTTAGCTTGCTTTATTTCTTCTCTTCTTTAAATGTCTCAAACCCAAGAATAGGGGAATACCCAACATGAATCCCTGCTCTGGTGAGAATCCAAATGGCACATTAGTACTTGCTGTTTGTCCATCAAAAGCTAGACCCTGTGGATAGCCCACACCAGAAGCAAAAGTACTTTTGGTACCATTTGGTGTAATTTCAGTGATACTTCCACTGGCTTCATTACCTACAAAAAGATTTCCACTACTATCAAAAGCTAGACCAAATGGACTGCTCAGACCAGAAGCAAAAGTACTTTTGGTACCATTTGGTGTAATTTCAGTGATACTTCCAGCGCCATAATCACTTACAAAAAGATTTCCACTACTATCAAAAGCTAGACCAAATGGACTGCTCAGACCAGAAGCAAAAGTACTTTTGGTACCATTTGGTGTAATTTCAGTGATACTT
>CAIPYC010000031.1 GCA_903869185.1 uncultured cyanobacterium | reverse complement strand
TTCGATCGTGAGACCTTAGGGTCTGATGGTGTATTCCGTACTTCACCAAGAGGTTGGTTTACCTTTGGTCATGCTGTATTTGCTCTCTTGTTCTTCTTTGGTCATATTTGGCATGGCTCTCGAACTCTTTTTCGAGACGTCTTTGCTGGTGTTGAGGAAGATATGCAAGAGCAAGTGGAATGGGGACTCTTCCAAAAACTTGGAGACTTCTCTACTCGTAAAAACGAAACTTGATTTAAATCCTGTATTAAATCTATCGAAATCTTGAAAAAGTGGGAGTTTATGACTCCCATTTCATTTTTTGATTAATTGATTTACCGTTCAATCTTTTCAATAATATCTCTGGCCATATCATCCCAAGTGTGGGAGCGCAATTGAATTGAGAGATTAAAGGCAAGTTCTCTATACTTCGACTCGTTTTTGTACCATATTAGCAAGCGATCACAAAGTTCATTCGAATCATTGGGATTTGATAACAATAGATCCTTTAAATCCTGATCATAATGCTCCGCTACCCCAGCATTGGCGCTGACTATGGCTGGCAATCCAGTGCACAAAGCTTCTCTTACGCCAAGACCATAAGCTTCATAGCGTGAAGGCGCAACTAGACAATCTCCTGCTCTTAGTAAAAGCGGAACATCTTTACGACGGCCAAGATACTCAATGTTAGATATCTTAGCTTCTTGAGTTCTTGCTTGCCATTGGGCTAATTCTGCTCCTGTTCCAATCACCATTAGCTGAGAACAGTCTTTCCATTCATTCGTCTCATTTAACTTTTGCCAAGCTTCAAACAGGGTATCAAAGCCTTTACGGCGATCTCCTAAGGCACCAATAAAAATGATGATATTTTTATCCACAGTCCAATTTAATTTTTTACGTATCTCGTTTTTTTGTTGCTCTGAAATCGGGTAAAAATTTTTCGGATCAATGCCATAGTATACTCTGAAGATTTTCTCTGGAGGAATTTGTAACTTTTCAATAAGATCTCTTTTGGTTAGCTCTGAATTGGCAATGATCAGCCGAGCTGATTTTAATGCCAGTAGTTCGGTCCTTAGAGATATTCCTCTGGAAATAGCCCCTTTAATCTTGTAAGGTTGGCCTAACCTACTATCGCTCTGATAGCTCGCATGAACATAATGAACCCAGTTTATATCGCCCCATTGACAATTGCCACCATTAACTACAACATTACAACCCTTAGTCGACAATCTTCGGGCAAGCTGAACAGCGCTCCAATTGAACCAAGGGGAACTCAGCAAATAGGAATTGGCAATTTTGGGAACCTGGTAAAATTTCAAATTCTCATGCAACAACAATTCATTTTCTGCGCCATATCCAAGCAGATTTACTTCTCTGCCCGTTTTAGCTAGATAGTCAGCTAGGGCAAAATTAGCTCTATCCATGCCCCCTGTCTTGACGAAATCACCAGCAACTAGGAGGTAAGGTTTCATTTTTGAGTAACTGCTAAAGAATCTTCTTGATTTGTTGCAGCGGTCCAAAGAGCTGCATTAAGCAACCAAAATTCCAATCCTCCTTCACTTGCGAAGATCGGGTAGCTAAAGAGATTTATTATAGTACTAATGCCCAGTCCGAAAATCAGAGCCGCCCAAAGCGAAAAATCTCCCATTTTGCGATCACCTGCGATTTTGAAAGTTCCTAAAAGTGCTGTTATGATAGCGTAAGAATAAGCCAGAATCAAAGGAATTCCTCCA
>CAIPYC010000030.1 GCA_903869185.1 uncultured cyanobacterium | reverse complement strand
TTCGTTATGGACTTGATTTTCTGCGTTCCATTTTTGTTGATCTGGATCTAAAACAAAATGACTTCCTTCTCTGTCTTCAATTTTTGTCCTGTACGTAGGCCCTCAACAAAACAGGCTAATACAAAGATTACAAGGATAACCCACTGCAAGGGTTCATTGTTCCATACAATATGCCAAACCTGTTGTAATATATTCACAAAAAATACCCCCTGAAAATATTATTAGCTAGTAAACTTTTTGATTTCTTCCTGTGAAAGGAATTCTTCTGCTTTCCTTACTGGTAGATGAGCAGCATCTTTTATATTCCCAATAGATCGTTTTAGCCTTAAGCTATAAAGATCTTCGTCCTTTGCTTCCAAATCTGGTGTTAAAAAGACATCTGGAAAATGATTTCGCAATAGACGCACTTGCAACCTGGCTTTCAACTCACGCAGTGACGTAGCCAAAGGTGAGTCTTTTTCAAACAATTCCGAAGCTTGTTTCCAAGCATGGTTTACAGTCACAATTTCACTAACAAGCTGCTCTAGAGAGCAAATTTGCCTAAGTTGACTCATTTCAAAATTGGTCTATTTTATCAGGTTAGTCGATCTGATTCGCTCAATCATACCATAATAATCAGTAAATACAATATTAAGTTGTTGTGATCTTAAGCGTAGATCTGTATGGATGCTTTTAGAAGTTTTAGACAAACCTAAATCTTCTGATTAGCCTGAGTTAGACAAAATTATTTCTTTCAGCTTGCTTCTCTATGGACAAGCATAATGGGCAGTTACTCAAGTAACGGGCTGATTAGAGATCCCCCAAAAAACTGGTTTATATTCAAAGCACGGTTGAGTTTTAGTGTGGATTTTTGTCCAAGATTTCGCTCAAAGATATTTCCGTAATGACCTACAGCAGTGAGCATAGTATATTGCCATTGTGGATCGAAACCCAGTTCTGGAGCTTCAATAAGAATTCCTTTTACTCCATTGGCATACCATCGACTTTCGTTTCTTTCGGCAGAAATCAGAGTAGACAAGGCCCAGCCCACTATAGCCGCCCATTGTCCATCTTTAGTTGCAACTGTAGCAAGAATGGGAAAATCCAGCAAAGGCTCAGTTAATATTCGGCTAGATAGATGATTTATTCCTTGGTCATTAGAACGAATCCCCGCTAGAGTTGTAATCTCCCCAGCAATAGCCTGGCAATGCTGTACATTGTAGGAATCTATCATTTCTGACTCCTCAGAAAAAGCCTGTCGAAGCCATTTTAGTCCATGGAATTCAAAGTAAGATTCTAAGCTTCGCTCTACTGATGTGCCAATTAAAAAACAAATGCTTCGCCCAGATAGATCGTTAAGATGTTGAACTGGTGAATTATCAGGCACCATAACCGCATGAGATTCGATAAAGATAGGTGAGATAGGGATGAGCTTTCCTGCTAGATTCTGGTTCCTAATTTCTGAACCGGTAAGAAAATAAACATCGTCTTGCTGATTTTTTATCAACTCGAAGTCTTCCTGACTATTGTACTGATGGTACTTGAAGGAGCCATTCGAGCCTAAAATCGCTATAGAAATTGCCCGGCAGATATCCACATTGAGTCCCCTCCAGTCCCCTTGGTCAGTCAACTCGGCCAGGCCAGGTCTTGAGGCACTTCCGCAATGAACACTACCTTTGTCCTTAACCCGTTCTAAAACCGAATTACCGATAGCCAATGAATTGAAAGAGTAAAAGCCCATCAAAACTAATACAACCAGGAGAAAAGCCGTAGTTCTTTTAAAAAACTTCGAATATTTTGAATATACAAAGTACTTGCTCTGATGCATCAATTTAATTCCCCTGAGGGTATGTACTGGGCAAAGAGTTAAAACCCGGTGGAATTTTATTAATAATCCCCTGACGGAGATCTTCTGGTGTGATACCTATAGCTTGACAGCCTTTACCACCATAATGCGGTAATTGGTCGATATTCTTGTCAGGGATATGTGCCAAATAGGGAGGTAGTGGTGGTGATGAGCCTTTTAACCTTTGAGGATCAAAGCCTGACAATAGACTATCTGTAATAGGCGAATTGAGATCACGGGGTCCAAGATATTTTTGATGGAATCCGGGAGGTCCAAACTGGTTGAACTCTGGACTATCTCCCTTTACTAGAGCTTGCGCTTCATCTGGTAAGCTTGCCAGTGACGGAAGACCAAAGATAGTATTAACAGTCTGGATTACTGCGTTATTATCGCCTTCAACATGAGATACTGCATGAGTTCGGGCATAGGGCGAGATCAAGATTAAGGGAACCCTAATACCGCGAGATAGAGGCAGTTTATCGGGCCCATAAGATAATATCCGAGGTGGGACATGATCGTAGAAACCGTCTGATTCGTCATAAGCAATGATAATGACGCTTTTATACCAAATCTCTGGACGTTCAGCTACGGCATTGATTACCCGAGCTGCCATTGCCTCACTAATTTGCCGATCACTGTAAGCCGGATGATCGTCGTCGCCTTTCTTGGCCGCGTAGATTGCCGCAATTTCATCTTTAGTAGTGTTGGGGTTTGTGATGGGAGGTTTCAAGCCATCTTGATTAATATATCCACCCCGAATATAAAAGACACCACCTTTGGGAAGTTTATTATTGCCCAAATCGCTGAAAAAGTCACCTAATCCTCTTAGTCCCTTTTCGTAGATTTCTGGTGTATTGGCAATATAGCCGAAATACTGAGCGCCATTATGATGGCTCACATAGGCTTTGTGGGAAGCCAGTCCATTGGTATCGGTAGGTTCGAGATTATATCCCTCCTGGTACCAACGCCAGTTGACTGGATTGGTATTTAGCTTTTGAATATAGGGAATATCTTGCTGAATATCGGGAAGATCAAATTTTGGGTTTTGGTTCTGTGAGAGAGCCAACTGTATATTGCGTCCTTCAAAGGTAAGCACCAAACTGGCGAAGGTTAGATTGGAAGCTATATTGTTATCCCCATAAGACTCGTGAGTACCTTGTGGTTGCTTGTTTTTTGTAGTTGTATCAAATTGAGAACCATAAAAAGGCTGTGGATCATTGACCAGGGGGAGGCCTTGAGTTGTTCCCAAGTGATCATTTACAAGATAAGTATGACCTTGGGATCCATGTTTTACCCATTGACTTTCCCCGGATTGGCCCGCCAGCATTGCCACTGCATTAGGCGCAGAAGGAGTATCTTCGGTTGCAAAAATATTGTCAAAAATCGTAAAATTACTAGCCCATTTCCAATAAAAAGGAATAGTATCACAATCAATATACGACATTACCAGGCGAGCATATTGTTTACCTTTGGACAAATTGGCAGTTCCACCTAACAAGGCAAAGCGTGAGTATTCATCATAGGCAAATTGGTCCATATGGGGTTGTTGGTTTACAACATGAAGCTTAGTTGCCAATCCTCTATGTGAGTGATCAACACTATCGACAACGGTGGAATTTTGCACAGATTCAATCCTAAATGGCTCAACTGTAATCAATTTGCCACTAACATCTTTATAAGTTTGGCTAAAGCCTAGTGTTTTATCGGCTGAGCGTGCATTTTGCCCATCAAAAAAAAGTCCATTAACCCCAGGAAAAGTACCATACTCATTATCGAATGAATGATTCTCATTAAAGACAATAAAGACATACTTAACTTTCGTCTGTAGAAGATTAACGAGCTCCTTAACCGATAACTTGGGTTCTGTGATTGGATTGTTGAAATATGGGGCAATTTCAGGCTTGACATCAGGTTGAGCTGTAACTGTCGCTTCTGCCAATACACCGTTAGCCAAAACCATTTGCACTAAGGATACTAATATAGTGATTGCAAGATGGTCTTTTGAATATCTTTTCTTCATAGCTATAGAATTAGGGCTCTCTTGCAAAAGAACAATACAGTACTTATTATATCAAGACTGTCAGCTAATAAACTCTTCCACGCCATTGTTTTGGTTTGCTGGTAGCCGAGAGAACTATGCGCAAAACCGCGAGGGGATCTAGTAGCGGAGAGAGCCAAAAGAGTAATTCCGATGGTTTGCTTTTATGTAGATAGGATGAGTATATTGGCAACAAGAGAGCAAAACGAACTAGTACTAAAAAAAGATTCAACAACCAAAGGAGCTTTAGGCTCAAAAATGAATATCCTGAGAATATAGCTAGAGTTGAAAATAGAAGCAGAGAAAGAGGCAATGCCTGAACCAATATCAGTAAAAATGTATTTGCCCAGAGTTCAACAGTAGAGGTTGCATCTTTAAGATCTATAGATCTACCCCAGCCGGACCAAGTATCTTTAAATCCATTGTACATTCGAACATGCAGCAGCGAAGAACCGTCGAGAAACCCAACTTTATAGCCTTTAGAAGCAGCATAACGGGCCAGAGTTACATCGTCACAAAAGGATCCCGCAGCGATTTGATAACCACCGAGGTCTTCTAATATTTGACGTTTGCACAGGAAACATTGACCATTGGCCATAGCCTCGGATGGATAATTATAACTGCTTACACCAGCTAAGTTACAACGATAGAGTAGAGTGACCAGTAGGGCTGGTTGGAGCAACCATTCCCCAGGCTCCTCCAGTATAAACCGAGGTGCAAGTGAGAGAAGATCATACTTTTCCAACTCTGCCGTTTTTAACATACTTGCAATCAAGCCTTTTTGGGGCATGGTATCGGCATCAATTCCCAGAATCCATTTAGACTCAGTATCGGTTTCTAAAAAACCCGAATGAAGTGCCCATGGACGCCCAACCCAATCTGGCGGCAAGGGCTGATCATGTAGTAAATGAAATCTTGGGTCTTTTTGGATATATTCATTAATTAGTTCTATAGTTCCATCTTGGGAATGGCTATCAATGAACAGTACTTCTCGTACTTCATTTCCTTGCTTACCCAATCCAATCAGGCAGGGCTCTATCCGATCTCTTTCATTGAGAGTGGGGATTATTACACTAACCTTAGCCAACATATCCGACTCAAACTCAACATATTCTAATGGGGCAGATCTAGTAGCCCCTTTAATCAAGCGAGATAGTAGTATAAAGGTTGAAATTCCTTGTACCAAAAGGAGCACAAGAGATGCAACAGCTATCAAAATAGTTATAATCAATTATTCAGCTGGTCTTAGTGTTTGAGTGTTGGGAGAAATCGATTCCCGATTGGTTGCCGAACGATAGAGCCAGAAAGCTGGAATGATGCCAGTAGCAATACCCAACAATACTGGTATATAAATATGTTCTGCCAAAGCAATAACCATAGCAAAACCAAAATTAGCCAAGTACATAATTAGCGGTAGTTTATAGTCGGTTTTATCCCAACTCAATGGTTTTGCTCTCCAAAACAAGCTTGCTACAGTCATAAAGAGAGCTCCGGTCCCCAACCAACCCACAAAATTCTGATAGGGCATACCGAAAAAGTCCCCCGGCTGTTCCCATACCCAAAATGGTAGGCTAGTCTGACTCATGGCCGGGTCAAGGACAAAATCCCAGGATGTCAGCAGAACCGATCCCAAGAGGATAGATAAAATACTCTTGAACCAGTCAAATTCCTTTTGCTGGGATAGTCCGGCTCTAGCTAGGATATAAGCGCTAAAACCCAGATAAAACCAAGACAGGGGTATTGTAAAAGGGACTAGCCCCGCTATCTTGTACCCTAGTCCACTTAGATAACGGTAGTGACCAAATGGGAAACCAGTACTTGTTCCACATAGTTCGCTGATTAGAGACAAGCCAACCGCCGGTATCAGAAAACTGAGCAAATGCCAAAGCCCAAGGGTTCTATAGGCATAAGTAGCTACTGCAAATAATCCAAGGAGCATATAGACTACTCCGCCTCCAGTCATGGACCATCCCAACGCATCCTGTCCAATAGGGGGTAGTAATTTGATCAAATCGGGATTTGGCAAGACCAACAAAATCCCTGCCAGACCAAAGGCCATAGAAAGAACATGTCCGATTAGAAAAAAACGTTCAACTTTAATTAATGTGTTCATTTAAAAGAAAACCCAAAGATTTCTCGTCGCTCAAGTCTTGAATATAATCTATCTTGAGAGCTTCTAGATAGACTTTTGTTTTTATCCTTGTTTATGCTCTGCGAATTTGCACAGAAAGACGATATTCTGATTTTAAGTATATTTAAATTTCTCTACTGCCCAATGGCGATTGTTATTAGTACTGTAAATATGAAAGGTGGGGTGGGTAAGACAACTCTCACGGTAAACTTAGCCACCTCATTGGCTCGGTACTACCAAAAAAAGGTTTTAGTGTTGGATTTAGATTCTCAAATCAGTGCAACACTGAGCCTCTTTCAGCCTCATGAATTTGCCAAGATTCGTAAAAAGAACCGAACTTTGACCTATTTGCTAGGGGAGGTAATAGAACCAAATCCTCACAGCAAATTGACAATTGGGGATATTATTATTTCCTCGGTCTGTCAGGTGCAGGGACTAGATTTAATCCCAGGAGATATAGAACTCTACGATGAGTATATAATTTCAAAAAAATTACACCAACAGGCTTTGGAACAGCAGGAATTTGATTTTCAGGTAATATGGGATAAATTTGAGCGGGTTTTGATCAAAAAAATCATAGAACCTGTCTCGGATAGCTATGATTTCATTATCATGGATTGTTCTCCAGGTTATAATTTGCTCACCCGCAGCGCCATAGCGGCTAGCAACTATTACCTTTTGCCTGCTCGGCCTGAACCCCTCTCCATTGTGGGTATTCAATTACTACAAAGACGTATTGAAAAATTGAGAGAAAGTCACCGCAACAGCGACCCCCTCAACCTTGAGCTCCTCGGTATAGTCTTTATTCTCTCAAGTGGAGGACTTTTTAGTCGTTATTACGCTCAGGTAATGAAAAGAGTCGAAGAAGATTTTACCTCCGATGAGAGATTCAAGACGACCATTCCGATGGATGTCAATGTCGCCAAGGCAGTAGATATGTTTATGCCGGTAGTTCTCTGCGCGCCCACCTCTAGTGGTGCCAAGGAATTTATCAGATTGACCCAAGAACTTTTATCCAAGCTAGCTAGATGAAAAAGAAATTGTTGGGACTTTTTACATTGGCAATTTTGCTCTCAATCATGCTACGTTTTGTTCCAGTTGGTTTAGCCGAATCAACCTTCAAGATTAAGGGGGTTTGGCTCACCAATGTCGACAGTGACATTCTCTTTAACAAAGAATTTCTCCAGAAAGCTATTGATCAGCTTGCTCAGTTTAATTTCAATACTCTCTATCCTACGACTTGGAATTGGGGCTATACTCTTTACCCTTCCGATGTTGCTCAAAAAGCAACGGGAGTAAGCCTTGATCCTAGCGAGCAATTAAAAGAGCGCGATGTTTTGCAGGAGATCCTCGAAGCGGGACATCTAAAAAAAATGAGAGTAATTCCCTGGTTTGAATTTGGCTTTATGGCTCCGGCTGATTCGCAATTGGTCAAAAGGCACAAACAATGGTTGACCCAACAAAATAACGGCTCTACCATCTGGCTCGAAGGGGGAGTACATAAACGGGTATGGCTCAATCCTCTCCATCCTGATGTACAAGAATTCATTAGGGATTTAATTGTAGAAATTATCTCGAAATATGATGTTGATGGTATTCAGATTGACGATCATTTTGGCTATCCAGCTCAATATGGCTACGACCCTTATACAGTAAATCTTTATCGCTTAGAGCATCAAGGTAGTTTGCCCCCTTTGGATTTTCAGGATAAAGAATGGATTCAATGGAGAGCCGATAAGCTCACTGACTATGTCGAGACTATTGTCAAGTCGATAAAAAAAATTAAACCCCAAGTGATTATCTCCCTCTCGCCTAATCCTCAGGAATTTTCTTTAGATTACTATCTTTTGGATTGGTCGAAATGGCAGCGTAAGGGGTTAATTGACGAGATTATCCTGCAAGTCTACAGAAAAGATCCAGATAGTTTCATTCAAGAGCTCTCTACGCCGGAAGTAATCCAAGCCAACCAAAATATTCCTTTTGCTATTGGCATCATGACAGGTGTCAAAGGTTCTGTTACTCCGCTTGGAATGGTTTCCCAACAAATTGAGGAAGTAAAAAAAAGATCCTTTGGTGGGGTTTCTTTCTTTTTCTATGAGAGTCTTTGGAATTTTGGCAGTGAATCGAAAGAAGAACGTCGCCAGTTTTGGCAATCTGTATTTTCTCAATAATTCTTCTGCTTAGTTGCCAATGCTTGTTAGAATCTCTTGTATAGTAATTCTCCTCTTTTTTACAAGGTAATTTCAATGATCCAAATGACCTCATCAGAGCCCTTGAGCAGCTATCGGGAAAATTCTTTCAACCTCAAGGAGCATTTAAAAAACTTTCTACAAATAGATGGGGATATATTAGAAAAAAAACTGGCCGATGGACTCAAGGAAATCGGAGATCTAGGCAGAACCAGCTTTGACTGGGAAAATGCCACAGAATTCTATCGCGACAGGGTCAAGCATCTATATTTGTTCGATCTTGCTCATTGGCATCTGGAATCTCATGCATACATAGGAGATACTATACGGCTGCTGGCGGATAATGCAAGGGGAATAGTTCTGGATTTTGGCGGTGGTATAGGAACTCATACAATTGCAGCCGCCCTCTGCCCTGGGGTGGAGTTGGTTGTCTATTGTGATATAAATCCCATCAATCGGGAATTTGTACTTTATAGAGCAACTCAGTTGGGTCTTCTCGATAAAATAAAGATTGTCGAAGAAATTCCTGCAAATTTTAGTTTCGATACCATAGTTTCATTTGATGTTCTAGAGCATCTGCCTGACCCTAGCATCCAAATTCTCGAGTTTCACAAGGTTTTAAAACCTGAAGGAAAAGCTGTTTTCAACTGGTGCTTTTTTAAGGGATATAATCAGGAGCATCCTTATCACCTCGATGATCCCCAAAAAGTGGATATGTTTTTTAGGGCATTGCAAACCAACTTTGTGGAACTATATCATCCCTATTTCATAACCACTCGTTGCTATCGTAAATGGTAATCAAGACAAAACCAGGCTCTCTGCTGGAACAGTTGAAGGTTCTTTGCCTAGGGCAAGAGCCAGATAGCATTGCTCAATTGAGCTGCCCTGCTCCATTAAGTCCACTATGGACTGATATGTTGAAGAGTTTTTGCTGAGTAGGTCTTTAGCTTGTAAAAGTGCGGTGCGCTCTTTAAGAGGATGGCTTTTCCTGTTTAGTCCTTTTCGCAGAAGCAGACTGTAAAGATGTTGACGATCATCTTCCCCGCCCTGGGCATCTTTGTAAACGATTTGCTCAGCGGCAATTCCAGCCATCGCAACAGTACAAAATTTCTCTAGACTGGTTTCTTTGTCCTTGATTTGTTCAATACCCAGGACAACCCCGCCAGATCCTTTATGTCCCTTGCGCCATGCATCTAGGGTACTCAGGCTATAGTCTAATATCGGTATATCCAGCAGATAGGCAATTAAGAAATGCCCAGCCTCATGATGAATAACCCTTTGACGATGCTTTTTACCGCCTAGAAATTCCAGGAAAACAGAGATTCCCCTATTTTGCAGCAGTACTGCATCTATCCCCAAGAAAAACAGTAATAATAGGACAATGAATACAGGCACTAGAGGCGAAATATGAAGAATTGGACCTAGCATGGAAAATACAGAAATTATGAATACACCTATAGCAATTATATTCAAAGCAATTTGTTGCATTTTGTAAAGTTTATTAAAATTTGTTACAAACCAGTCTAACTCATGTGCGCTGGTAAATTCAAAATAGTCTGCCAATTAGAATGGAGGTACGCTAACTTTTTAGAGGAAATTCTGGATATGGAAGGACTGCTCATTCCGGTAATAGTGTTTTTGTCCTGGTTTGGTATTGGCGGATTGAAAGTTGATCGTGAATATGAAAGAGGAGTAATCTACCGTTTGGGTCGATTTGAAAGCATCAAGGGGCCGGGTCTGTATTGGATCATGCCCTTTGTGGATCAAAAGGCAAAAGTTGATATTCGAACCAAGACAGTGGATATTGCCCCACAAGAGGGCGTCACTGCCGACAGTGTAACTATTAAGGTAAATACTGTACTTTACTATCGAGTAATTGAGCCATCTAAAGCAATCAACCGAGTTGAAAACTATCAAGTTGCCGTCTACCAGGCCGCGATGACTACTCTGCGGAATGTGGTTGGACAAAGCTATCTAGATGATATCTTAAAAAATCGCGACAAGGTTAATCGTGCTGTCCAGAGCATTGTAGATGAGATTACCGAACCTTGGGGTATTGAAATAGAAAGGGTAGAAATGAAAGATGTAGAGATTCCACCTACAATGCAAAGGGCTATGGCCCAAGAGGCCGAAGCTGTCCGGGAAAAAAGGGCACGTATAATCAAGGCCTCGGCCGAACAAGAGGCTTCTATCAAGCTAGCTGAAGCTTCAGCCAAGATCATGGAAAATCCCGTAGCTCTAGAGCTTAGAAGGTTGCAAATGCTTACAGAAATTGGAGCAGAGAGTAACACAGCAACAATTATCATGCTGCCTTCAGATATGATCACCCTGGCTAGAAACTGGTCGGATCCTCATCGGAAAGAGAGTACAGAGAATAAGCTTTCTTGATATCTGTATTTCCTCAAACAGGGAGTGGACGATATACTCTATAGTCAATATTTGGAAATATATTGTCGAGTTCCTCAATTTTCTCAAGCCAGCCCGAGTCTATAGTCTTGCCCTTGATGTCCTCATAAAGTTTGGTAAAACGCAAAATGTGTGATTTGGTACGTCTTACGGCATAGGGAACCATCGTGCCAGTACGCATGATAAAAGCCCAATCAGACGACTGCGCCAGGAGCAATTCTCTGGCGGACTGGTTGAGAGATCTTTCCTCTAGATCGTCACTGGGTTCTTGAAGAGATAGCTCGATCATACGCTCGGCGGCCTTGTGCAAGTGGGGATAAACCCAGGCATTTGTCTTATTGAGCCAATATTCATGAAATCCCTTAAACCCCCAACTGGACTGGGCAGGACGACAAACCTGCTGGGTTGGATACTGGCGAAGATAGTCCGCAAGATGGGTCATTTCGTAAGTATGCTGATCATACCAAGACTTGCGGAAAAGAAAATCGATAAACGATGGACCCTCATACCACCAATGGCCAAACAGCTCAGCATCGTAAGGTGAAACAACAATAGGAGGACGGTGCATTAATCCCTGTAAATGCATAACCTGTTGCTGGCGATTACGCATGAAATTGGCTGCATGTTCGGCAGCTTTTTCTTTAGCCCAATAAGGATCATAGAGAGCTTTATCTGATAGCCCGGCCTCTCTGGATGTGATTCTGTGATACTTTATTCCTATATTTTTGCGCTCTCCGTTGGGCATAATATAGGGCTTAATATATTCATAGTCAGCTTCCCAGCCTATATCCTTGTAGAATTCCCGATACATGGGATCGCCAGGATAGCCCACCTGTGACGACCAAACTTGCTGGGAAGATTCATGATCTCTGGCAAAAGCCGCCACGCCGCTTTCAGTAAAAATAGGAGCATAACTGCCAAAACGCGGACGCGGGCTAGCAAAAAGAACGCCGTGATTATCGATGAGGAAATAACGTAAGCCAGCATCAGCCAGCATTCGCTCTAGTCCTTCGTAGTAAGCACATTCGGGCAACCAGATCCCTTTAGGATCGCGTCCAAAATTCTCACGATAATGTTCGCAGGCTACCTGAATCTGAGCCCATACTGCCTCTGGATGATTCTTCATTAACGGAAGATAACCGTGTGTGGCACCACAAGTGATGATCTCTAGATTGTTAGTATCTAGAAATTTTTTAAATGCTCCTACTAGATCACCGCCGTAGCTTTGCCAAAGAGCTCTTGTGTTTTCGAATTCTTGGGCATAATACTCGGATAGATAACGAATATGTCCGTTGTGCTCGTTGTTTTTGATCTCTTGGTATATCAACTCCTGCAGTTTTGCCAGATGCTGACTATAGCGCTCCTGAAGAAGTGGATCCCTTAGCATCGACACCAGAGAGGGCGTCATACTCATGGTTATCTTAAAATCAATTCCATCTCTTTGGAGACCTTCAAAGACCTGTAAAAGTGGTATATAAGTTTCTGTGATTGCCTCATATAGCCATTCTTCCTCTAGGACATAGTCGCTTTCTGGATGCCTAACAAAGGGCAAATGAGCATGGAGAACGAGGGCAATATAGCCAAGACTCATATGAGGTGCCTAAACTTTAAAGCAAAATAGTAATTGGAAAACAAGTTAGTTAAACTTTAATAATATTTTAATATTCTAGAATAAAAGGGGCAAGATAATAATCTTTGCCAGATTTTCTATCTTCTTGGTATTTTCTTTGCTAGATCGTAGTGAATTGGATTCCGCCGGCTTAATTGTGATTCAGCTATTGCTTTTTGTGGATGACCGTCCGGGTTCACAGGAAACAATAGGTAAAATCCGTTCATACTTGTCCAATTCTAATACTCCGCTTTGGTTCAACCATCTTCAGGTGATCGAGATTCGTCAACAACCCCATCTGCTAGAGCATTTTCGCTTGGTAGCCACGCCAGCATTGATCAAGATTACACCCGAACCTCGACATACTCTAGCTGGTGGCAATCTAGTCAACCAATTACAAAAATGGTATCCCCGGTGGATCCAGGCAATTCAAGAGCAGGAACATCCATCCCAGGAGTTTCGCGAAGAGTTGCAAACTTCTGGTTATTCTGCAGAGCTATTACGATTAAGTGATGAAATCTTTAAACTTCAGCAGGAAAAGACACAACTGATCGATCAGCTGAAATTCAAGGACATGGTAATGGAAATGTTGGCCCATGATCTAAGAAGTCCTCTTTCTGCAGCTTTTATGGCTATTGAAACCCTGGAAATCGCCAAATCCAATTCCCAGATGATCAAGGATCTACATGTGGAAAAGCAAATGTTTCAACAGGCCCGTAATCAATTTCGGACTATCAACCGCATGATTACAGATATCTTGCAGAGTTCTAAAAATGTAGATGCCCAGCTTTCCATGCACTTTAACCAACTCAATCTACAATCGCTCTGTCATGAGATTATCGGGCAATATAAAGAAACAACAACGCAGAAAACCTTACTGTTTGACTATGATATTCCCCAAAACTTACCTCCAGTTTACGCCGATGTGAATCTCATCCGCCAGGTAATCACCAATCTTCTAGATAACGCTATCAAATATACCCCCAAAAACGGTAAGGTGAGTCTGTCTGTGGTACATCGAACCAGTCAAAAAATGCAAGTGACAATAGCTGACAATGGTCCAGGTATTCCAGAAGAAAAACAGGAATTGATTTTTGAAGGTCATTTCCGCCTGCAAAGGGATCAGGCAAAAGATGGATACGGAATAGGACTTACAGTTTGCCGAAAGATTATCACGGCTCACTATGGCCAGATATGGGTCGAAAGTGAACCGGGAAAAGGCAGTTGTTTTCACTTTACCCTTCCGGTTTATCAATAGGATTTTGTTTAGAAGAGGCATTGGCTTGGGAGAGAATCGCGCAGACTTCATCCTCTGTCGTCTGGCTAAAATCCTCATACCAAGGACCAATAGCATAGAATTCCTCTGGTACGATCAAACAGACAACTCGATCTACCAAAGAACTGATCTCGTTCAAAGTCGAGGCCGGTGCAACAGGTACAGCAACGATCAATTCGGCTGGTCGATGCGATTTGAGAATTGCTATTACTGCGCGCATTGTCGAACCGGTTGCTATTCCATCGTCAATGATTATTACTGTTTTACCCCGAACTAAAGGCTGTGGTCGTTTATTTCTAAAGAGTTTCTCCCGTCTTTCGAGTTCCTGCGATTCTTCAGAAGCAACCTCGTTGATTGTCTCTTGAGAAATACCGAGTGCGCGGATGATCTCATTGTTTAGAATTCTGATTCCACCGGGAGCAATGGCGCCCATTGCCAATTCCTTGTTTTGGGGAACTCCCAGCTTGCGTACCAAGATAACGTCAAACAGTGCGTTGAGCCTCTTGGCCACTTCCCATGCTACTGGTACTCCTCCGCGCGGCAAACCAAGTATTAATAAATCCTTTGATCCACTATAGGATTTGAGTCTATCTGCCAGTAGTTGTCCTGCTTCTATACGATTTTTGAATCTGCTATGTATATATTGCATTGCTTTAAAAAAAGAGGCATAGACTAATTTAAATCTATGCCCGATCATTTCTCAATTCAGAGCTAATTTATACTTACTTTGACTGTTTTGCGCTGCTCTTTCTCAATTTTGGGTAGACTGAGCTTTAGAACACCATTTCTGCATTCAGCCTTGGCTCTATCTGCCTGAACATGGGCAGGAAGAGGAATACGTCTTTCGAATCTGCCATAATGAAACTCGGAACGAACAAAACCCTTTTCTTCAGTTTTGGATTCGCTTTTACGTTCTCCTTTAATACAAACACAATCTTCAGTGACTTCAACATCAATATCCCTAGCATCCATGCCGGGTACCTCCAATCGAAGACAGAGAGTATTGTCGGTATCCTCCAATTCTGCCGAAGGAATAAAGGACAGGCTTCGGGCAGCATTGCCACCATCGCCAGGAACCATTCGCTCAAACAATCGATTCATCTCCCTATGTAGATATTCCATGCCGCGAAACGGCTCCCACATTGTCATTTCTTCAAGGGGGTCACGCTTTATAATCGCCATGATTTTTCTCCAGGTTTTATCCTATAAAACATTTAGAATTTGTGATCAGCACAAATATATTTTGTTTTCTCCATCCTAGACAATTTATTGGAAATTTATGATATTTTTTATAAAAACCAACAATTAATTTTTGATAAAATCAGTGTACAAATAACTTAATTAAATTGAATGAGTTTTTCTAAACCTTCTAGTAAATCTCGTCCAAATTAAAGGCTTTGTGAGCAGCAGCCAATGCTTTAACTCCTTGATTTTTATCTACTACACAGCTAACTTTTATTTCAGAAGTGGCAATCATTTGAATATTGATATTTTCCTGAGCCAATGCGGCAAAAAAATCTGCTGCTACTCCTGATCGCTCAATCATTCCGGTGCCTACTATGCTAATTTTGGCAATATTGGAATCTACAATCACTTCAGTAAATCTATCTTCTTTTAATACAAATGCCGCGGTTTGGGCATCATCTTTAGCTACTGTAAAGGCTATATCTTTGGTAATTTCTCCTGCGACCATTCGAGAGCGCTGTGACTGGATTATCATATCTACGCTGATATTTTTTTCAGCCAAAAGGGAAAATATCTGGGCTGATGTTCCTGGTCTATTTGGTACATTGAGAACTGCAATCTTTGCTTGATTGTCATCTAAAGCTACGCCTCTGACCGGGGGAAGTTCCGAGGTGGCTTGACTAGGAATTGGTGAATTACTGTAGATCTCAAAAGCATTCATCAGGCTTTCAAGGGCAAGTTGTCCATCTTTGTTGCTGATTAGGCAACTCACCTTGATCTCCGAGGTTGAGATCATTTCTATATTGATATTGGCATCGGCTAAAGTACGGAACATCTTGGCCGCTATGCCAGGCCTGCCAATCATTCCTGCCCCGGAGATTGAGATTTTGGCAACATCTTCCTGGATCAGTGTCTCTGAGTTCACAATCTGATCCCCTCTCAAGGCAATAAGTAATGATTCCTTGTCAACTGTAAAGGCGATGTCATTAGTATTGCCCTGGTGAATAGATTGGATAATGAGATCCACATTAACCCCCTGATTGGCAACCGCTCGAAACAACTTGGCTGCAACTCCTGGATAATCAGGAATATCAAGAAGGGCTATTTTGCTTTGATTAGTATCGAGCTCTACCGCATCGACGGCTTTGGTAATTTCCAAGCCTACCAAGGATCTTCCTCCTACTGGAGCGGATGTAACTTTAGTACCTTCCTTGTCACTCCAGCTGGAGCGAACAACAAGCGGGATACCGTAATTACGGGCGATCTCCACCGCCCTGGGATGCAAGACTTTGGCCCCTAAGCTGGCAAGCTCCAACATTTCATCAGAAGTTATCGTACCTAGAAGCTTCGCCTCATTTACCAGGCGTGGATCGGTAGTCAAAATACCGGGTACATCCGTGTAAATCTCACAAAGATCAGCGTCAAGAGCAGCTGCCAGGGCTACTGCCGAAGTATCAGATCCACCACGGCCCAAAGTTGTAATATCTTCTTGAACATTTACTCCCTGAAACCCGGCTACAACTACAACCTTGTTTTCTTTTAAATGTTTTCTGATTCTGTCTGTGTTGATTTCCAGTATTCGAGCCCGCCCATGATCTGCCTCAGTCTTAATCCCAACCTGGGCACCTGTTAATGATACTGCGCCTTGACCAAGTGATTCCAGGGCCATTGAGAGCAGTGCGATTGAAACCTGTTCTCCAGTAGCCAATAACATGTCCATCTCGCGGCGAGGAGGATGCTCTGTAATTTGATGAGCGAGTTTTACCAGATCGTCAGTTGTTTTGCCCATGGCTGAAACTACAACCACCACATCGTGATTCTGTTTTTTTGAATGAATCACACGATCGGCAACCGCCTTGATGCGCTCTACTGTACCAACAGAAGTGCCACCATATTTCTGAACAATAAGCATGAATCTGAACTTTTTGATTTATATAGTACGTCGAGCTGGTCTAAGATTGACAAAAGGCGCTAGCAAGAGTAATCCTGGAAAGAACAAAAAGACCAAACCATACATGAGGGTTCTCTCTATCGAGCTGGCAACATACCAGCGTTTATTCAGGTAAAAATACAGGGCGGCTGGGATAACGAGCAAGTAAATAGCCCCCAAAGCCGAGTAGAGAAAAGCTATCAATAATAATTCTGGAGATGGCATAGTCAATTTCAGTTAATATGCAAAATCTTATATTGCAAGATTATACTCTATTTGTTTATCTAGAGTTCTAGATCTATTTGCCGTTCCTTTTGTATTTTCAGAGGGGCTATGCTTTTTTCCAATTCAGGCAGCGCCACTCTTTCTTTCTGTTTGGGCATCAGCATGGGCAATGTTTCAGGTTTTTCGAGCCAGATACTGGCAATTGGCAATGTGTTTTCGAGATCTTCCAATATACGTGGAATTACCATCACAGCATGAAGTTGACCTATTCTTTCGGCTTCTGCCATTCCCGCTTCTATAGCTACTGCCACATTGGCTACAGAGCCTCTGATGATTACCGTACAAAGACCTGCTCCTATCTTTTCATAGGAAGCAAGCTGCACGTTTGCTGATTTGAGCATTGCATCAGCCGATCCCACTAGAGCAGGAAATCCCCTTGTTTCCAGTAATCCTATAGAACTGTTACTCAATTTGCTATAGCCTCTCTGTTGCTGGGCAATTTCGACCAGATGGCTTCCGATGGGAAATACGGATTCGAGATTGGGCATTGGTCTGGCAATAACCAACTTGGAAACCAATTGACCAAATTGTGCTGCAGTCTTTGCTCCTTCTTCTACTGCCAAACGCACATCAGCAATGTTTCCTCTGACAATGGCAGTGCAATGTCCGCCTCCGATTTTCTCGTATCCTACCAGGGTAACTTCGGCGGATTTGACCATCATATCGGCAGTCCCAACAATGGCGGGAAAACTAATGGTCGAGACTAGTCCCAGTGCACTATCTGAACGGTGAATTTTTCTCATAAGGAGATTTTGAGCCTAATGGTCTATATCTGTTAGTTTAACTTTTCTTTTTGTTTTATCTTCATAGAGGCAGTATTTACTTAGAAGGAACAAGTAGAGCAGTCGAGAATTTTCTAATACTTACCATGTTTTTCCAAGTTTTCCAATAAAGCCATCAAAAGTACCTGTTAAACAAGCCCATAATTTGATAATTTTATTATCATCTTCATAAAGAATAATTTTAATGATTTTTTTTAGGAGTGCTTTAAATCTAAAAGCTATAGATAACCAGAGATGTTTATCTTGATATGCTAGGCGAGATTCAATAAAAGTATGGTTTCGACAAGTATAAAAATATCGCAAGGCTGAATAGTTATAAATAGGTATTTGGCTATTACCAGCTTGGTGATCTTTTAGGTAATTTCCAAAGTTATGATACATTACTGCTTGAGTGACAACAACAACTCTAAAACCTTTCTCTCTAAAATTCATGCAATAATCCCAATCAACAGAGTCAATAAATAGATCTCGATTAGGTAATTTTACTTTTTCAGCAACTTTTAAATTGACTAATGAGCCAGATGTGATGACAATATCACAATCATAAAAATCTTTTTGATAAAAACCTCTGAGATCTCTATTTTTATATATTGATGCTCGAACAAACTGATATTTACCCCAAAAAGCCCCTTCTAATTCTTGTTGAGATTGGATATCTATTGAGAGAGGTGCAATGATTCCTATAGAATTATCATCACTGTTGAGATTGTCATAATAGAGCAAGAGTTTTTCTAAATTGTCGCAGGAAGGCTCACTATCTTGGTCAAAAGTCCACAGAAAATCATAATTATTTTTTATAGACCATTTAATTGCTATTTCTAATCCACCTGAAATACCAATATTGTTAGGATAGTACTGATAGACTATTCCTTCGTCATCAAGAGCAGAAGAATTTAACTGTTTTGGAGAATTATCGACTATTAATATTTTTTCTATGGGGTGAGTCTGATTTTTAAGACAAAGGATACATTTATTGAGCGCTTCATAATCTTGAAACGCAGTAATATAGGCAGCAACATTATATCCATTCATAATCTATCAAATGAGTTTGAGAAATAATGTCGTATCTATTTTTTAGAAAAAATAGGTTGTTCTTCGAAGATTTTTAATATTTTTTTTAATTTCATCCATAATTTCCTAATCTTGTTAAAAGTACTTTGTTCGATGACTCTTAATTCTCCTATGGTTTTATTGCAAGATTTCAGTATATTACATATATCTTGATAAATATCTTCCTTATCAAGATATAGTGAATTTACTTGCTTAGAATTTTCGATATTCAAATCTGAACATAATATGAAAAAATAATAAGGATTAACCATTTCATAAATCAAATTATCTTGATTATAAAATTGAAATTTTTCTTTCTGATGCAATTTTTCATTTATAGGCATTATTAAAGAATTTACGACTAATCTTTGTCCATTTATGGATACATATTTAAAATATTTATTGAGCAAGTTTTCTATCTCCTCATAATTCAACTCTTTAATATGAAATGGATTGTGATGACCAGGTATGCTTTGAAAATAATCTTTATTTGGAGAAGAAATAATTAAAATTCCATCTGGTTTAAGTATACGTTTTATTTCTTCAATCATTTCATCATGCTTGTCGTGGTGTTCTATCGTTTCAAATGATACAACTACATCTATAGATAGAGATTCGACAGGAATTTCAACGCAAGAACCCTTTAAAAACCTTATATTCTCTCGCCTGTATTGACTTTGGGCAAATTCTATACATTCTGTATCGATATCTACTCCTATAACCGATCTGGCATGTTCAGATAATATTGAAGAGCCGTAGCCTTCTCCACAAGCAATATCTAGAACATCCTTCCCTTGGATAAAAGGTAAAGTCGCAAAATATCTATGTAAATGCTCATAGCGAATATTTCCTTGCTCTGTTGGGATGTACCTTTCACCAGTGTATTCCATAACAACTACTATTTGTAATCTACAAATTTCTGATTAATAATATTTTCTGAAGCAATCAATTTAGTATGCCATTGCAACAGGGGTCTGACGACTCCTGGAAAATGACCAACATAATCCCCTCTGGCTGAATTGCTTCCTAGATCATCAACTACATTAATAACAATAACATCTTTTTCATGTACATGAACATAGAATGGATTTGGTGTAAGAATAGCGACCCAAATGAGGACTAATCCATCACTTAAAAAATTTTCTGGAATTTTAACAATAGAGCAATAATATCCTATTTCTTTTTCTTTTTTTCTCCATTCTTGACTTACATCATGTAAATCAAATATATTAATATCTCTTTCATTAAAAAAGTTAATTCCTGCAGATAAAACGTAACCAGATCTTTCAACTTTATATATGATCGAAATATATATAGCTTCAGAAATATTAAATGAATCCTTTACTTTTGCATTTTCATCCTGGACGCTGACATGAATCAACTTAACAATTTCATTGCCGGGTAATTTATTTTCTTGCCATATTTTTTCTGAACTCAAACCCATTTTTAATTGTAAATAACTATTGATAACAGTATCAACCTTATCAAATAATTGAAGAATTCCATTTTGTAGATATAGAGCTTTTGAACATAATCGAGCTACCGCTTCGATATTATGACTGACAAACAAAACCGTTCTTCCCTCTTTAGTTGCCACTTCTCCCATCTTTCCCAAACATTTTTTCTGAAAAGCTGCATCCCCTACTGCCAAGACCTCATCTACTATTAAAATCTCCGGATTCAAATGGGCTGCAACGGCAAAAGCCAATCTTACATACATTCCCGATGAATAAAATTTCACAGGAGTATCTAGGAACTTTTCGACCTCAGCAAAAGAAACAATTTCATCAAACTTTTGCTTGATTTCATACTGTTTCATCCCTAAAATTGAGCCATTCATAAAAATATTCTCTCTACCTGTCAATTCAGGATGAAAACCTGTCCCAACTTCCAAAAGTGAACCCAAACGACCCCTGATGATCGCTTCTCCAGTAGTTGGCTTGACAATACGAGAGAGAATTTTTAAAAGAGTACTTTTGCCTGCCCCATTTCGGCCTATAATCCCTACAACCTCACCTTGATATATATCAAAGTCAATATTCTGTAATGCCCAGAAATCTTCTGATCGGCTTTGGCGAACATTTCCATTCAATAAATTCTTGAATCCTTCGAATAGATCTTCTCTTAGACTGTGATAGGCTTTCTTTTTTACTGAACTTATCCGGTATCGCTTGCCCAGATTTTTTACTGAAATAACTGGTTTCATGAATAATATTTGATCCAAATCTCTTAGATAAAATCTGCAAAACTATCTTCAACCGAACGAAAGACAATGGTACCTAGAAGGAATATCAGGCAAGATACGGACATAGACCAGATGATTCCATTTAGATTAAAACTGGTCTCTCCGGT
>CAIPYC010000029.1 GCA_903869185.1 uncultured cyanobacterium | reverse complement strand
ACTTTTGTCCGTAAGTCGTAACCATAAGTTTTGGGCATTCTTCTATCTTACCTCTTTGTAAGGTCCGACTTTAGCTATACTAGAGATGCAATATGATTGAGTCTGTAGAGTTTGATGCCAGATGATTTGCAGACATATAAGCTTGCTTAACGAGCTTTTAAACTACCGTTCGGTTAAATCTTAAATGATACTAGAAAAACTTGGCAACCAAGGATTTCCAAATTTGTTGTTTCTATATGGGTTTATGGGAGAAGCAGCGGATTGGCAATATTTTAGAGAGGATCTCTCTAGGGATTTTTGTTGTCTGAGCGCCAATTTCTCAGCTGAAAATGTAACGAGTCTTAGCTCACTTTCATGGAAACTAAAGGAATCCTTAGAGACCCTGGTCACTTCTAGAAGATATAGAATTGTGGGTTATTCGATGGGTGGCAGATTAGCCCTAAGATATGCGTTGGAATTTCCTGATTCTGTTGATTGTCTGGTCATAGCAAGCGCCTCACCAGGGATAGAAGATCTAACAGAAAGACAAATTCGTGCAATTGAAGATGATCAGCGAGCCGAGATCCTCGAAACTAAAGGAATCGAATATTTTTTAGAATATTGGTATGGTAATTCTCTGTTTGACTCACTTAGAAATCACTCCCAAATATATACTGACTTAATCAAGCGAAGATCCAGGGTTAATCCTACTAAAACATCGGAAATATTACGCAACCTGAGCCCTGGCAGAGAACCTTCAATGTGGCAGCAATTGCCAAATCTAAAATGTCCTATCCTGCTGCTTGCTGGTTCCCTAGATCTCAAATATATTGGGATTTTGCAGAAAGTTAAAGATATTCTTCCTCAAGCAACCCTTAAGATTCTGCCAAATGTCGGACATGCCATGCATATCGAAAAGCCAGAACTCTTTCTAGAGACAATCCGAGATTTTCTAATAACCCAAGGCCCTCAATAAAACCTGAAATTTTAATTCGATTTCAGCTAGTTCTCTATAGGGATCTGATCCGGAAACTATACCTGCGCCTGCATAAAGTCGAGCATGGTTTCCTCGGATCAAAGCCGATCTGATGCCTACAATAAATTCACAATTTCCCTCGCAGTCAATCCAACCAAGAGGAGCTGCGTAGAGACCCCTATCAAATTTTTCATGCTCTAGTATTCGGTCACAGGCAATGTTGGTAGGTACACCAGCTACAGCAGGAGTAGGATGTAGTTTTTGCAAAATTTCTAGAGGTTGTATTGAAGGTGGCAAATGAGCATATATTGAAGTCCAAAGATGCTGAATGTTGGAAAGTTGCAAAATTTTCAGCCCAGAGCACTCCGGTTGTATACCCAATTCTTGCAAAATGGAGTTGATAAATGTTTTGACAGATTGA
This sequence comes from uncultured cyanobacterium, assembly GCA_903869185.1. Classification (GTDB taxonomy): domain Bacteria; phylum Cyanobacteriota; class Cyanobacteriia; order Cyanobacteriales; family Microcystaceae; genus CAISPN01. The sequence continues at coordinate 3,172 of CAIPYC010000029.1, read as the reverse complement.
TGTTCTCTAATTTCTTTTTCGTTAGTCAAAAGCTGTTGAGCCAGCAGTATATCTTCTTCAATGGTCTTTCCCCTAGGAGCCGAGCCTGCCAAAGCATCTGTCACCAGTTGCTTATTTCTAATACTGATTAAACGTTCTGGACTGGCCCCCAAAAAAGCCTCCCCTGTGCTATTACCAAAGGAAAAAATATGAGAATCACTATAATCTAATCTTAGTTGTTTCAGAGCCTCTATTATATTGAAATTAGCTTTTGCGTAAATATCCAAAGCATGAGCCAAGACAACCTTACTAAGTTTTTTTTCATCAATAGAGCGAAGAACTAACTCCACTGCAGCAATGAAATCAGCGGAGTTATTAAAAGTCAAATCGGATTGTAATTTATATTTTTGAACAGTATAACTAAAAGATTCATCAGCTAAACTTTTTTCCAAATGATCAAAAAATTGTTTGCGCAGAACCGCAATATTTTCTTGTTCATCTATAGTTACATTAATTATTAGATAGTAAGTTTCTTGCCTGCATACTATCTCATAAGTCGGCAGAAAAATTGTAGCTGAAGGCTGAAGCAGTTTTTGATTTTCAAAAAAAGTAAAACTCAAGAATAAATGTGGTGAACAATCTCCCAAACAAACTATTCTATTGAAGCAATCATCCAAGAATCTTTGTGATTTTTGAAATCTATCTCCTTGATCTAAAACTAAATATTGGGCCAGCCCAAAAGCCAATATTGACTCCTGTTGTTGTTGATTCTCCCAATAAAAGTGAAGTGAGTAATATTGAGAAATTGTTTTTAAAAGCCTCAGCAGATTAATAGATTCTATTTTTTCCGAAAAGCTCAAGATAGTAGAATCATCAGTTATTAAATCTTGATTCAATTCTTTTTCAGCAAAGGAAAAAGGAAATTTTTGTTGATTTTTAAATTGGGAAGGTACGATAGAAGTCATCGCAAAGCCATCAGTATTTATTAATTTTAACTACATCAATATAATTACAAAGACTAGTTTTCAATAGCCTTTGATTAAAGCTATCAGTCCGGTACGATATAATACAACAAATAATATATTGTATAGTTCATTTTAACTTATGTTGTTTCGGCTATTAATCCATGTGGTTTATCAAGACTAAAGTTTTTCTCTAAGTTGTTTAATTTTATCTCTATATTGAGCAGCTTTTTCAAATTCATGTTCCTTAGCAGAGAGTTTCATCTGTTCTTCAAGAAGTTTGATTATCTCAGGCAGGCAATCTAGAGGAATTTCTTCAGCTTGAATATTTACATCCTCTGTCTGTTGTTGAGTGTCTAATTTTCGGGAATCTTCCAAAAATTTCAAGATGGAATTGCCCGATTTAGTGATAATAGGCTTAGGTGAAACCTTGTGCAGTTTATTATAATCAATCTGAATATTTCTTCTACGATCAGTTTCTTCAATAGCCAACTTCATACTTTCGGTCATATTGTCTGCGTAGAGAATTGCTTGTCCCCTGATATGACGAGCGGCCCGTCCTATTGTTTGTATTAAAGAGCGTTGTGAGCGAAGAAAGCCTTCTTTATCGGCATCTAGAATGACTACCAAGGAAACCTCTGGCAGATCGAGTCCTTCTCTTAGAAGGTTAACCCCAACTAGGACATCGAATTCACCTTTCCTCAAGCCCTGAATGATTTCTATTCTTTCTATTGCTCCAATAGTTGAATGTAAATATTGCACAGAGATCGATCTTTCCTGAAGGTATTGGGTTAGATCTTCGGCCATTCTTTTAGTAAGTGTAGTGATCAAGACTCTTTCTTTGAGATTGATTCTAAGCTTGATTTCTGCAAGTAAATCATCGATTTGTCCTTCAATTGGACGCACAAAAATTGCGGGATCAACTACTCCTGTTGGTCTGATTACTTGTTGAACAACTCTTTGTCCTGATTGTTCAAGTTCCCAGTCTCCAGGTGTTGCCGAAACAAATATACATTGATTGACTTTTTGCCAAAATTCATCAGCTTTAAGCGGTCGATTATCTGCTGCACTGGGCAAACGAAAGCCATGGTCGATGAGTGTTTTTTTTCGCGATTGGTCGCCATTGTACATAGCTCTTAGTTGAGGAACTGTCACATGTGATTCATCTATAACAAGCAGCCAATCCTGAGAAAAGTAATCTATCAGAGTATCTGGAGGAGATCCGGCAGAGCGCCTAGCTAGATGACGTGAGTAGTTCTCTACCCCATTGCAAAAGCCCACTTGGGCTAACATTTCCATATCGTAGCGAGTACGTTGAGACAGTCTTTGTGCTTCTAAGAGACGTCCTTGTTTTTCCAGCAATTCCACCTGTTCATCAAGTTCTCGGGTGATTTCTTCAATAGCAGATTCTATTTGATCTGTTGGGGTGACAAAGTGTCTTGCAGGATAGATAGTCACCTTATCCTCTTGGTTGAGGATTATTCCTGTTACTGGATCTAGGTATTTGATGGATTCAAGCTCATCGCCAAAAAATTCTAGGCGAATTACTATATCCTTGTGAGCTGGTACGATTTCGAGGATATCTCCTTTGACTCTAAAGTGACCTCTTTTTAGCTCAATATCGTTTCTTGTATATTGAATTGCTACAAGTTTTTTTAGCAGTTCGCTCTGGTCATATTCAATGCCTTGCTTAAAGGTTATAGCAGCTTTTAAATACTCCACTGGCATCCCCAAGCCATAGATACAACTGATAGAAGCTACCACAATCACATCCTTTCTCTCCAGTAGAGAGCGCGTTGCAGAATGTCGTAACATATCAATTTCTTCATTAATAGAAGCTGTTTTTTCAATATAAGTATCACTAGAAGGTATGTATGCTTCTGGTTGATAGTAATCATAATAACTAATAAAGTATTCAACTGCATTTTCAGGAAAGAATTGACGCAATTCACTGCATAATTGAGCGGCTAATGTTTTGTTATGCGCTAGTATTAATGCAGGCCTACCCAATTTTTCAATTAAACAGGCAATAGAAAAAGTTTTTCCTGTACCTGTAGCCCCTAAAAGGGTTTGAAACCTCTGTTTGGATTCAATATTATCCAGCATTTGCGCGATAGCGGTTGGTTGATCTCCCGTTGGTGTAAAGGGAGCTATCAGTTTAAAATTAGACATATAATTATTTTAATTATTTATTTTAAATATTAGACTTTAAATATTAGGCTATATGCAGT
>CAIPYC010000028.1 GCA_903869185.1 uncultured cyanobacterium | reverse complement strand
TAAAATATTTTGATAGTCAAGCAATGAAATAGACAGTAAATAACACAAATTTGTTGTTACTATTGGGACACAACTAAGTGTAATTTATCTTTGGTTTTAATGATTAGAGTTGCCGATTACGTTGCACAAACCCTTGTAGAACATGGTATTCATGATGTTTTCTTGGTGACCGGTGGTGGTGCAATGCATTTAAATGATGCATTTGGACGCTGTGAGGGACTCAACTATATCTGTTGCCACCATGAGCAGGCCTGCGCTATGGCCGCTGAAAGCTATTACCGATTGACTAATCAACTAGCCGCTCTCAATGTAACCACTGGACCTGGAGGAACCAATGCTATTACCGGAGTCTATGGTGCCTGGACTGACTCGATTGGCATGATTGTAATTTCCGGACAGGTTAAATGGGAAACTGTCGTCAGAAGCACGAATTTACCATTGAGGCAACTTGGGGATCAGGAAATTGATATAGTCAAATTGGTCGAGCCGATAACCAAATATGCAGTAATGGTTACTGAAGCCGAATCAATCAGATATCATCTCGAAAGAGCCCTTTATTTAGCTAAATCTGGTCGTCCTGGTCCTTGCTGGCTGGATATTCCAATGAACATACAGGGAGCAAAAATCGATCCCGAAACCCTTAAAGCTTACGATCCCCAAGAAGATCAGATTCAATACGGCACCCAAAATCTTGACCCAATGGCTGAGGAGATCATTTCGCGGCTCAAGATAGCCAAACGGCCAGTCATCTATGCCGGTTCCGGTGTTCGTTTAAGCGGCGCACACTCTGAATTTCTCAAACTTGCTGAGCTTTGGCAAATACCGATAGTTACTGCCTGGAATGCCCATGATGTCATTTGGAATGATCACCCTTATTACATTGGCCGGCCGGGAACTATCGGTGATCGAGCTGGAAATTTCGCAGTACAAAGTTCGGATTTATTAATCGTACTCGGCTGCAGGCTCAATATTCGTCAGGTCAGCTACAATTGGGAGAATTTTGCCAGAAGTGCTTACAAAATCGTGGTTGACATTGATGAATCAGAACTGAAAAAGCCAACTATCAATATCAATTTGCCGGTACATGCCGATCTAGGTGATCTTTTCCCAAAACTGCTGGGTCTGAATTTTGAGCCCAGTAAAGAACATAAAAGCTGGCTGGATTGGTGTTTGGTTCGTAAGAACAAATATCCAACTGTATTACCAGAATATTGGCTCCAAGAAGAATTGATCAACCCCTACTGCTTTGTGGATGCACTTTTCAATAGGCTTTCTCCTGATGAAATAATAGTTACAGGAGATGGAACAGCTTGTGTAACAACCTTTCAAGCTGCATATATTAAAGAAGGTCAACGTTTATATACCAACTCAGGATGCGCATCGATGGGCTATGATCTACCAGCGGCAATAGGCGCATGTGTTGCCAGCGGAAGAAAGCGTGTAATCTGTATTGCAGGCGATGGTAGTATTCAAATGAATCTTCAAGAATTGCAGACAATAGCAGGCTATCAACTGCCTATTAAGATATTTATATTAAACAATCAGGGTTATCATTCGATCAGACAGACCCAGCAGAATTTTTTTCCGGACAACATTGTTGGCTGTGGGCCAGAAAGCGGGGTAACCTTCCCCAGTTTTGAAAAAATCTCAGCTGCTTACGGTATTCTCTACCATCTATGTGACAAACACAAAAACATGGATCAGGCTATTCGAGATACCATCGAATCTGATGGAGCTCAAATATGTGAAGTTTTTCTCAATCTCAATCAGGGCTTTTCTCCCAAACTCTCCTCGAGAAAACTTGAAGATGGAACCATGGTGTCATCTCCCCTGGAGGATCTATCTCCATTTTTAGATCGAGATGAATTATTAACCAATATAATTAGGGATAACTGAAATCAATTCTCCATTATTTATCCAGAGGGAAATTATTAAACATGAACTTACTAGAAAAAAGAATGGTTGAACTTCTGCTTGAACTAAAGGAGAAATATAATGTCTCAGGAGTTAAAGCGGAATTTGAAGCTGAAGGAACACGTATGGAAGAAGCCATGCGACTCAAAGAAGTTAGTCTCAAAGCTGGCTTAGGCTTAAATCTGAAAATTGGAGGCTGTGAAGCAATCAAGGATATGTTTGATGCTATATCTCTAGGAGTCGATAGGATTATAGCTCCTATGGTAGAGACTCCCTATGCACTAAAAAAATACCTTAGCGCGGTTAATTTAGCCTTTGGAAATGGGCAGTCTGAAGATGTTGAGTATCTAATCAACCTAGAGACTATCACTTCATTTAAAAACTTCGATGAAATGTTGAGCATACCCACTATTAAAGGGCTCCATGGAATTGTAATTGGTAGAGTAGATCTCTCTGGCTCGATGGGCTTAACCCGTGAGCACATAAATAGTCAAGAAGTGCTAGATATAGCTCTTGCAATCGCCCAGAAGGCAAAATCAGCAGGGTTGAGCGTAGTAGTCGGTGGGGGAGTATCAGTTCATTCAATCCCATTTTTCCAAGCCTTTCCCGCCGGACATATTGATAGATTTGAAACTAGAAAGGTTGTTTTCCAATGTCCAGATGCTCTTGATAATAAAGAGGAGGCCTTTCTTAAGGCTGTGGAATTTGAGATCCTTTGGCTCAAAAACAAAAAGAACTACTACGGAGCGATCCATAGAGAAGATGATGCTCGCCTCGAAATGATGGAAAATCGCTATCTAGATTCGATAAAATTGTTGAAGCAATAGCCTGAAAACATATGATGGCAAATCTAAAAGAAAAAAAACTTAAAGCTCTTGTTACAGGGGCATCTAGAGGAATTGGTGCAGCAATAGTATCAGAGCTTGAGGCTCAAGACATAGAAGTTGTAACACCCTCAAGAAATATATTGAATCTTGGCGATCCCATTTCAATTCAAGAGTATATTGCCAGAGAAAAATCATTAGGAATTGACATACTCATCAATAATGCTGGTGTCAATTTTCTCAATGATATTACAGAAATAAATGATGAGGATTGGCAAAGTATGATCCAGATTAATCTTACCGCTGTAATGCAACTTATTAGAGGTTTTTCGCCCTATATGAAGCAGCAAAAATGGGGCAGGATCATTAATATAAGCTCAATTTTTAGCATAGTCACCAAAGAATCTAGAGCAACATATTCAACAACCAAAGCTGGACTAAATGGTTTAACTCGCTCAGCAGCAGTTGAACTATCACCATATGAAATTTTAGTAAATTCAGTCTGTCCCGGATATGTGCAAACTGATTTAACCATGGCAAATAACTCACCAGAACAGTTAACTGAAATCGCATCAATTATACCTATAAAACGTCTTGCACAACCGGCAGAGATTGCAAAACTAGTTGGGTTTTTATCTTCTAAGGAAAATACATATATGACTGGACAAACACTAGTAATTGATGGTGGATTTACCTGCCGTTAGTTTGTTATTTTAGGGGGTTAAAACCATGATTGCAATTCAGAGCAAATTCCATACTTACAGCGTTGAAGTCATTGAAATATTAGAAGATGCTTTGAGTAAAATTGTTATAGATAATAAAGTTTTTGTCTTGGTTGACGAAAATGTTTTTAATTTATATTCTCATCCCATCGAAAGTGTTTTAAAAAATTATCCAATCCTGAAACTAGAGGCTACTGAAGAACAGAAATCTTTTGAAAGATTGACACCTGTATTTGTAAAATTATTAGAACTAGGCTTTAGAAAAGATTGCACTCTCCTAGTCATTGGAGGCGGAGTAATTCAGGATATTGGATGTTTTATTAGTTCAGTATTATTTAGAGGGATCAAGTGGATTCTCATTCCAACAACTCTTTTAGCTCAATGTGACAGTTGTATCGGCAGCAAGAGCTCAATCAATATTCAAAATTATAAAAATCAAATAGGAACATTTTATCCACCTCATCAAATCTATCTTATTTTTTCTTTTTTAAAGAGTTTACCAGAAGATGAGATTCGCTCTGGATTAGGTGAAATCATTAAGCTTAATTTGCTCAGTGGTGCTTCTGATTTTGAGAAAATGAGTGAAAATCTTAAAAAGTTTTCTTCAAATTTCATATCAATTCAGAATCTAATTCTGGATGCTTTGAATATCAAAAAAGTCTTTATCGAAAAAGATGAATTTGATAAAGGGATAAGAAATATTTTAAATTATGGTCATACTTTTGGCCATGCCTATGAATCCGCTACTAACTATAGAATTCCTCACGGTATCGGTGTAACTTTAGGTATATTAACTGCCACATTCTTCTCGTGGAAGCTTGGTATGGTCAGTCAAGAATATTACAATGATTTGATGCAGTTTTTAAAACCTTACTATGAACCATATAACCAGGAATTAAATCCTGATCTCTTGGATCATATATTACAAGGAATTAAGCTAGACAAGAAAAATCAAGGCGGTTTAATTGTATGTATTCTTACTAATGGAGTTGGAAAAATGGAAAAAGTTTCGCTTCCCCTCGAACCTGATGTCAAAAATGTTATGAATGATTTCCTAAGAATTATTAATTAAACATGTATTACTATATTGTCAATTTCATCAAAAAACATACATTTATAAGATTTTTAATAGTAGGTGTTGTAAATACTGCTTTTAGCTATACCTTATATGCTATTTTGATCTTAACTGGATTGCCCTATCTTTGGGCGTTTTCAATATCTTATATTATTGGTGTATTATTCAACTTTCAGACCTTTGGAAGATTAGTATTTAAAAATAAAAACAACAAATTAATATTTAGATTTATCGGTGTTTATGTAGTTATTTATCTATTAAATGCAGAAGGATTGAGAATTGCTGATGCCCTCAATTTTAATATTGAGCACAAGACCAAGATGCTGATTGCTTCTGCTATTCTTGTACTGCCAATGGCCATGCTTTCGTTTGTTTTAAATAAACTTTTCGTATTTCGAGGAGCCAAATGATGAAAAAGATCAGTATATTGACTCCTTGTTATAACGAAGAAGGAAATGTAGAAGAGCTTTATTCAAGAGTCAAGGAAGTCTGTAGCCAGCTAAAAAACTATGAATATGAACATGTATTCATTGATAATGCCTCCACAGATAGAACAGTAGAACAATTAAGAAATATTGCCCAAGAAGATTCAAGAGTTACGGTTATAGTCAATGCCAGAAATTTTGGACCAGTTAGATCTGGTTACTATGGAATGCTTCAATGCTATGGAGATGCGGTTGTACTAATTGTTTCCGACTTGCAAGATCCACCAGAGATGATTTTGGATTTTGTAAAAAAATGGGAAGAAGGTTATAGAGTAGTTAAGGCAGTTAAAACCCCAATGAAAGAGGGCTTTTTCTTTTATTATGCTAGGCAAATATATTATTTTTTGATTGATAATCTGGCTGATATTAAAATCACCAGAAACTTTACTGGATTTGGTCTCTATGATCAAAGTGTATTTGAGGTTTTACGACAAATCAATGATCCTTATCCTTACTTTAGAGGATTGATTGAAGAGCTGGGTTTTGAAAGTTATACTTTTCAATATCAACAGAAACAAAGAATCAGAGGCATCAGCAGTTACAACTTTTTTAGATATTTTGAAGAGGCAATGTTGGGGATTACCAGCCATTCTAGGGTTCCTCTAAGGGTTGCTACCATTGCTGGTTTTGTTATGTCACTGCTAAGTTTGTTGGTAGCCCTTGGCTATCTAATTGCAAAGCTGCTCTTTTGGCAACTTTTTCCTTTTGGAACGGCGCCAATAATGGTTGGTTTTTTCTTTATCGCTTCAGTCCAGCTTTTTTTCATTGGAGTCATTGGTGAATACATAGGTCTAATGCATATGAGAATTCTCAAACGACCTTTGGTGGTCGAAAGAGAGAGAATCAATTATTCCAATACAAATTTTAAGATTGATTCATGATCCCCTTTTTTTGCCCTCACCAAGAAAAAATATTAAGGGAATAGAGCAGAGAAAGATCACTCCAACAATACGAAAGATATCAGCATAGGATAAAACCGCTGCCTGAGTGCGGATTGTCTGTTCTATGATAGCTAGGGTTTTTTGCTGAGCGCTAGTAAAATCTATACCCTGACTTTGGAAAAAACCATTGAGTTCATACAGGCGCTGGGAGGTTGCCAGATCATAAGGAGTGATTTTGGATCTCAAAATAACCATATGGAAGGCCATTCTCTGTTCTAGAAGGTTGGTTAGGATGGCGATCCCCAAGGCACCACCCAACTGGCGGGTAAGATTATAAAAACCCGATCCTGCTGGAATATCCTGCTTAGGAAGAGAACCTAAAGTTGCCAAGCTCAACGGCAAAAACATCAAAACTGTTACTCCCCCTCTCATTACGAGTGGCCAAAATAGGCTATCAGTCCCGGTTTGTGGCGTAATATCGGCTAAACTGAAAAGAACTACTGCAGAACCAATCGCGCCCAAAGCAATGAAAATTCTTCCATCGAAACGATCAGAAATCTTGCCTAGCAATATCATGACAATAGCCGAGGAAAGCGCGCCTGGAGCCAAAAGAAAACCGGTTTGGGTAGCCGAAAAACCTAGAATACTCTGGGCAAAAACTGGAACGATGAACAATGGGCCATATAGTCCCATTCCTAAAATACCAGAATAGATACTACCTGCTGCCAGGGATCGATAACGCAATACTCTCAGGTCTACAGCAGGGGATCTAGTTCTCAACTCTTGCCAAATGAGTAAGATGAAAGTTATTGAACCTACTATAACCAAATATTTGATGAAATTGGAATTGAACCAATCATATTCTTGACCTTCGGCCAAGATAGTTTGTAGACAGCCAATTGATACCGCTATCCAGATAATTCCCCACCAATCAACCTTGGGTAATACTGGACGCGGAAGATCTTTTGGTAAAAATAGCCAGGACATAAGAATTGCCACAATTCCAAAAGGCAGATTGATGAAAAAGATCCATCGCCAACCCAAACTATCAGTCAAATAGCCACCCAAAGTTGGTCCAATCGCTGGACCGGCAATTACACCAACTCCGAACATAGCCTGGGCTAAACCCTGTTCATGAGGTGGAAAGGTTTCAAAAATGATCGATTGACCTTTAGCTAGTAATCCTCCTCCAAAGAGACCTTGGAGAATTCGAAAGATCACCAGCATAGCCAAATTCACGGAGAATCCACATAGAATTGAAGCTAAAGTAAATCCAATCAAGGAAAAAATAAAGTAGGTCTTTCGTCCAAAGTAAAAACCCAACCAAGCGCTCAGGGGTATTAAAATTACATTGGCTATACTATAACCGGAAACAACCCAACCCACCTCAGAAATTGTAGCGCCCAAGCTGCTTTGGATACTGGTTATGGCAACATTTACAATACTGGTATCAATCACCTCCAGCATCGCACCCAAGGCTGCAGTTATTACAATCAGCCACTTAAGGGCCCCTTGGACGTAATCATCATGATCTACTGCAGAACTCATCTAATTGCGCGAAGAGATTTTTACTCTAACACTGAGACCAGAACGCAAGAGGTGATTGGGATCAGTACCTGGTCTAAAATTGAGGCGAATAGGAACCCATTGTACCACCTTGTTGAAGTTGCCAGTGGCATTATCAGGAGGAATTAACGCAAACTGAGCGCCGGTTGCCGGACTGATTCCAACAACAACGGACTGAAATGTTTTCCCTGGGTAGGCATCTGCTTCAACTAAGGCTGATGCTCCCTGTCGTATTCTTTTGAGATCGGTTTCCTTGAAATTGGCTTCAATGAAAAGTTGATTACTTTTGAGAGGAATCACCGAAAGTAGAGGCTGTTGAGGCAGAACTAGTTGCCCAACCTGAACACTCAGCTGTCCAAGTCCTTTGCCAATATAACCATCTACCGGAGATTTAATCAAGGTGTCGTCAAGTTGCCTCTGGGCTATAGCCAGTGCGGCTTTAAACTGAGATACCTGGGCTTGTTCACTTTTTGATTGAGACTGCTGAATCTCTACCTGTTGGCCCTGTACTTTGATTTCATCTACTTTACTTTCGGAAGATTTGATATCTGCTAAGGCTTGTTGATATTGAGATTTAGTTGTTTTGACCTGGAAACGTGACTGCTGGAGAAAAGCAAGACTTGTAGTTACCTCAGCTTCTTGTTCTTTTACCTGTTGCTTGGCCGCAGCAGATTCAGACTGAGCATCCTTGAGGGTCGCTAGCGCAGTATCCCTCTGTTGGGCAGAAACTGCACCTTGAGCAGAGAGGTACTGATAACGCTTCCAGTCGGCTTGAGCTTTATTTAGTTGAGTTTCCGCTTTATTGACCTTGGATTTTGCAACCTCAAGGGAAGCCCTGGTTTGTTCTACTTTGCTTATGGCTATATTGACAGCTGATTGAGATTGATCAACTTGGCTCTGGGTTGCCAGAAGAGCAGCCCGCTTGGCAGCCAAATTGGATTGAACCTGCAAAACTTGAGCTAAATTTGTGTCTTTAGTAAGTCCAATGGTTTTACCGGCCATTGCTTGCTTGGCCTGGGCCGAAACAAGATTGGCTTTTGCCTCGTCAACAGACAATTTAAGATCTTTAGATTCCAACTGAATCAGAGGCTGTCCTTCCTTGACATGATCTCCATCAGAGACTAGAACTTTCTCAACAATTCCAGTAACTTTGGAAGAAATTGGCGATATATGTCCCTGAATTTGCGCATTATCAGTAGCAACAAAGGCAATTTGATCTTCCCACCAACGCCATCCCAGAAATGCTACACCAACTAGGGCAACGACTCCGACTGATTTCCATAGATAGTTAGCAAATTTTGTTTTAGATGCTACTACCGGATCTACTTTTAACATGGATTGTCAAGCTACAGTTTGATAATTTAAAACCGCCTGCTTTTGGGGGCAGACCAATACATTGCCTTGTTCATCGAGATCTACTATAACCTTGCTGTTATCCAGGATTATCCCTTGTAAAATAGCCTCAGCTAGGGCATCTTCTAGGCGCTTAGTGATTACTCGGCGCAATTGACGTGCTCCATGGGCCGGGCTATAGCCTTCTTCAACAATTAAATCGCGAAAGGCTGGGGAAAATTCAAGAACGATTTGGCGCTGCTGGGCAATTTGATTAGCCACGTCAGCCAGGAGTAGATCAGCAATTTGAGCTATCTCAGATAGTTGAAGGCTTCTAAAGATAATGATCTCGTCAATTCGATTGAGAAACTCGGGCCTAAAATATCCTTTAAAATCCTCCATCACTCTTTTGCTCAGTTGAGTATAGTCAGAGTTGCCAGAAAGTTCAAAGCCCAGCGAAGATCCTCCTTTTTCAATGACAGCCGATCCTAAATTGGAGGTCATGATAATCAGGGTATTTTGAAAATTGACAACTCTACCTTGAGAGTCAGTCAAACGTCCATCATCTAGAACCTGCAAAAAGAGATTGAAAACATCAGGATGGGCTTTTTCAATTTCATCTAGTAAAATTACGCTGTAGGGTTTTCTGCGGACTGCTTCGCTCAACTGGCCACCTTCACCATAGCCAACAAACCCGGGAGGAGAACCTATCAATTTGGAAATGGTATGAGATTCCATAAACTCTGACATATCCAATCTGATCAGCGCTTGAGCAGAACCAAACAAGAAAGATGCCAGTGCTTTGGCTAGCTCAGTCTTACCAACTCCTGTCGGTCCAGCAAAGATAAAACTGCCAAGAGGGCGATTGGCAGACTGAAGGCTGACTCTAGATCTGCGAATGGCTTTGGAAACTGCTTCAATTGCTTCATCTTGAGCAATTACTTTCTTATGTAGATGACTTTCCAGGTTGAGCAGGGTTTCACTTTGGGAACGAGTGAGATCCTGGAGAGGAATATTGGTCCAGCTTGAAACTATCTCAGCAATTTCTTCTTTATCTACTAAGGGCAACAAAGAGCTGGGATTGATCAAGGAATCGCTTTGCTTCTTGTTAGCTAAAGAATATCTCAAATGAACTCTAGAGCCAGCTTCATCGAGCAAATCAATTGCCTTGTCAGGTAAAAAACGGTCACTGATATAGCGATCCGATAAGCTGACTGCAGCTTCGAGAGCCTTGTTTGTGAACTTGACTTTGTGAAAGTCTTCATAAATCTTGCGCAGTCCATTCAATATTTCCAAAGTATCTGCCGCGGAAGGCTCTCCCACTTTGACGGGTTGGAATCTCCTTTCTAGGGCAGCATCTGATTCAATGTATTGACGATATTCAGCCTGCGTAGTGGCTCCAATACATTGCAATTGCCCCCTAGACAAAGCTGGCTTAAATATGTTGGCGATATCCAGTCCTCCTCCATTTTGAGCGCCGGCACCTACAATGGTATGGATTTCATCAATAAAGAGGATGATATTTTCTGCCTCGAGGACTTCAGCCAAGATAGCTTTGATACGCTCTTCCATTTCGCCTCTCAAACGAGTTCCTGCCAAGAGTGTGGCGATCTCTAGAGAAACGATCTGTTTATCTCTCAAGAAATCAGGAGTATCAGCTTGGAGTAATCTTTGGGCAATACCTTCAGCAATAGCTGTTTTACCTACACCTGGTTCCCCTAAAAGGATTGGATTGTTTTTGGTACGTCTTGCCAATATTTGCAGAACTCTCTGCACCTCAGTAGATCTGCCAATAACTGGATCTAGTTTTCCCTCCAAGGCTTTTTCTGTGAGATTTTTTCCATATTTAGAGATAACAGATAGTCTGTCCCTGGGGGAATTTGTTTTTTTATTGCTAATGGGAGTGGCAAATTCCTGCTGGGGCATATCAGTAATGGCAAGTTGAATGGTTCTTAAATCAATTCCTTGCTCTTGGATAATCCTGGCCGCTAGACACTGGGGATCGGATGTGATTGCCAGAAGAATATGCTCAGGTTCAACCAGTTGACTATTTAGCTGACGTGATATTTGCAAGGCTTCCTCGAACATTTTTTTAGCTTTAGGTGTAAAGGGAATGCGCAGAACATTGAGCCTTGTGCCCTTGCCGGTTTTCTCTTCAATTTTTTGGCGAAAACGATCAGCAGAAAACTCTACTCCACCGAATAAAACTTCAGCATCTTTGCCCAGCACCAGCAGCAATCCTAGCAAAATGTATTCAGTCCCGAGTAGATCTCGTCCTGAGCGCCGAGCCTCTTCTTGGGCAGCATTGATCGCATTGATAGATTTTTCATTAAAGTATTCAAACATATATAGTACGAAATTCCGGTTTTTTTAACTTACTTTGGTTACTTTAACCCCATTGAGTCCCTAAGGGTAATAGTAAAAGCCGTAATTATCTTAGTCGGTTTTTGCCCATTATGATAACTTTAAGGAAAGCTTAATCTGTAGATAACCAAAATTTAACATTCATCCTGTAGCATCATCTCAAGTCTTTTTTTTTTGAGTTTTGTGATGAGCATAATTGTGGATATCATCAGTTCTGGTTTACTTGCCCTTTTGGTAGTTTTTTTACTATTGTTATTAGGTGATTTTTTATCGACATTTTTATATCATGTTCCTGAACATGTTTTTGGTAAATTTCATATATTAGTACATCATGGCAAAAATCGTAGCTTTCTCCATTATGCAGTCTTGACTAAAAACCCTCTGGTTTTGTTAGATGGTATCTTGGGAGCCCTACCTTATTTTGTGTTTATCCCTTGGTTTTGGCGGATTTCACCTGTGGGGACTATTTTGGGATTGTTTCTGGGCGAGCTTCATGTAGTGTGGAGACATGTTTTTGTCTTAAAATATCCAACCCATAGGTTGATACAAAAAATTTGCAGATTTTTCTTTATCACTACTCCTGAAATTCATTTCCAGCATCATCAAAATGCAATGGTAGCTTACGGCGATATTTTCACTTTTTTTGATCGACCAGCAAGAATCTGGTTAAATTTTCTTAAATCAGTCTCAGTTCAGACTGTCCGATAGTATTATCATACAATTGAACAATATTAGAGAATGCTCCCTGTTGTGAATTGATCTAAATGAACTCTGCTTTAATCTTTTGTCAATATTCTAACCTCTGAAGTTGTTTTTCTTCTGTCTGTGCTTGAGTACTTCTGAATGTTTTTTTTGACAGAAAGATTCTGTTTCTGGAGAAACCGAAACATAGCACTAGCGCTCAATCTGACTCCAGTAATTTCTTCGCAATACTCACAGTATTCTTCCAGGGTATAGTATGGATATTGAGCTACCATCTCTATTACTTGCACTTTATATTTTTCTAATTGACTCGGCTTTCCCCCGGATGGTTTTAATGGAGCTAAATTGTTTTTTGTTCTTTTTAGGTTGAGCAGACGTTGTACAACTCCTGGACTTAAGGGAATGTCTCTAAAGTAGCAGAAAGTATTATTAATCCAGCTGTTGAAGAAATATTGAAAGCGGTTATGACTAAATATACGACTTCCCTAGAAAAATGCAGAATTATTGATCTGGGCTTTGTGATAGGATCAAATTTAAAATATTCAACTCAGAAGAGGTCAACAGTTGCGCCTTGGTATAGAGACGATTGCGGATCTCTCCTAGATCATGACTGTTAAAGACTATAAAAGGAAATTTATCGTAATCATTGCCAATCGGCAATACAGAATTGATAGGAAATAGGGTAGATAGATAGCTCCGGAGAATAGTTTTGAAATTATCATTTTTGAAATCGTCTTTTTTGGATTGGCTAAAGTGGACTTCCATCACCTCAGCTGCAGTAAAAATAAACAACGGTACAGCATAGTATTGATCTTGTCGCTGACTATTTTGTTGTAAATACTGAGTACGATACTGTTTGTCATTGAGCTTTTCAAGTAGTTCTTGGACAACCCTAGCTGATTGTTTTAAGCTTTTTGGATATTCGGGATTAGCTGCAATTTTACAAATTCTCTCTAGCAATGAATTTAGATTTCTATCTAGTCGCATTTGGTAGATTTCTTGTATTTTTTTATCTCCAAGAGGGACTATTAAAAGGCTGCCTGTGATATAACATAATTCTAATTCGGGAAATTCCAGTAACTTATGAAATCCTCTGTCAATGGCTTTAATAAATTTCTCTTGAAATGGTTCTCTTACAGATAGATATGATGTTTTATTATTGGAATTGCTGGAGATATCTTTTATCTCGATATCTGATTGATTTAATATTCTGGTCAATTGGGATGCGATTTCTTGTAGATTTTTTTTATGACTATACTGGATATTTGCCTGTTTCCTGAGTTGTTCAATAAAATCAGCCAGCTGCTCACTATAAGTAGTTCCAGCCCAAGCAAGAGATTTGCCGCCTACAGGGATGATCTTGTAATGATTTCTGCCAATTGGACAAGAGCCCTTGATTCGAGTGAGAATCGCCGCTTTTAGGATAAGCAAGATATCAATAATATTTAATATTCTTTCTCTAAGAGATAGTTCTGGATTTTCTTGATCATAATAGATCACCTCACTAATATAAAAAGTAAGCTCCTTGGCTTGATCTTCTAAATCCAGTCCATCTTGAGGATCTTTGCCTCTTCCACGATAGATAACCTGGATGATTTCCATTAGGTTTTGCTCGATAGAAAAGCGCGGCATATCCACTAAAATTCTTTTAACTTTTGGAAAAGAAAGTCCTCTGCTGGCTGAAGAAGTCATAAAGATAATTTTTACAGAATTTTTTTTATCTTTAATTTCTTCTATTTCATTATCGGGATTATTAGAATGTATTTCGATATATTGCTCAAATTTTTCAAAAGATTCTAATCTACTTTTTAATGTTTTGATCAGCTCTTGTAATCTATTTTTATTTTGAATATAGACAATTGTTTGATAGGAATTATCTTGTCTTATGATTTCATTTAATATTTCAGCATTTACACTCTTGTCTAGCTCGAGCTTTTCCTCCTTAAGTCTCTCTTCTTGATATTTAATACATTGAGTAAAAATCTTATAGTTGATTACCAGTTCGCTAGCGGGATAGGCATTGGTATTAATAACAATAGCACTTTTGTTATTAAATTTGGATTGTTCTTCTGATATAGGCAAGCTGTCAGACTTGGCCTGGCGATAGAATATTTTATTAGGTTCAAATTTTCCTTTCTGGAGATGAGCTGAAATGACGTCATTTTCTACAATCGAGGCATCGGCAACGATGATCTTGCTATTAAAGCCATATTTGCCGTCAAACAATCCGTATCGTTGTAAAAGCTTGCTAATTTCGCTTAGAAATTCTACACCACTGGGATCGCCGGTAATTTCATCAATCATGATAAAAAAATGTTTGTATCTGCTGGATATACTCTGCATTTTTTCCGGTATCGGTCCAAATCCCTTTCTAGAGGCAGATTTGAAGATATGTTCAAAATATTGTAATGTGTTCTTGTCAGAGCCTGTTTGTTTCAAGGACTGAATTGAGAGAGAAGCTACGATCTGGCGGGAAACATCTTTTTCAATGAGAATACCCAATGCCTGAAAAAGGCTATTGATGACTCCTACACTCTTGCTACCATAATCGATGATGAGGTCTTCTTTTTCCTGCTTGAGTCTATACTTTTTTTTCTTAGAAGATTCAGGATGATCCTTTAGAAAGGTGATATTAGCTAGTTGAAAATCACCATCTTTGAGCTCGCTAAAGTATCTCACCGCAGGAATACCGTTTTGGCTGGAAATGATTTGGCTATTAGTGGTAAGGGCAAATACTCTGTTTCTTTTCTCGCTGGAGAGATCTTCCTGGGTGAACTTGTTGATAATATCTAAGTTGACCTGGGTGCGGGGGCTGCAATAGAGAAAGATAAACCCTTCTTCAAAATGTTCTTCCAGATATTTTACCAAAGCCGTAGTCTTGCCTATACCTGGATTGCCGGTGAGGAAGATATAGGGGTTATCGCTATTGAGTCCCTTGTGTACCAAGTTAGCATGGGCTTGCCGTAGTGAGATTTTTGTTTCCATTGCCAGATTTTTGGCAATCATCTCATCCAAAAGATCTTGAGGAGCAAGAAAATCTGAAATTGTCTCCTGATGCACGATAGGGTAACTGCGAGTAGGTGAGAGACTACTGAGATCTGTGAAAAATTTTTCACTATTGGGAAAACTTTTTTTGGCATTTCTGATAATAGTATCAACCAACTGATCCCTAGCTTCATCTACAGTTTCCTTGCTGCTGTTTTGTTGATAGATAGCTTGAGCGCTTTTGAGAAATTCTAAATTTTCCAGATTGATAGCCATTGCACTGGCACCACGATCACTATAACCAATAATATTAAAAATTAGATTTTCACTTTCATTCAAAATATTATACTGTCTCAGAAAATTATAAAAACTATAGGCATAGCTACCGGCTTGAATTAGTTTATAGCTCTCTTTATCTTCACGACCAAAGGCTTTTAAATATGAACCAAGTTTGTTATTTAAAGGAAAAGTTTCTATTCCAGTATCTATGCTTAAATTAGCAAAAACACTTTTAGATTTTAAATATTTAATCTCTTTTTGAAGGATTTTCTTGATTTGTTCAATATTATCTAGTCCCTGGAGGTCCTGCATAGTTTTAAAAGAAAATAGAGACAGATCGACTGTTAATATTCTGCATTCTTTTTTGAATTTGATTAATAAAAGGGTATCGGCATTGAGAAATTCTCCTCTTTTTTTATAATGCTCAGTAGATATTACCTGATCGCTCAACTGTTCAAGAACCCGCCTATAATTGCTATCGGGATTCATGCCAAAGCTATTGTCGCCGCTAAATTTGCATTGTAAATAACATATTTCAATTTTTTCTTCCTCAATAGAGAGTGAGTTCAAATATTCGCGTATAAAACTGATTCCAGATAAAAAACCTTTCTGTAAGATGAATAGACACCATGTTTCCACTGTATCCCTATTAGCTGAATCTGCTATATTTTCTTGTTGAAAAATACGGTCTTTTATTTTTGAAAACCTTAACAATTCTAAATCTTTAGCATAGATATCGGCATATCTATTACTGATTTGTTTCTGTTGGATGTAGTTTAGTATACCCAAGTTAAAGGCTACTTCAAAAAGAAACCCCAAAGAATGTTTAGTTGGCATTGGCATTCAATATGTTGCGTATTTCTGTTAAAAAAGCTAATGAATTAAAATAAATAGATAAATTGCTATCAAGACTATGATTGAAGATCGAATGAGCACTAACTGAACTATCACCGATAATATCCTCGTAAGGATCTAGTTTGATGTTGGAGTTTGCTCTTGCCTCGAAACGGGCATAGTGAACTAAAGTTAGGAAATTCAATAGATCGTTTTTGAGCTGATTTTCGTTATCATCGTGAATTAGTCCCTGTCTGATATCTTGTTCCTGCAGTACCCCCTGATAAACATTGAGTAAAGTAGCATACGAGATTACGCCATGATAAAATTTGTCATCATTATTATCTTTGCCGACAGAAATCCCACTAAAAAGATTGAAAAAGATGACAGTTTGTTTGCTCGAATCATGTACCAATTTATCTAGCTCTCTGCTATCTTTGACATAGAAAGCCGTAGAATCTACAGTTGATTTCATTTTTTTTACATGATACTTATCAAAGAAAATTGGATATATTTTGAGATCTGATTTATCTCCCTTGAGGCAACCGAGCACTAATTTAGACATAAAGAAATCATCTTCATCTTTTTGACTGAGATTGAGAGAGCTGGAGTAGGGTGTTTTGGCTATATAGAAAATATGCAAGTAGCCCCTACGATAGAGATCGTTGACTTGATCAATCAATAGCGAGGGTCTTTGATACATTTTGGATTTTTCATCGTTGGCTGAGAAAGTACGCAGATTGCGTAAATAGATTTGATCCTCCTGACAATCTAGGGTGATCACTTCTCCCATAAGGTTAGATAAAACCGTATCTTCTTTATAATTGCGATCAGATTCCCTACTGGAGATGACGATGATTGCCAATCGTTTTAATTCTGGTTTGTATTGATTGAATCGAAAGACTTTTGGTAATTTTATATAGAGTGAAGATAATGCATTTTGAATCTTGAAACTGTTTTTATTTTTTATATTGATTCCTTGAGAATTGGCAAGAACATCTTGAGATAAAAGATGATCCAGTGTCTTGGAAAAATGATACATAAATTCTTCATCAGCCGGAGGATTATCCTTGCCATTTCTCTGTAAACGCAATATACCTATAAATATATCTTCAGTTAATTTAAGTTGATTTATGATTATTTTTAAGAAAATATAAACTAAGAGAGAAAAAGTAAATTTATAGAAAAAAGATTGACTGGTTTTATTGCCATTTAATATTGTATTATTGTAAGGTATACTAATATGTTTTTCCTGAACAAAATGTTTCTGATATTCACGATAAATAATATCATTTTTATTGGCATTATTCCAGATTATTACCGGTAAAAATTTTAGCTTGTCGAGGCTATAAGTTTGACTGAGAGATTGCTCCTCTTCTGTGGGAAAATAGCGCATATCTTCAATCGTAAATTGAACAGGTAAATGACTTAAGTTGTTTTCATTGACTTTACTCGGACCGACAGTGATATATTTGAGGTATTCTTTGGAATTGGTAATATTTGTTTTTACAAGGTTGTCCTGCTCGATCACATCTGCGGCATCGGCCAGGATATTTCTTGATAATCCTAAATAAATTGACCAATGAGCGCTTTGGCTGATGGCGGTTTTCTTAAGGTTCTCCTGGATAAGTTTTTTGACTCTGCTGACTTTATTCTCTATTCCAATTATTTTAAAAGCCTTCAGAAATTTTCTTAAAAGCTCTTTTTTCTCTTCTTGATCATTGTTTTGTAATATTTCCAGACACATTCGATTGTATTTGGCTATGGGATCATATTTTTCTGTGGTTTCCTTGATTGGTGAAGAAAATACAAAATAATAGAGTAAAAAAGTTTGCAAAAGCTTACGAACAAAATTCTCTCTACCTGAATTGCTATTGAGAGCCTGTTGATGTTCTTTGCTATCGGGATTTAATATTTGTAAATTGAAATCTAAAACAGAAACAGACTTCTCAAACTGATTTGTAACGTTGCCATTTAGTTTCATTTTTAAACAAAAAACAAATTCCTTGCTGCCTTGTTCTATTTGAGTGGACTCACCCAGGTTGCCTTCAACTACTGAAATAATCGGCAAACGATCTAAAGATTCAGCCCTGGCAAATATATCTCTAAAGTTGACAAAACAACCTTCATAATTTACGTTATACTCACTATCGGCTCTACTTGGATCATTTAGATATTGCTCCAAAAGTCTCAATCTCTCGATGAGTTCTTGTAAATAGATTAGATCTGGATTTTTTTTATCTTCAATATTATCTTTAATATATTCCAAATAAAGAATCTTGGCTTCTTTTTTTAACTTTCCTATAGTCTCTTCAAATACTAAATTACGTAGCTTATAAAAACTGCTGTTACTATTTTTAAATTGTTTTTCTAGTTTTTCCTCAATTTCTTCTTGTTGCTCTGCATCAATCATTGAATCTTTTTGATAATGATTGGTTATGCTTTGCCTTAGTTCATCAGTAAAACTGTTGATATTTTTTACAGATATACCGAGCAGATGCGCTTTGAGTGAAGCATCAGAGCCTTTTGTACTAATTTGTAAGCCAAGTCTTTTCTGCTTAAGATTAGTATTGCTAGGAAAATCATAATAAAAACCCAGTTCGCTTGGCGGTTTTTTCACTTTTAGACTGGATTGCTCCCTAACCAGGTTAAACAGCTGAGCCTGAAAGGGCGAGATTTTTTCTGACAATACTTGATAAATCTCTCTGATTTTCTCATTAAAGGACAGTTCGTTTTGCTCTGACAGGTTGATTGTGGCGCTGCGAGTGCCGAATTGATCCATCAGGGGATGTTCGATTTTTTGCGCGCAGATCTTTTCTGCTATTTTACTTGGGAATAAATATATCTGTTCTCCACTCTTGGACCAGGTGAATGCATCGTTTTGCCCAAGGAGTTCTAAAATTTTTGTCAGAAGTGGCTCATAGTTCAGTCGAGCAAGATGGTTGTTGTCTTCGGACAGTATGTTCATTTGTTTTGCTAGTTTATCTTTATGCACTAGCGTATCATGGTATTAGTAATAATGTAAAGTTACTCGTTAGTAAAAAATTTAGGCTCTTTTAAAAATAAAGCCCTGTTGTGTTGGGCAGGACTTTATCTCTTGTTATTAAGTTTTTAAGAAAATAAACACAAAAAAGCCCTTGGGAGTCTTTCCATGTTTCGACCCCAAGAGCTTTTTATTCGTTCTTACTCCTCACACCCTAATCATATAAGATGATTTTCACTAAAATCAGATTTTATGACACTTTACCGATTGTCACAACGATTAAATGTCATGGAACCATAACATAAATAGCAAAATATGTCTTATATGTCAGGATTTCATGACATAAGAGGCGCGAATGGGGTATTTTGGTGTTGATATTTTTAATTAAGTGCTAAATTTATTAAATAACATTAAGTTGTATTTACAAATTGATCGCAAAATAAATTTTTGACAGCAAGGTAATTTGCCGTCAAGCAATTTCTTACAAGTTTGAGCAAGGACAGGAGATAGATATTGTATTAAACAATGAAAAATATACTTACAGGTAAAGAACGTCAGCAGCTAGAAGAATTGACATTGCGACAATTACGCAAAATTGCCAGCGAGTACAACATATTTCGTTATAGCCGCAAGCGCAAGCAAGAGCTTATCTCGGCTATTGAGAAGATAATGCGATCCGTCGAAGCTCAAGTCATTGAATCAATCAATCAGGAGGAAACAATGGAACCATCGAAATTTGATATTAATCAAGAAGAGAGCATAGATACAAATCCGAGGCAGAGCATCATTGTTAAATCGTCTTTGGAGGATCAAGAAAAGTCTCTCCCGGGGGGATATGGAGATAAAAGAATTGTCTTGATGCCTAGGGATTCTCAGTGGGCCTATGCCTATTGGGATATAGCCAGTGAATATAAACAAGAGCTCCTGCGCCAAGGAGGACAAATCCTGATTCTACGACTATATGATGTCACTAAAATTGATATCAATCTTCAGGTTCCTCATAGTGTTCAAGAATATCCCTGTGATGAACTAGCCAGAGAATGGTATTTGCCTATACCCGTAAGCAATCGAGACTATATTGTGGAAATTGGTTATCGTACTTTTGAGGGTAATTGGTTGATTTTAGCGCGTTCGGTTCCTGTTCGCATTCCGCCTGTTTACCCTTCGCAATGGGTAGAGGATGTTTTCGTAACTGTAAATTGGGAAGAAGATCTACGTGGCAAAACTGTCCATCAGCTAGTTACACCTGAAGAACATTATTTATCTGTATACAAGGAACATGCTCCCTCAGCCGGTTACTCCGAGCCGACGCAATATACCGAGAAAAGCTCTGGTTCTGAGGTAGCACAAAGTTCATATGTTCTTGCAAAAGGTGTGGGAGATTGGTCATTGCCTACAGTTTCCGGTAAATCAGTCTCAAGTTATGTTCTATCTGGTACTGTATCTGGCCTGTCAGGACAATTTGTCTCCAGTTCAGCTGCCTTAAGCTACAGCGCTTCAGGTGTTGGTGTATCTGGTTACAGTGGTTCAGCCGCATTGGGCTACAGCGCCTCAGGTGTTGGTATGCTTGGCTTCTCTGCTTCGGCCATACCTGAGCGTCCTCGCAAGTTCTGGTTAATTGCTGATGCCGAATTGATAGTTTATGGAGCTACTGAACCTGATGCAACAGTAACCATTGGTGGTAGACCTATAAAGTTGAATGAAGATGGAACTTTCCGTTTCCAAATGTCTTTCCAGGATGGACTCATTGACTATCCAATCATGGCTGTAGCAGTTGATGGTGAACAAACACGATCAATACACATGAAATTCAATCGCGAAACCCCTGCAAGAAGGACAAATACCAAAGAAGAAGCAATGCTTGAATGGTTTTAAGGATTTGCGACTTGCTGAAGGATACTTAAATCATCTATCAGCAAGCTTCCTAGTATTAATCTGATTTAGATATATGAGAAAAAATCTTAAGAAAGTATTAAAGATTTATAATAATTGAGTCAAGCTTGGAGAATTACCGTGTTTACAAGGCTAGCGCAGCAACATCGTCTTTATGTTCAGGACTTAGTAATGAATCTACAGGCTTTAGCCGTAGTACTGGAAAATAGAGGATATATTGCAGCTTGTTACACTTGCGGCAATCTAATGAACAGTGCATCTTTTATGGTCTCTCTGGCAGAAAACCATCTCATACGTTTTCTAGTTTCAGATTATGGAATAACTTGGACAGAAATGAGAGATGAAAGGGAACTAATGAAGCTTGAAGGTGCTGAGGCAATCAATCAGCTTCAGGAATTAGCCAATCTCGTCAAATATGATGATAAAGTCAGAATTGGGTTGGTCTCAAAGGAGGCTTTTTCTCAGCCCTAGAATAATATGATCCATAATAGATTTAAGGTGTGTAGTTATGTAGATAAGGAGAGTTACATTGGACGAACTAAGACAGGCATTGGAATTAGCCACAAAAGAGGAACTACAGCAACTCACCATACTTTTGTTTGAACGAAAGCTTAATCCTCTTGATTATTTTGTCCCACAACCTATAGAAATTCAAAGCAGGAACAATGAACTGTTGCTTGATTCATTAGAGAATCGGTTTCGTTATCTTGCATCAGATGGTCTTACCGTTCTCAGAGGGAAGAGTCAGTATTTTAGTTACCGAGATATTCTAATTAAAGTTTGTCACTTTCTTAAAATTCCTTATTCCAAAAAAATGTCGACCACCCAAATAGAATCAGAAATATTTTTGGAACTGGTGAGCAAAAGTTGTAAGAATCTTCCTAAGAAAGAGCAGAACACACTCAATCTCAAAATTAAACGTTCCTTAACATCTGTCAACTCACCCGAGCCAATTCCCGCGACTTTATTGGATAATCCCCTCTCTCTTATTCTCAAAGGTTCAGGCGCTATTGCCCTGAGTTCTTTATTAAAACCTTGGCTTTTAAGACAAGTTGCTCAACAATTGGCTTTGCATATTGCCACCTACCAGGCAGCTCAAGGGGCTCTTTTGGCAGGTGGGACTTTAGCGGCATCTGAACTGGGCAATCAGCTGATTCTTCAGGTGGCTAAAAGAACTGTTGTAGCCAGCGCAGCCCGTTTTGGTGCCGCCAGAACTGCCATGGCTATTGCTGGACCCGTTTTGTGGAGTTGTTTTTTTGCTGATCTTGGCTGGCGGGCTATCTCAACTAATTACGCCCGAGTGATTCCCATGGTTTTCACCTTAGCGCAAATTCGACTGACCCGCAGCGAGCACTGGGAAATAGCTTAAACTTTAACTGGCATTATTAATCAAGATCATGCTACAATGATAGACTGTGCTATAATTTAACTAAGTAATTCAATGCCTAAATTAAAAACACGTAAAGCTGCAGCTAAGCGTTTTCGCGCAACTGGGAGTGGAAAAATTCTCCGCCGTAAAGCCTTTAAGAGTCATCTTTTGGAACACAAGACTTCTGAGCGTAAAAAGCGTCTATCAGGGTTAGTTGTGGTCAACGAAAGGGATGAAGCAGCAGTCAGGAAAATGCTTCCCTACTTATAGATCCTTGCTTGAATATTTATTATCCAACCTAATTGTGAACCATGACCAGAGTAAAACGCGGCAATGTAGCCCGAAAACGTCGTAACAAAATTCTCAAGCTAGCTAAAGGTTTTAGAGGCTCTCACTCTACTATTTTCCGGACAGCTAACCAGCAGGTAATGAAAGCCCTGCGCAATGCATATCGTGATCGTCGTAAGAAGAAGGGGGATTTCCGCCGGATTTGGATCATCAGAATCAATGCTGCTGCAAGAGAGCAAGGCATCAGCTATAGTCAGTTGTTTGGAAAACTAAAGTCAGCAGGCATCGGGTTAAATCGCAAGATGCTTGCCCAATTGGCAATTATAGATCCCCAAGCCTTTAACAAGGTAGTGGAAATAGCCAAAGGGAGCTAAATAGTAAGGAAGAGGGTAAAGACCCTCTTTTTAGTTTTAGTTATTTAATTTCAATCGTGATATTCTTATATTAAGAACCGTAAATTATTGTATCTTTAGCAAGAGGATTTCCCATGACCCAAGAATTTCTTAGAGTTGGTCAAGCAGCTCCTGATTTTAGTGCAGAGGCGGTTTATAAACAAGAATTTAAACCTGTTAAGCTTTCCGACTATAGAGGTAAGTATGTTGTTCTTTTCTTCTATCCTTTAGATTTCACTTTCGTTTGTCCTACTGAAATCATTGCTTTTAGCGAACGTTACGAAGATTTCAGTAAACTCAACACAGAAGTCTTGGGCATATCTGTAGACAGTCAGTTTTCTCACTTGGCTTGGGTGCAGACTGAGCGCAAAAATGGTGGATTAGGAGATATAAGCTATCCTCTAGTTTCAGATCTCAAGAGAGAAATTAGTACTGCATATAATGTTTTGGATACTGATGCCGGTGTGGCTCTTAGGGGACTCTTTATAATTGACAAAGATGGAATAGTCCAGCATTCAACTATCAACAATCTCTCTTTTGGTAGAAGTGTTGATGAAACCCTGCGTACCCTAAAAGCCCTACAGTACGTACAAAGCCATCCAGACGAGGTATGCCCTGTTGGTTGGCAAGAAGGTGACAAGACTATGGTGCCCGATCCAATCAAATCCAAAGTTTACTTTAACGCTGTTTAATGAATCCCTGGTGATAAATGTCATTGGTATTGGACCTGACGGATTATCTGGACTAGGAGAGTTGGTCAGGACTAAAATCGCTCAATGTAGTATTTTAGTTGGCACCGCTCGACATTTGTCTTATATTCCCGAATCGCCCGTGCGCCGCCTCTTGATTGATGATTTTTTATCACTCTCTGGAAAGTTGGCTGATGAGGATATCGTCGTTTTAGTTAGTGGCGATCCTCTTTTTTTTGGTTTGGGCCGTCTTCTGCTTGAAAGATTTCCGGCAGAACAATTAGCCTTTTATCCTCATTTAACCAGCGTTCAATTAGCTTTCAATCGGATCAAGCAGACATGGCAGGATGCCCAAATCATCAGTGTACATGGCCGTTCTTTATTGCCAGTTGTCGCTGCTCTGCGAGAAGGAAAAACAAAGATAGCAATTCTCTGCGATCCCCACAATAACCCTAGCTCTATTGCTCGGCTCTATTTGCAATCTGATCTGAGCGCAGATTATCAGTTTTGGATCTGTAGCGATTTGGGTGATCCTCTTAAAGAAAAAATTTACTCTTTTGAAGGTCAGCAGATTAATGAACTATTAGAGAGAGAATTTCCCAGCCTAAGCCTTTTGATTTTGCTTCGCCAAGATAGAAAGATAAAAATTCAGGATTTTCCTATTCTCGGAATCAAAGATGAGTCCTTTTATGGCTTTCCAGATCGTC
>CAIPYC010000027.1 GCA_903869185.1 uncultured cyanobacterium | reverse complement strand
GAGCTATCTAGTCTCTTTTAATCCGTGGGTCGTCGGTTCGAGCCCGACGGGGCCCACTTATTTAACAATGTCTTCTATAGAGAACTCATCCGTCATAGCTAGCCACAGGTCATGCTCTGAGACTGGTGGGCAACATTATCCTTACTCAGACATTAGAGAGTTTAACTGGCAGCTGAATCACCAATCATGCCATTTCAGCCAGCCCAGCTATGAGATGCCTTGGTGCGAGAACTGCGATTTAAGCGACACCGCCATGATGATTTCCCATGACATGCTCTCGGTCAACAACTAATCAAGAGAATTTTATAGTCAATGGCCAGTCCTAAAAAGCAGGTTTTTTGGAAATACCGGAAGAGCATGGAACTACTTGAAAAATTTGAGGGTCGACGCTTATGGCTCGTTAAAAGCGCGGAGAGTCTTGAAGTTTATATAACTTAAAATGTGCTATTTCAGACTCTCATTCCAAGTCAAATTGTTTCTTTCTGTATAGAATCCACATGTGGAATCAAAATCAATTTACGGGAATGTCGTTACAACCATTCAAAATCCGACAGCCGCTCTCTTGGAATTAGCAGAAAAAGCGTCAACTCGGGGGGAACTACTATTCGTCATTGGGGATCGCAAGACGCCACTAGATTTCTCTCTACCAAATTCAAAATATTTGTCTGTAGATTCTCAAGAAGAACTTATTTTTCAAATCGCCGCCAAATTGCCTTGGAATAGTTATACGAGAAAAATGTTGGGGTATCTTGAAGCAGCTAAAGCAGGATGTCAATATATTCGCGAGACAGACGATGATAATTTTCCCCTCGAATCTTACTTCTTTGATTTTCCACATGAATGGACTGCAAGGGAGCCCAAGATTTCAGGAGAATGGGTAAACCCTTACATATATTTTTCAGATGAATTTATTTGGCCACGGGGCTACCCAATCGATCTTATCGAATCAAATCGCAGTCTTCACCAACAACTTGCTCGAGACTATTCTGAAATCACCGTCCTAAAGACGGGTGTCGTTCAAGGCCTTGCAGATGGTGCTCCCGATGTTGACGCTATTTATCGACTCGTGTACCAAAATTCAGGTGACTTTAAATTCAAGAAAGCGCAACCTTTGTTGATTCCAAAAGGAACTTTCGCTCCATTTAATTCTCAGGTAACAACTTGGAATGTTGAACTACTGCCACTCATGTATCTACCACAAACTTGCACATTTCGGATGACAGATATCTGGAGATCATTCGTTGCCACTCACTTGATGCACCTTAGTGGATATTCATTGATATTTACAAAGGCAAGCGCTTTTCAAGATAGAAATGCACATAATTTATTACGTGATTTCTCCGATGAGGTACCTGGATATATTGGTAACAACGATCTCATTACAGCGATAAAGTCCGTGAGTCTCATTGGAGGGCTGGCCAATATTGGCAAAGATCTTGTAGCTATCTACACGCATTTAATTTCAAAGAAATTTTTCGATGAGGAAGAACTAGCGGCTTTGAATGCCTGGTTAATAGATTGCGAAAACTTATAAGATGACCCAGCAAGAATCGACAATAAAAGTGAGTTTGTGCTTGTTAACATGGAATGAAATCGAAGGCTGCAAAATTGACATTCCACGCATTCCCAAGATTTTTGATCGGATATATGCCATAGACAATTCGTCTATAGATGGAACAGTTGAATTTTTGGAAGAAAGTGGAATTGATGTTTTTCGACAAATTTCCAAGAGTTATAACGGAGCCTATAGAGATGCCATTCAAGTGGCGGGCGATTCCGCTGTGGTGTTTTTTCATCCTAAAGGAACAATCAGCGTCGAAAGTTTAGGTACCGCACTTACGAAGATGAAAAATGGAAGTGATTTTGTCCTGGCGAGTAGAATCGCAAAAGAGGCACAAAACGAGGAAGACCATCATTTAATTAAGCCCAGAAAATGGTTCGTGATATTTATTGCCCTTGTTTGCAAAATTAGATGGGGACTCAAACGAAAGGTCTATTTGGATGATCCACTTCATGGCTATCGCGGACTTTCCCATTCATATATGAAAACTTTGCAATTGAAAGATCTGGGGATTACTGCGGATGTTGAAATGATACGGCATGCTTATATGGGCGATTTTATCGTGGACGTTTTTCCCGTTAAAGAAGTCGAACGACCGGACGGAGATACCCATTTTCCGGCGATTACAACGGGGAAAAAGATTCTAAAATATGTTTTTTGGAAATAGTAGTGATGCCTGATATTTCCATGACTTCGGGTAGAGTGCTAATCCTGGGCAAAAGTGGATTAGTTGGCTCTGCTCTTCTTAGAAATGCCCCTGAAGGACTTCAAACTTTTGCACCAAGCCGCGAGGAATTGAACCTGCAAAATAGGAGCGAGGTATCTAGATATATTGATCGACATCAAATCTCAAGTGTTATCTTGGCGGCAGCAAAAGTCGGTGGTATCGGTGCAAACTCGCGGCATCAAAAAGATTTTTTACTACAAAATTTAGAAATTCAGAACTCTGTAATAGGGGCAGCATCAAATCTTGAGATACCAAATTTCTTATTTTTAGGGTCCTCGTGTATCTATCCTCGGATGGCCAATCAACCCATTAATGAATCTTCTTTGCTAACTGGTCCCTTAGAGGTTACGAACGAGGGCTACGCTTTAGCAAAGATTGCCGGAATCAGACTTTGCAAGGCCATTTACGAAGAACAAAGTCTAAATTATTTTTCTCTGATGCCAACAAATCTTTACGGACCGAATGATAATTTCGACCTCCTGGATAGTCATGTGCCAGCTGCCCTAATGCGGAAATTCCACGAAGCAAAAATAAATGATTCACAAGCAGTATCAGTTTGGGGTACGGGATCTCCACTTCGCGAATTTATGCACGTAGATGATATGGCGAATGCTTGTTGGTTTATGTTAAATACCAATGCGGGCGGTCAGCTATTTAACGTTGGCACGGGGGTAGAGACATCAATCCATGATTTTGCTATTCTAATGAGTTCGGTGGTTGGTTTCGACGGTGAAATTTGCTTCGATGCCACCCAACCAGATGGAACTCCAAGAAAATTGCTAGATTCAAGAAAGATACAAAGCCTGGGTTGGGAACATAAAATTTCGCTAGCAGAGGGCCTAAAAAATGCCTACGAATGGTATGTTGAAGCATTAGAGAGAGGTTGCGTGCGTGGTCAATAAGGTTGCCTTAATCACAGGGATCACCGGTCAAGACGGATCTTATTTAGCCGAATTACTCCTTTCAAAGGGATACGAAGTTCATGGCCTGAAGCGTAGAAGCTCAAGTTTCAACACCGGCCGCATTGATCATATTTATCAGGATCCTCATGTTGATGGCTCTAGACTAAAGTTGCATTTTGGAGATTTGACCGATTCAACTAATCTTATTCGCATCATTGCAGAAGTTCAACCAGATGAGATTTATAATTTGGCAGCACAGTCTCATGTTGCAGTGTCGTTTGAGACGCCTGAATATACGTCGAATGCTGATGGAACGGGGGCAGTCCGACTCTTAGAAGCGATTCGGTTACTAAAACTTGACTCTAAGACAAGATTCTATCAAGCCTCCACTTCTGAAATGTTTGGTGATGTAATACCAGGAACTATGTTGAATGAGTTGAGTGATTTTAAACCACGAAGTCCTTATGCTGCGGCTAAACTTTACTCTCATTGGATGACTATTAATTATCGTGATGCTTATGGAATATTCGCCTCTAATGGAATTCTCTTCAATCATGAATCGCCCAGACGTGGGGAAACTTTTGTTACCCGTAAAATTGTTCGTGCTGCAGTTCGGATTAAAAGACAAGAGGAAAATGTTTTGTATTTAGGAAATCTAAATGCAATTCGTGACTGGGGTCATGCTAAGGATTACGTCGATGGCATGTGGAAAATACTGCAATATTCAAATCCCGATAACTGGGTTTTGGCAACAGGTGTAGCGATCAGCGTTAGAGAGTTCACTGAAAAAGTTTTCAATTTTCTAGATTTGCCTATTTTCTTCTCTGGAGACGGTCTGGAAGAAGTAGGCAAGTCCTCCACTGGAATTGTAAGGGTTCGTATAGACCCAAAATATTTTCGTCCAACTGAAGTACCTTACCTTTTAGGAGATGCTAGTAAAGCGCGGGAAATGCTCAATTGGATACCAGAGCATACGATAGACACTCTTATAGAGGACATGGTGGTTTCTGAACTTTCGCAGAGCAACTGAAGCCTTTTGCTTCAAATACTTAGCGAGAATTGTATTTTCGTTCCGACATTTTCCTTGAAGGTACAAGTGTGAAGACAAATTGATTGATACATGGCCAATAATTTGGAAAAGGGAATGCAATAGTGATTTTCTTTTTTGCAATATGAACAGTTCTAAAATTTACTTTTCTAAAACGTTCGTAAACTGAGCATTTGATTTGGCAGGATCTAGCCCTTTGAGCATGATCTCTTGGTAATTAAGATACGTCTGATTTTGTGTTTGGGCAGTTAATCGTCAGCAATAAAGATAAATCTGCCTCTACCTTTTTCGCACCGCTATGTACGTGAACAATATTCCAATATTGATCTTGACGTGCATCTACATGACCTAAAAGTTCGCGCAGGGGCCATTTGACGAAAAAATAATTTACAATAGGCTTAATCAGAAGATTAATTAACTCAACAACTGTAGAATTGCTAAAGTCAAGCAATTTAGTAGAAAAGCGAATGGAGGATGTTATGTTTAGCAATCCAACTCGCAAGAAAAAATCTCGTCTCCTTCTTGATCCAATCATTTTCTCAGCTTTTGTTCTAGCATTGGCCTTAAGGCAAGTAATTCCATTGAACATAAATTTGGATAGTCCCGATGATGATTACCTTGGGGTCAGAATGGCTTCATCTCTACTTCGAGGGCATTGGCTAGGCACATGGTCGAATACCACCCTTCTCAAACCCCCCGGTTATTCTCTTTTTCTTGCTTTCGCTCATTTCATTCCGATACCAGTTGACACAATTCTGCAATTTATATTCCTATTGCTTTTCTTAAAGTTTACTGCAGTCATTTTTCAGGATTCGAGTTATAGAATTAGAACTGTTAAAAATCTGCAGCGATTGGCATTTGTGTTGCTCGCCTTCAACCCTTATTTGTATTCCGCTGACATATCGCGAGTCTATCGAACGTCTCTCAATACATTAGCCCTAACGGCTTTTTACATTACGTTTCTTCAGTTACTTAAGAATGAGAGTTTGAAAAGGACTAAAAGTAATACAATTACTAGAAAATTGGAATTGGTCTTGTATGCTGCGCTGGGTTTTGAGATTGCAGTTGCATTTCTTACTCGCACCGAGTCATACTGGCTTATCTACCCATGTGTGCTTTCCTTGACATTGTATGTGGCTTTTGAAATATTCAGAGATATTCGTGATGTCAGAGGCAAAGCCAAGGTCAAAGAAAGTCAAGATATTAAACGGAAAATTTGGTCGAAAGTCATTCCGTTCGTTCTTGTGATATTTTTTTCAATTATACCTATTTTAACGATATCAACGCTCAATTATCATTTCTATGGTAGTTACCTTATTGACGATATGTCCTCAGGTAATTTTGTGAGAGCACTTAAATTGTGGGAGGGAGTCGAGAATGGAAAAGATTCACGCCTTGACGTACCAATTTCAGAAGGGCAGCGACTTGCCGTTTACGCTATCAGTCCCACTGCGGCTCTGTTAAAACCGTTGCTCGACCAAAAATCAAATGTTAGTTTCTGGACATCCTTCAATTGCCAAATTAATCATGTTTGCGACAATCCAGGTGGAGCATTCTTGCCTTTTCAGTATAGGGATGCAGCGATGGAGATTAAGTCATTCCATTCAGAAAAGGAATTTCAAGATTTCTTCCAGACTATTGCCACGGATATCTTGAATGCTTGCCAGGCTAAGGAAATCCGCTGTGGGCCTGGCGGGAGTGGGCCTGGCATGGTTAATATAAGCGAAATGCCCAAAACGAAGTTGATCAGATCTGCCGGTGAAGTATTTGCAAATATGTTGAACTACGGCATCGTAAATGATGGATACGTTAGCAATGGGAATAATCCTGTGTTGAAACAATCGTGGAGTGATGTCTTAAAACTGCCTCTGGTCACTAGCCCAAATTCAGCGAAGAACTCCAAAGTGCTGACCAATCTACTTTTATTACTACAATTTTTATATTCCCGGTTAAGTTTCGTCCTAGCCGTACTATCCTTGATGTCATTTAGGTTACTCTGGCAAGACCGCCACCACAGCATTAATCTGGGAATAATTCTACTTTCCTTATTTTGTCTAATTCTCTTTTCTTTTGGTTTAGCATCCATCTCAATCGCCTGGGGTTTCCCAGCTCTTGGTATATATACGGTGCCCGCACAGCCTGTATTCTTGATGACAGTTATATTTGGTTCCGTTGTGAGCTTAGAAAAATTAAACTTACGAAGACGCGATCTTTCAAAAAAAGGATAATTTTTCAATTCAATTGAGATTTTGCGAGGATACCTATTCGCTATCCAGGTATGCTTCGTCACATTCGAGTTGAATCAGGTTTGCTCCGCGGGGGGAAATCTCGGCCACTTTAACCCGATCTAGAGCGATCTTACTTCCAAGCAACGTACTCATCACTATCTCGATACCTTCTTTGGTGACATTTCGAAAATCGCTTTCGAAATATTGCCCCGCGGCTTGTGGTCCGGTAATTATTTCATAAGCAGGAAAGTAATCAACGTTACTCGATTTCTCCGCCAAAGTTTGGGCTGCAACTCTGAGCACAGATTTACTATAAATGGTAGCTGGCAAAACATGATGATGTGTGGCCGTCGCGACCAATGGAACTGGCGAAACACTAAGTATGAACCTGATACTTGGATTATTTTGTCTGAGTAACTGCATAAATTTGTTCATGTCGCTAACGATGTCCTCAGTCGAAAAATTTCTAAAA
This sequence comes from uncultured cyanobacterium, assembly GCA_903869185.1. Taxonomy (GTDB): domain Bacteria; phylum Cyanobacteriota; class Cyanobacteriia; order Cyanobacteriales; family Microcystaceae; genus CAISPN01. The sequence goes on along the minus strand of CAIPYC010000027.1, from coordinate 12,983 downwards.
ACATATTTTGAAGCATCAAATTCTCCTGCGACCGTACCTGGGCAAACGGGAAATACAGCTCCATCAACACTTGATTCCCAACTTTCAGTTAATCCGAAAGTGAATACGAAAACATCTGCTGACTCAAAGGCTTCACGCGTCAAGCGAAGATGCTGTTCTGTAATTTGCCTAAACTCTTGAATTGTTTGACTGGGAAACTTTAGGCCTGGTCTGTAAGGATCAATATAAAACTCATCCTGCAGCCAGTATTCTTCGTGTGGCACAAAAATCCCAAGAGCTCTTTCGTATAATTGTAGTAAGTGACGTGCCGTATAAATGAATCCATATTTGGCACTAAAATTGGAATACCCAAGGTTGTCATCAGAGGTTGCAACCGCGGGTAAATCAATTTCAGTCTTTATATAGTGGTACCCGCCAGCTTGTAAGTATGGAACGATGTTGGATGCGAAACAACTGCCTGCAGAAACAATTTTCTCCGTCGGATGTAAGAGCTGGAAATCCGTATCCAAAATCTTACTCGGCTCATAATTTGAACTTACTGACCGCGACCAAAAAGCCAGATTTGATTGGTATTTATAAGGATGGTCCATTATCGCCCTTCCTCCAATTATCAAAATTTTGCATATAAATTTCTGCAAATTTTCTATTGGCATGCGTTGCGTCAGATGCCGATAAGGCGTCTAAAAGAGTACCACTATCTGACATAACAGAATTGGGAACGGGGAAAAAATCGATTTTCATACGTCGACATACTTCAACTCTGATCGCTTGCGATTCCAACCATGCTTGAGATCGTAGCTCATTGGTTGAAATTACAAGCGGATTGTCTGAGAGTCGAGAATCCAAATATTCTTTTTCAAGCATCTGTATGTTCTGCCTCAAATGAATTCTTTGCAATATATTATCAACAGATTTGACGGGCGGAGTTCCAAGAACTATAACTCTGGAATTAGGCTGCAGCTTTCGAATGACCGATTCAAGTCCCAATAATCCTTGGGATAGAATAGAATTCCTAAATGACGTCTTAGGAATATACTGAAATTTAACTATTGGTAAGTCCTTCATCCCAACTAGACGAATCGGAGGTTCCGATTCAAAGAAATAAAGCAAATTGTGTTCATTACCCCCCCATAGAATTGCAACGGTCTTACCCTTAGCAATTTCCGAGACAAATTCCCAGTATGACTCATTGGGCTCGACCCATCCCTCGGCCGGGCGCACAGTAGCAAAACCTGGGTAGAGGGATGAGGTGTCCTCGGAATCGAATAAGTGCCAAAAGGCAATCATATGGGAGTGCCCTACGATCAGAATTTCAAAATCATCTGCTCCCACAAGTTGCCATTTTGGATCACTCCTCGGCAAATCTAGTGGTACCACTGAGTTGGAAGTCGGATTTGCAAGAATTTCATGATTAGTATTTGACTTCGAAGATATAACTTGCTGTTTTGTAAAATTCTTCCAGGCTTCGATTTTGAACGCTTGCGGTATCCCGTATCCAATATCCTGTAGAAGTTCTTCACTGAGGTCACTTTCATCCCAATAGGAATTGAGCAGTACTTCCATGATTTCTAACCATTGATCTTCTGTAGCTATAGAAGATCCTGAATTTGAACCATGTGCTCGATATCCCCATGTTGGATGCTCGGCATATGAAATTATAGATCTAGCCTCACGTATGGAACGCAAAATAAAATCTAGATCGTGCGCCATACGGTAACTCTTGAAGCCACCAACCTTTGTATGCACGGATTTTTTGAAAACTAAAGATGAGGTAGACAGAGCCCAATTGATTTTTAGGAGTGACTTACTAAGTCCAAATCTACTAATTTCAATACGCGACTGTGCTATATGCAGCAGCATGGATCGGAGTTTCTCTCCCTCTCCGAACGCAAATGGCCTTGCAACGATCAAATCCGCGCCTGAACTTGCGAGTAAATCCATGGAACTACTTAAGTGACTTTTTAGATAAATGTCATCGTCATTCAATATCGCAATATATTCTGTTTCGGCTAACTCGATACCGTGATTTAGAGCTGTGTGTGCACCCTGGTTATTCTGATAAACATATTTAATATCGCGATATTGACGCACTACATCCGCTGTGTTGTCTTTAGAACCATCATCGATCACTATCACGAATGGTACTTCGCCTTCGCTATTGAAGATGGATTGGAGGGCTTCCTCGAGGTAACTCGCATGATTGTAGGCCGGAATTACGACAGTTAATTTTTTCATTTAAATCCAGGTTTCTGGAATACAAATAATTGATGGCTGTGTTTGAGTTATCTCTATCAAATTAATCAGGTTTTCAAATGAAGATTGTGTAGCGATCTTCTGAAAGTCTAATGCTTTCGTGCGCATTGAGGTACGCAGCTGTTTATCTGCAATTAAGATTTCGATTTTCCTAGCAGCAGACCCCACGTCTCCTACCGGGTATACAAATCCGAGAGTCTCATCTGGAATCATTTCTGCAATACCAGGGTATTCGGAGACGACTCTTGGTAGCCCAAACCAGGCTGCCTCCTGCAGGACTAAGGGAAAAACTTCTTGTTCAGATGCGAAAAGAAATATATCAGAAGCTAAATAAAAGGGCGAAAGATCAGCGCTTGCATTCAGGATAGTAACATTTGGCAACTCACGAACTAATGCATCAATATCTTGTTCATAAGAATTTCCGATCCCAGGAGTTCTTCCAATGATCAATAAATGAACATTAGGATCAGTAACTAGGTCAAATGCCGCAATCAAATCTTCTATTCTCTTCCTGGGCTCAAACGTTGCTATAGACAAAATTAAGAAATCCAAATCTGTCAATGACAGACTGGTTCTGACTCGCCGACGTTCGCTTTCATCAAGATTAGACTCAGTGCTGCTCGGAACCCGCCAGCTCGACAATGTCTGCGAACGAAATGGGTTGCATACACTTGACCAATTCGACGCCGCTGCCGAGGAACCAAAAAGTACCGTACTTGCTCCCATTAATCCATTCACAACTTGCATGGCAAAAATCTCGTTTGTTCCTTTTTTGAAATCTTCCGTCTTCCAATTTTCATGAACATAAAGAATACTAGGAACTCCTTCCCGCACCACTGTCTCAATAGCATCACTGGAAGCCAAAGTATTCAATATAACTAAATTAGGTCGAATATGTTTGATTGCACGGTGCAGTGCTGCCTTGCCTTCACCTGTTAGCTTCCAGTCATGCATTAACCACCGGTACCCAAAAACGTGCGTGTCAAAATCTGAAAGAAGATTGACGCGAAGATTTTGTCGCACAAACATTCCATCTTGCTTGTCTTCGCGCAAAACCAAGACTGATACATCGTAGCCTTCTGTCTCGAGTTGCATAGCAATTTGTGAAGCAAATATAGGCGCTCCCGTGAAAGTATCTTCATGGGAAATAATGAGAATTCGTTTACTCTGCGAACATTCCAAACCCCGCATTTGGGCTAATATCTTTACTTCTCTCATACTACCAATCGTAGAATTTCGGAAGTCAAGAGGGAGTGGCAATTCTATTTGACCATTTACCGTTACCAAATGTTCGAATTGTTCCAAGTAATTCTGGGATTTAGAAATATAGTTATTTAGCATATTGGCCAGGACTTCTTCAATCATCTCTTCCGCTATTTCGCTTACGTTCCCCACGACGATATTACGTATTGTATTTAAGTCAATTAAACACCTTCTGTGAAGTGTCAAATAAATTTGTAAAGAATTATCCGCAAACGTTATTGAAATAACCGGTGAATAACCTTGGCATTGCTGAGAAATCTGATGAATTGTTTGTCTTGTCCGTAAAGGAAGGAATTTTGAATTGAGTTCGTCAGCATCAGAAAAAACTACAAGATTTTGAGAGCAGTAATCTAAAATTAGTTCAAGATTAAGTACACTTTTAGGCGATCCAGCGGACAAGGGTTTATATGTCTGCGAAAGCACTAAACGTTGCATTTGAGTGTTCCTTGCTGAATTCAAATAATCGTGCTCCACAGCCATACGCAAATTCTCGCTCAACAGTCCATACCTAAAATAATGTACCAACGGCGACCTGCGAAATATAACTACATCTGGTCGAAGAGTTAAATAGTCGATGTCCCAATCCGTCAGAGTCGAGTATGTCCTAGAGAAATGCAAATAATGTAACAAAGGAAATCTAGCCCCTATTGAGCTGGGACTCAGCTGCATTTTGTAAATTCTTGGGTTAAAAATAGCATTGGTTTGCATTTGTTTGAATAAACCAAATAAATAAAAATGGGTACGCGGGAAAAATTTCTGTAAAGTACCACCTGAAGATTTGTAATATTTTACATCAAAGACCGTTAATAAATCTCGCCAAAGACTTATTAATTCACGAAATTCTAAGCTCTTTAACTTTTTGAGAACATGATCAATTTCAGCAAATTTACTACTAAATATTTTCGCGGCCATTTCCATCAAGCAATCCTAATCATGTAAACGAGGCGTCGTAAGATTTCGCTAGACCAAGCCCGTCGGCGATGGTCATCAATAAAAGCAGAATAACTGCGTAAAAAAAAATTCGTCTTGCCTAGAGCAAGAAATTTATTTAAAGTTTTGATTTCATCCGTTTGCATGCATTCCGAATAATTGCGTGCAAGGTTTAGAGCTTGCCCATGTAACCTTCTCGGCGGCGCGTCAAGAAAACGTTTCAATTTTCCAATTCCCTGCTTATGTCCAATAGTGTTTGTTGAGTGCTGTCTATAGAGAAGATCTGGTCCTTCGACGTATAAAATTTGACCGCGTATTGAGAGCACGAGAGCCATCCACCAGTCATGTGCAACAACTTCATCGGCTTCGAAGTCTAAGACTTCCTGACGAGCTTGTTCATTGAAGACCATAGTTGCTCCCTGGCAACAGTTTTCCGCTAACAGCGTTTTCAATTCATGATTTTGACATGCACTTTTTTTTGGAATTTGTAGGTTGCCTTGTAGCAGAACGGAATTTGAGTGTGTGCAGGCTGGTGCAGTTCCATTTTTTTGTAACACGGAAATATGCCTAATCAGTTTTCCGGGAAGCCAAATGTCATCTTGATCGCAGAATGCATAGTATTCAAATCCCGCAGCTTGCTGTAGCAACAGAAGAAAGTTTTTCTTGAAACCAACCCGTTCATGCAGAAATTCGACGCACTTGATACCGAGTAGGAGTTCACGAGTCATTGCAATGGATTCTTTGGTTGAACCATCATCACCCCAGTAAATCGTAATATTGACCCCCTTTTGCTCTTTGAGGGATTCGATTTGACTCGACAGAAAGACATCTGGGTTATAAGTGGCGAGTAAAATCGCAACATCGATTTTACTCGATTGTTTCTCGAGTTCAAGATCAACTGTAAATTGCATGTCTTATTCCCTCCGCAAGCGGAGTTAGAGGTCGCCACCCCAATGCTTCAATCGATTTTGTTATATCAAGGCTGTATCCCAGACGATCTGAGACACGTAGAGTGGAAATCGAAGTCTGAACTCTTACGCCCGTTATATTTTCAAAAAACGTAATCAACTCGGAAAGTGAAGTTGATACTCCAGACCCAATATTAAATATACCTTGATCTGATGAATGCAGAGAATTCAAAACCGCGGAGGCAATATCGTTTGTATTGATATAGTCTCTGTAAGAATTCAGGGGGCCGAAAACCTGAATTGGCTTATTATTTTTCACGCAATGAATCCATTCACCAATCACTCCCTGTCCTTTGCCTGTAGGTTGATTGGGTCCGTATGCATTTGCAACGCGAAGAATTATGTTTTGCAATCCACTTTCTTGCAGTATCTTTTCCATTTGCACTTTCATTATTCCATATGCATTAATTCCATTTGCGGCATCGGACTCAATTAATCCTTGGGAACTTGTAGAATATACGCACCCACCTGAACTTAAATATATAACTTTGATAGGTTGGCTCGAAGAGCGCGCAATAAGATCAGTCAAATATTGCCAATTGGAAAGTTCTTTTATTACGAGATCGGGATTCTTTTCGGCTGAAATGGGATTGACACTTGAAGCGCACCAGATAATATGCGTGACCGTTTGGATGGCTGGATTCAGCTTAGTTTGTTCAAGTAATTGATTGCCATTCCTCGAAAAATTCAAATATTTGAGCTTCGCCGAGTCCAATTCTTTTCGCACCGCAGAACCAATAAACCCTTCACCGCCAACCAGCGCAATTTTCATCTGTCAATCTCAACCCATGCCCTAGAAATTCTGAACACTCCCTATCAGATCTTTTAGGTAATTAGAATACTCGTTGTTACCCAAGGTTTTTGAACGATTTGCCAACTCTAGATCAGTAAGCCATTCGTTGCGCCAAGCGATTTCCTCTGGGCAAGCGATTTTCATTCCTGTTCTCTCTTCAATGACCCTGACATATGTTGCTGCATCATGCAAGAATTTTGGATTACCCGTATCAAGCCATGCGGTTCCACGCGTTAATTGAGTTATCGTAAGTTCCTTTTTCTTAAGGTAAACATCTAAGATCGATGTAATTTCTAATTCACCGCGGGGACTGGGAACCACTTGTTTTGCAATTTGAGCGACTCTATTATCAAAAAAATAGAGTCCTGTTACGGCTAAGCGGGAAATAGAGTTCTTCGGTTTTTCTATAATTGAAATCGGGTCGCCATCGATATTCAGACTTAGAACACCGTATTGGCTTGGATCGGCCACAACATACGTAAAAATATGAGCGCCTGAATTAGGCAGAGTGTGTCTTAGTTGATGACCAAGTCCTGATCCATGAAAAATATTGTCACCCAAAATCATTAGACACGAACTATCTCCGACAAAATCCTCCGCGATGATAAATGCTTGCGCCAAACCTTCGGGCTTTGGCTGCACTGCATATTGAATACTTACCCCAAATTGACTTCCATCACCCAAAAGATCCGCAAAACTATTCTGATCTTGGGGGGTGGTGATCACTAAGATTTCTCTTACCCCTGCAAGCATAAGTGTTGTCAAAGGATAATAAATCATGGGTTTGTCATAAACAGGAAGTAACTGCTTGCTAATCACTTTGGTGCTGGGCCAAAGTCTAGATCCCGTACCACCTGCCAATACAATGCCCTTCATAAGTCAATCTTAACGATAGTATCTGGTCCAGATCAATTCTAAGGTGGTTTTATGCGATTATTAGTTACCGGCGGGGCTGGTTTTATAGGTTCAAATTACGTACGCCAATCGATCAGCGGCACTCTCGGGGGTGTCGAATCTGTCATAGTCTTGGACGCATTAACTTACGCAGGAAATCGACAGAATCTCGCGTCTCTGGCTACTCATTCAAATGTGCATTTCGTTCTTGGGAACATTTGCAAGAGTGCTGACGTCGCTCCCTTGCTAGAAAAAGTAGATGCAGTAATCAATTTTGCGGCAGAGTCACACGTAGATCGCTCTATAAACAGCGCAGTTGAGTTTGTGAACACTAATGTCGCCGGAGTGCAGGTAATTTTGGATGCTATTAAAACGTCTGGCCGCCAGATCCGCTTTTTGCAAGTCTCCACAGATGAAGTTTATGGATCAATTGAAAGCGGTTCCTGGGATGAGAAGTGCGCACTTCTGCCAAACTCGCCGTATTCAGCATCTAAGGCCGGAGGTGAACTACTAGCCCGTTCTTACCATCGCACCCACGGGATGGATGTTGTTATAACTCGATGTAGTAATAATTATGGACCGTATCATTTTCCTGAGAAATTGATACCTCTTTTTATTACAAATCTCCTTGAGGGAGAGAAAGTTCCCGTATATGGAAACGGTAAAAATGTTCGCGATTGGTTGCATGTGGATGATCACTGCCGGGGTATTCATGCAGCGCTTACGAAAGGCAAATCTGGCGAGATATACAACATCGGCGGGGGTCGTGAGCTCACAAATTTGGAGATCACTGATTTGATTTTGGACGCGATGGGCGCTAATAGATCTTCGATAGAGTATGTGGAAGATCGAAAGGGTCATGATCTACGTTATAGCGTTGATTGGACCAAGATTAATCGGGAACTGGGTTATGAACCACAAATAGAATTCGAAGTTGGATTGCGGGAAACCATTGAGTGGTATCGCAACAACCGTGCCTGGTGGGAGCCCTTAAAGAATCGTGCGGGTCTTTAGTAAGTTATGACTTGGTTAGTTGTTGGCGTTAATGGTCAGCTAGGCAAGGCACTTTCTGCTGTATTGAGTGAGCGCGGGATTGATTATCGCGGATCTGGATTCGTGAATCTTGATATTACTTCAGCGTTAATGACTACTGAATATATTCGCGACTTAGCTCCTTCGGTAGTCATTAACGCCGCGGCGTGGACAGATGTAGATGGCGCGGAATCAGATGAGGTTGGTGCACATTCAGTGAATGCTGTTGGGGCCTTGAATTTGGCCGTTGCAGCCAAGGCAGCAGGCGCAATATTTGTGCATCTATCCACAGATTATGTCTTTTCAGGAGTGTCAGATCATCCCTGGCGGGAAGATGATTTGCGCTCCCCCGTCTCTGTGTATGGCATCACGAAGGCCGCGGGAGAAGTAGCTGTGTTGGGCACTTATGCAGAGCATTCGTACATATTCCGAACAGCATGGCTTTATAGCAAATGGGGAAAGAATTTTGCAAAGACGATGACCCGATTGGCTTTATCAGGAGAAGGTGTAGTAAGGGTTGTGGATGACCAAGTAGGTCAACCTACGTCAGCTCTCGATCTGGCTAATCAAATTGTCGACGCCGTGGATGCAAAGCTGCCTTTTGGGATTTATCACGCCACGAACAGTGGCCAGGCATCATGGTTTGAGTTTGCTCAAGAGATATACGGGATATGTGGGGTCTCGGTTGAGCATGTAGAAGCAACGGATTCATCTAGATTTGTGCGACCAGCTAAGCGCCCGGCTTATTCGGTATTGGGCCAGGATGCCTGGAAGGCTGTTGGTTCTGGTGGAACTTCTGTCCATCAAATGCGTGATTGGCGACTCGCTTTGCGCGATGAGATGCCTGCGATTATTTCGGCAGTGAAGACGGAAGGATAGGCGTATGGAATTAACTCCGCTTGGGTTCGAGGGCGCATGGTTGGCCAGTTCGCCCGTCTGGGCTGATGAACGCGGAAATTTTCGTGAATGGTTTAAGACTTCTGATGCATTGGAAGTGACTGGGATTGATTTTAGAGTACAGCAGGCAAATATCTCGGTAAGCAATCACGGTGTAATACGAGGGATTCACTACAGCTTGGCAGTTGAAGGTCAAGCCAAATGGATTACATGTGTAACAGGTTCGATTATCGACGTAATTGTGGATATCAGGCCTAATTCACCAACCTACGGACAACATGTATCGGTGGAACTTTCAAGCGGTAAAGGTAATGCCGTTCTAATTGGAACCGGACTTGGGCACGGATTCATTTCTCTAGAGAATGATTCTGCGGTCTCCTATCTCTTATCATCAACCTATTCGCCCCAGGAAGAATATGAAATTAATCCAATTGATCCTGATCTAAAGATTAATTGGAATCTGGAATTGGTTGGTGGAGTCGGGGTTATTTTGTCTCCCAAGGATGCAGGGGCACCTTCACTTGCTGAACGAAAAGCTCAGGGCAAATTACCGCAATGAGTATGCAGCCAGGTTTGCGCAGCGATCGAAGAGCCGGTTTAGATGGACTCCGTGGAATTGCTGCACTCATTGTTGTGCTTCATCATTCACTTTTAACTTTGCCATGGTTCGCTGATCGAGCTAATTTGGGACTCCTGGGTCCGAAGAATCACTTCAAACTTTCAGTTCACAATCTATTTGAATACACGCCTCTCCATATGTTTTATGGCGGAACCGAGGCGGTTATGATTTTCTTTGTTCTCAGCGGCTATGTGCTGGTAAATTCAGTTAGTCGAGATCCTTTAGCTTCATACGTTCGATTACGCTTGTTGCGTTTATATGCTCCGATTTTTGTTGCTGTAACACTGTCCGGTGGGTTGGTTTTATTCTTCAGTCGTAAGGCTCTTGTTGGTGGAAGCTGGTGGATGAATTCTCATGCCATCAAATTTACTTTGGCCTCATATTTCAAGAATATGTGGGTTGTAGATGGAAGCGATTGGTTGGATTCCAGTCTTTGGACAATGAGGTACGAGATCGTTTTTTCGATGGCAGTCATCGTTATTGCCAAGATCGTCTTCAAGCAGTCTTTCACAACTTTTACGCTGGTGGTCATTGCCATCATTGCAATTATTTGGTTGGGCATGATATATAGCCTTGATCTGCTTGGATGGTTACCGGTTTTCTTTGCTGGCTCAGCGCTTCATTGGTTACCCGAAGTTAGATATAAAATTCCCTATTTGAGACTTATTTCGGGAGTAGTAGTTCTCTTTATACCGTGGTGCTTTGCCGGATTTGGATACACAGTGAGTCCAATTGGTAACAGAATCTTAATGACTATCGGGGCTACAATAATTGTCGATGTTTTTCGCCAGCCCAGTAATACCGTATCGAAATTGTTGAGCAGGAAGTTACCTTCTACGCTTGGAAAGTATTCATATTCTCTTTACCTGATTCACGCACCAGTTCTAACTACGGTTTGGTTCGTCATGGGATCACCGCTCGGCCATACTGCTTGGTTGTTGCATTTTGTTGCTGCCCTGGCTTGCATTGCCATTGCTACGGCAGCAGTTTACCAGTTTGGCGAGAAACCGAGTTTGAGGTGGATACAAAGCCGAAAGAGCAATTGAGGGATGCCCAAACCTTATCAAAAGGAGAATGGTGCCGGGCTGAAGCTTCACTCCAAAATTGTTCAAATTTTGCCTGAAGGCCAAAAATCTAAAGTTGAGAAGTTTGAGTTTACTATCTGTTCATAAGAAACTAGTTTGCTAGTACGGCATTACGGAAGTTAAAGGTCTTGGTAGTTCTGAAGATGCTCCTTTAACATTTTGTCCTTGGCGAAAGCATTGGTTGACCAAATTTTCGCTGCTTTACCCATTGAAGTGGTTAAAGCTGATTCAGCTAATAACTGCTGTATTGCGCTGGCCATCGAAGTGACATTTACTTGAGTTAGAAGACCGGTCGAATCGTTGCTGATAACTTCTGAATTAGATCCGACGTCAGTTGCGATCACTGGAATTCCCGCTAGTTGAGCTTCTATGAGTGCAATAGGCATGCCCTCATTGTCTGAAGTTGATATCGCACAATCAACAGCGGACCAAAAAGTTGCCCCATCAGCCCATCCGATAACAGAAACATTTGCTGGGGCTGCTTTCTTTATTTCTTCGAGTAAGTCGCCACCACCAGCCATAACAAAGTGGACTAATGGCATAAACTTTGCAACTTCAATAAGTAAATGCGGATTCTTTACCGCAGTCATTCTGGCCATCCAGCCAAAGATGATTTGATCTTGATCTAACCCCAGTAATTCGCGCGCTTGCGCCTTGTCGATGGTGGGCAACGGATCGACTCCAGGGGCGATCGATCTCCAACTCCGGTTAGTGCCAATTCCCTGGGCCCGAAGTTCAAGACCAACCTTGACACCGACAGAGATCAAGAGATCTGTTCGGTTGGAAAGGAATTTTTCGAGGGCGCTTATTATCATCTTTTCAAATACAGAGAAGGATTGATCGCCATAGAGGTGGCCATGAAAGGTATGAACTCGTTTGTGGTCCTTGCCAACTAACCTTCCGATGAGCCCAGCTTTAAAAGTGTGAGTATGCACTATCTCTGGCTTAAGTTCGTGGATCAGTTTCCGCAGTTCTAACCAAGCCTTAAAATCATTAACTGGGGAAATTTTGCGACCCATGTGGGGAATACGGTATGGGTTAATCGTATTTACTATTGGATCTTCAATTTCGGACCCTTGCACATACCCGGTTGCTAAAGCGGAGTTTGGAATATTTTGTACAAGATCGCCTACATATCGAGCCGTACCACCGACATTCATTCGTGCAATTACATGCAGGACCTTAACGGTGGACATCGGCGAGATATGCCTCTACAACTTCGATTGGGGCACCTGAAAACTTCTCTTGACCATCTGAAAGGTAAATGGCTCGGGTAGACATGCGCTGTACGGTCTCTAAATCATGTGAAACCAGTAGTACCGCACACCCCCCATTCATCATCTCTAGAGTTCGTGCAGCTGATTTTTCACGGAAATCGGCATCGCCGACCGATAAAACTTCATCTATGAGTAAAAGATCTGGAGTGAGGTCAGTAGCAGTCGCAAAAGCGAGTCGGGCGGTCATGCCAGAGGAGTAGGCGCGAATTGGAATATCAAGGTGTTCCGTCAGCCCAGCCCAATCGGCAATTGCTTCGATGCGGGTCTTCATCTCTTTGTGGGTGCGCCCTAAAAGAGTTCCATAAAGAACGATGTTTTCTGCACCCGTGAGCTCTGGATTAAATCCTGCGCCGAGTTCGATCATTGGGGCGACGTGGCCGCGGACTATGACTCTTCCAGTTGTGGGTGGAAGAACACGGGCTATTACCTTGAGGAGGGTGGATTTGCCTGCCCCATTACGACCAATAATCGAAACAGTTTCACCACGAGCGATGTTGAATGAAACGCCTTTGAGGGCAAAGAATTCTTCGTAGGCGATACGGCGATTGATGGTGTCAATTGCGGTTTGCTTAAGGGAAGAGACGCGGTGACGGGTGCGGCGATAAGCCAACGAGATATCGGTTGCTTCCACGATCAATTCTTGGGTCACAGCTTGGCCACCACTTTCGGCCAGCGCTTACTGAATATGTAGAAGCCGCCAATAAATGCGACTATTGAACAACCAATCATGATCTCCCAATTGGCAAGGGTTGAAACGCCGACATTGCCGAATTCGTGGCGGAAGATTTGCAGGAACGAGTAAAGAGGATTCAACTGAATTACGTCTCGGGTGTGTGGGCCCAAGAGGGTAATTGGGTAGAAGATGGGAGTCATATATTGCAGGGCCATTAGGAAGATATTTATGAGGGATCGTGAATCATCAAAATTGATATAGGCGATAGCTAGGAGAAGTGAAAGTCCAGTTGTAAATAG
>CAIPYC010000026.1 GCA_903869185.1 uncultured cyanobacterium | reverse complement strand
AGTGCTAGCAAAAAGCAAAGGGAGGTTAACTACAAAGATTAAAGCAATCAGTTCAATATGTCCTGGCAGAGCAAAAGCAAGTCCTAAACTCAAGGCAGTCACCCCGAGAACAATCAATAGAACAATGATGGCTATCATCAAAAGTCCCGACAAACCAGGCAAATCGGCTCCAAATAAGCTACTGGCCAAGACGATAACGGCTGTCTGGATAAAAGTCAGAACAATGATATATAAGGTAGAAGATGCCACAATAGAATAGCGGCTGGAAAGGGGGGCTACCAAAAGACGATTTAGAAAGCCAAATTCACGATCAAACATAACCGGAAGTCCAGCATTTAAAGCAGCCGAAAAAGCTGTAAATATTATGATTCCAGGTGCTAGAAACTTGGCATAGTCCAGATCACCCCCAAAAAGCCCTCTAGGCATTTTCTCGAAAAGTGCACCAAACAACAATAGCCACATGAATGGCTGTATTATCCCTGCAATCAAGGTAGAGGGACGACGGCGCAACTGAATAAACAGCCTTTTGGTCATAGCCATAGTCTCTTGCCAAAAGTCGGCCAATTCGTTGCTACTAGAACTTAAGGCAGGAGTCTGAACTTCTGGGCAGTTGGTTATAATCTGAGTCATACCTTAATGCTTTCCAACTAGATTAGTATAGGCTGGATTCTGCCCAATAGAAGTGGTATATGGATTGGGCAAATCACGGGTCTGTATAGGCAAGGAACTATCCTGTCTATCCATTGAATCTTTCATGAGGATTTCCATGGTTTTGCCATCTTCTGTAATTTGATTTTCCGGAAAACTTCCAGGAAAACTACGCCAACCAAAGATTATATTTGCCTGTCCAGATATATTGCTGATATCGTAAAGGGTGCCGGAACTATTGTTGATGGCACGATTAAAAGTATCATTGAGCGGCTCTACATGTTCAGCTCTGGCAGAAATGAAAGGAAATACACTAAAAAAGGTACAGGTGACCAAGAAAACCCTAGACAAGTTTTTAAGCATAGCTATCTTTGCTAGTATAAGATCTAAGCTCTATTGTAACCTAGTTTCCAATCACAGCAATGTCAAACAATTTCCTAGCCAATGCTTCTGATGCTCAATTGCGTGAATTTTTACTCGATTTATTGATTGAATATGCATATAAAACAGGTGATTTTTTGCTCTCCTCGGGAAGCCGAAGTTCCTTCTATATAAATTGCAAGTTGGTGACTCTTAGAGGGCAAGGAGCTCTGGCAATTGGCAAACTTTTTTTCTCTTGCTTGCCGAGTGACACCTCTGCAGTTGCTGGGTTGACGCTGGGAGCAGATCCACTGGTTAGCGCAGTAAGTATTGTCTCTGCCTGGGAAAATCATCCGATAGATGCTCTGATTGTTCGCAAGGAAGCCAAGGGTCATGGTACCAATGTATATATTGAAGGACCCTCACTTTCTGCAAATGCCCATGTAGTTGTGCTTGAAGATGTGGTAACTACCGGTAAATCGGCATTCTTTGCGGTTGAAAAATTAAGGTTGGCAGGCTACAAAGTCACCAAGATCATTACAGTGGTAGATCGCCAAGAAGGGGGTAGAGAATTTTATCAACAGCAAGGCTTAGAATTTCAATCTCTGTTCACCATCGCAGATCTGCAGAAGGCTGCTTCTCTTAAATCACCGGACAACCAATCATAGTAATGGGGATAGATAGGTAAGCGAGGCTTCAATAACCAGCCTGCGCTTTGCAAGATTTCTTGGAGTGATTTGAGCGACATATGTTCATAAGTGGGATTGACTTCATCAATTGGTCCAATCCCGCCTAGATCTCTTGCCCCAGCATCCAAGCAAGACAAAAGAATATCAGGTTGACTGACTAAATTGGGCGGAACCTGAATAGCGATCTGCTGTGGTAAGATTCGCCGGGCCTCACGTACTATCTCTGGCAAGAGTGAAAGATTAAAAGCTGGACTTTGAAAATCTTGGGGACTAAAGGGCTGTAAGATGACTTCTTGAATATGTCCCCACTTATGCCAGATTGAAACAATGGATTCTAAGCTTTCCCACCAAGAGTCTTGACTTTCTCCAATACCAAGAAGCAATCCAGTGGTAAAGGGAATTTTAAGTTCTCCAGATAACTCCAATTGCTCTAATCTCAATTGCACTTTTTTACTGGGCGCATAGCTGTGTACTGTTTTTTCCAGGCTGGTGCTTACCTGCTCTAACATCAGCCCCATGGAGAAATTTACTTTTGCCAGCTGAGTCATTTCGTTTCTACTTAGTGGACCTACATTGGTGTGTGGGAGATATCCCATTTGCAGAGCCAGATTGCAGAGTTCGTAAATTCGAGTAAACCATTTTTCCCGCTCAGGAGATTGAGGATGAACCTCACCACTGAGGATCAAAATTTCTATTACCTCGTCTCTTTTAAGTGAGTTTAACTGTACTTGAGCTTCTGGGATAGTCAGTAAAGATCCTTGTCCTGGATCTAGGCGGAAATTGCAATAGCTACATCTGTTGAAGCATTCATAGGTAGGAACAAGTGTATAAGATGGGCTATAGGTGATTTCTTTAGTCACGGTAAGATTAGCTCAAAGCCATAATGAATTCCTGATCCAATTTATCAATACGGGCGTAGGGTGCTAATGCTTCCAAAATCTCGCTACCATAACTTCGGCAAGATACCCTGGTATCTAGTAGGGCTATAGTACTGTTTGACTCCCTTAAAGGGATCACCACTCTTTGAATCATCTTCAAGGTTTCAGGCAAAAGATACAATCTAAACCAATCTTGTTTTTGTTTCTTATGGTATGAGATTTGAGCTGCTACTAAAGGGTTTTCTGGCGATGGAATAGGTAGAGTGGCCATAATTAAAAGAAATGGTATTGAAAAATTTCTTTGATTAGAGATCCAAAACTCCCAACTGGTAATCAAGATACCATCTTCAGGTTTAATATCGAAACTTTCCACCTGGACCCTTGTTCCATATTCAGCGGCTAAAACAGAGGCTATTTGAGCTCTTAGGGGAACATCTTCAACAATAATTACCAGAATCTTGTTGCTAATGACAGTCAACTTGACCAAGCAACAGATTTCTCTCAATAGAGCGGCTTGAAATTCAGGGGTGTTTGGCAAGGGGAGCCATCGGGGGATATAGAGGTTGATTTGATCTGTATGTCGATTGGGAGAAAAATTGACAGGTAGAATATCTCCCAATTTTAGGGATGAGCGATAAGGTTGCGCATCTTTTTGTAGATCCAGAAACCCGCTTATTAGAACAATTGGCTGTTGCCTGAGAATATCACCCAAGACAGAAGAGATATCAAGTGGAGTCGTCTGCAGCGTGAAGTATCCAGTTACTCGGTCTACGATAGTACTTGTTGCCTGATTAATAGATTGGGCCTGTTGCTCAAATTTTTGCCAGATTCTTGGCAGGGGTGTCAGCGTCTTTAAATGGATCAAAAGCTCCATAAAATATCTATACTCAAGATCTTCTAGAAGATAGCAATTATAAGGATTTTCAGGATGAGTGAAGATGGAATGTGTCAATTTGGCTCTTGTATTTTGGATCAGATCTTGCTCCTGGTCAAAAACTTCTAACAAGATTAGCCATTCCTCTAGAGCAATCTTGACACTGAGAATCTCCCTGAGATGGTCTTCGAGCTGATCTGCTTGGTCGATGATCGTCAGAATATTTGGCTGAAGATTCACTATTGCCAGCTCCAACCAATCTTTAGTTGTGGCAACAATGAGTCCTTGTCCAATATGGCGGGGATCTCTAAAAATAGGCGTTTTAATCAACAATTCTTCACACAATCGCGGCAAAATAATCTCAATCAACCAATTTTGAATGTAGTAAGGGACAACTAGGCAGATCGGTTCGTTGCTGAGTAGAGCCGGAGCAAGATAGCTAAGACAATAACGAGAAAAACTGCTTCCGGTTTGGATCAAAGCAGAACGTTTTAATCGCAAAGAACGAGAAATCAGTCGAGCCATAGTCAAATGGTGAGGCCAACCAGAACAAATCGGGGCTGCATTTTTCTGCTGCCTCAAAAAATCTTTTAACCACTGGTGGACTTGTGTCTCTAGTAATCTCATCAGGACTGGTCGTTTAAATTCCATCTATTCTAGCGAACTAGATTGCCTAGAGAATAGTTCAACTAGCTTTTTAGCTTCTATGTCTATGTTATGCTCTCTGGATACATCGAGATATCCTCTCTCACCCATCTCCATTAGCTCTTCTACAGACATGTTGAGCACTTTTTTTATTGCCTCAGCTAAAGCAATAGGATCTCCAGCTGGGACTAAAAAACCAGAGTGACTGGGCTTAACCAATTCTGGTATACCTGCAATATAAGTACTAATAACAGGTCTCCTCAAAGCTAGCGCCTCCATTAACACTACTGGAAGTCCTTCGGCAAAGCTTGGTAGAACCAGTGCACGCGATTGCAGAATATGTTCTTTTACTTGTGCTTCACTTGCCCAACCAGTAATTTGAATTTGCTCAGAAAGTTGATATTTATCAATTAAATCCGCTATTTCAGTACGCATTGGCCCATCTCCGACCAAGGCAAGTTCGCAGTGTATCCCTTGCAATTTAAGCTGATAGATCGCTTCAACAAGAAGTAATTGTCCTTTCTGGGGAACAAGACGGCCTACACATACCAACCTTGATGAATCTTTTACAGGCTGAAATGGTTCATTCCAGAATTCTTTTCCCAAACCACAGTGAACAATGGCAATTTTGTGCCAATCCTGTAATTGAGACCAACGATAGAGCTGGCTTTTCCCATATGAAGATATTGCTACAACAAAAAGAGCATATTTTATTTTTTCGGGCAGGGCAATATCAACGACCTTATCAAACTCCTCAGGTCCATGAACGGTAAAACTATAGCTTGGCCCTCCCAGAAGGCAACATAAGAGGGCAACAGTTGTCGAATTAGTTCCAAAATGAGCATGAACATGATCTATTTTTTCTTCACAAGACCAAAGCTTTAGAACAGCTGCCTCCGCCAAGTAAGCTAGGTGGATTAAAATTCCTCTTTCTGAACGCCATCCTATAGCCAGTGAGACAGCCAATGCCCTAAAAAAATTTAGAGGAGTGGTCAAAATTTGTAATATACTCTTTAGTAAGATAAATCTATCAACTTGTAAAATCGCTCTGGTTCTGTTAAGCTCTTTTTCATCAGCCGGGTCAACTGTTATTCCAGTGGTTTTCCGGATAGAAACTCTTTGAATTGTTATATTAAGTTGCTCTAAAGCTTCTATTTCCCTTCGTATAAAACTATGACTGACCATGGGATACTGATTGATTAGGTAAATTATTTTCATAAATAAATATGCTAGTTTGTTACAATGAACTGTTGGATTGTAAATTTTAACTTATTTTGTTTGGCTAATTTGCTTCAATAACCTTCCAAAATTTTGGATTTTTCAGAGAATATATTAAATTATGAAACTTAGAGAGTACTCAGGTAGCAATATAGATTTAGAAAATGAAACAGACTTTGGTAGTACAGAAGAATCTCCCAAATCTACTGCTGCCTTTAGCTTTCCAGTATTAATTAATATATTAAAACGCAGAGCTGGGTTAATAGCTTTGACCACCGGACTTGGAGCTCTTGTGGGATTAACTATATTATTGTTTGAAAAGGCAACCTATAAAGGAAGCTTTTATCTTTTGGTTGAGCCTGTTAGTTCCACGGGGAAATATACTAATCCTGACGCAATCGCACGAGGAGACAAAGGGAGCAGCGATTCGAACTCCCTAGATTATCCGACCAATTTGGTTTTTTTGAAAAGTCCTGGGATGAGTGCGCGTATAGCTAAGGAAATTACCAAAAAATATCCTAAGAAACCATTTTCATCCGTTTGGTTTGATATAAGAAAAAATCTTGATATAAATCGCATAGGAGATACAGCCAGAGAAGCTACTAAGATTTTTGAAGTTACTTACGAAGGCAGCGACCCAGATATGGTACAAAAGACGCTGGAGGCAAGTGCTGAAGCTTTTATTAAATATAGTCAAGAAGATCGTAGAACTAGTATAAGATCTGGCTTAGAATTTATCGACAAGCAAATTCCCGGGTTAGAGAAAATATTAGCAAAGTTAGAACGGCAACAACAAAAAATTCGTGAAGACAATAATCTTATTGATCCTTCCACAGAAGGCGAACAAATTAATAAAAGCTTAGGAGAAATCAATTCAAGAATCACTCAGTCCCAAATCAATTTCAATCAGGATCAGATTCTTTACAATCAGTTAAGCCGGCAGCTAAAACTTTCACCTCAAGAAGCATTGGCCGCTTCCAACATTAATCAAGATCCTATATATTCTTCTCAACTCAGACAGCTTAAAGATATCCAAACCCAACTTGCCATTGCCTCGGCTGATCTGACCCCAGGTCATCCACAGGTTGTCTCTCTTCAAGCTAAAGAGAAAAAACTTGAAGATCTTCTTCAACAAAGAATAGCGGAGACTTTGGCTCAAAATGACACACCAAACGGCGAAAAATCTTCAGTACTAAGATTTCAGGGTACTCAGAGAATGGCTTTAATTTCAGAGCTAATTAGTACCTACAATAAAATCCAGTCATCCAAATATGCTTTGAAAGCTCTTCAAACCTCTAAAATTGGACTAGAAAGACAATCAATGGCTATCCCTGGAATTATTAACAGGTATAATCAGCTAGATAGAGATATCCTTGTCAACAAACAAGTTCTTGATAAGCTTTGGGCGCAGAAAGAAACGCTACAGGTTCAAGGAGCTCAGGATTTGCCTTGGCAGGTTATTTCCAAGCCTCAAATACCAATAGGCGCTGATGGACTTCCAATTGCCGAAAAAAATAGTAATAAGTTATTCTTTTTAACCCTGGGCTCTGGAGTTTTACTGGGTACTATTTTGGCAATAGCCTTGGAGAAGTATAAAAATGTTTTTCAAACAGCTGAAGATCTTGAATTAAATCTTAATGTGCCCCTTTTAGGTAAAATTCCTCAACTACTAGAGGAGGATTTAGAGAATGATAAATTGGTCTTGAGAAAACCATTTGAGTATCTATATTCAAATCTTAATGTTATTTATCGAGATCCAAAAGTTCGATCTCTGGTTGTACGTTCTATAGATGATCAAGAAGGACAAGAACTGGTAGCCTTGAATCTAGCTAAAATGGCTGCAGCGACTGGCAAAAAGGTTCTTCTAGTTGATGCGAATTTGGACAACTGTAAACTTCACGATGAACTAAATCTCAACAACAAAGTCGGACTGACTGATTTGATTTCAGGAAATAAAGATTTAAGTGAAGTTATCCAACAATCTAAGGATTTCGAATCTCTTTATTTTATTTCTGGTGGTACAAAAATATCTTGGATGATTAATCCTCTGGCATCTTCCAAGATGGAGGATTTGATCAAGAAATTCGATGCCAGTTATGATCTGGCAATTTATAGCCCTTCTTCATACTATGACTTAACTGAAATAAGTGATTTAGTAATCTCTACAGATGGATTATTATTAGCGGTATTAATCAAACAAACTTCTCAGACAAAGGTCAAGGAGGAATTTAACAAGATTGTAAGTCAAAAATTACCAATTCTAGGGGTAGTCGCCTTAGAAGTACCACGAGATCAAACGAAAGGTTCTACTTTTTCTTCTTCACCAGCCCAGCTAGTCCAAGAGAATCAAAATGGATCGAGCAATTTTCTTGAAGATCCGTCAACTTCTGACAACTATAAGTAGCCAAACACTGTCGAGGAAAGCTAACAATCCTAAGATCATA
This sequence comes from uncultured cyanobacterium, assembly GCA_903869185.1. Classification (GTDB taxonomy): domain Bacteria; phylum Cyanobacteriota; class Cyanobacteriia; order Cyanobacteriales; family Microcystaceae; genus CAISPN01. The sequence goes on along the minus strand of CAIPYC010000026.1, from coordinate 25,925 downwards.
CTGATACTCTCTGGCAACATTGCCAATGTGGTTAACATAGCTGTAGCGCTGAGCATAGTCCAACAGGGCCCATAGTTGTCGGTTTACTACCAGGTCGATTCTTTTTTGATCGGGATAAGCCGCCCAGCGTTCAGCGAACTGACCATAAAAAGGATCAAATTGTTCTATGGCCCACCATAAACTTGGGAATGTCAAGTAATCTAGTGAAATAGTTTCGTTAGTAACAACATTCGCTGGAAGTTGATTAAATCTGGTTTTGATAGGTTGTTCACAAAGTTGTTCGGCAGTTTGTGACCTCACTGAACATGAGGAATAGACAAAAAGAAATCCAGATAGCAAAAGACTTTTAAGTTTCTTCATTTTGCCAAAGACGACGACCACCTTCGTTGGTCAATCCAAATCGAAGATGCGCATCACGCAATAGAGAGGGAATATTTAACCTCTCAGGACAACGTGGCAAACAGTCACCACATTCGGTGCAGTGAATTGCTTTTCTACCTGGGAACCAATGTCCAGCATTTTCAAACATAGCATAGCGATATCGAACAAACCTATCCATATTGTAGGCTAGAGCCATATTCCTAAGACGCAAGACTTCAGGTATATTGATATTCTCTGGGCAAGGTAGACATTGATAGCATTGACTACAAAGCTCCACTCCCAAACTCTCTTTCATCTTAGATTCTAATCTGCTGTAAATGGCTTGCCGAGAATTATAGGCTAATTGTTCAAATACTGATGATGGGATAGTCATCTCTTGTGGCGTGGCAGGACCTATACTCAAAGTTGATATACAGGGATCCTCTAAAAGAAAAAGATAGTTAAGCTCTAGCGGTGTCAGCGGATCGCTAAGTTGAAGCAATAGTTCCGGACTATGGTGCAATAGTCCACCCTTGTCCGCTGGCGAGATAATAAACACTCCAAGATCTTTGCTTTGAGCCCGAAGGAGCGCCGGTTTGTTCCGTTGAAAAAAGTAGTAGTAATGTAAATTGACAAAGGAAAAATAACCACTATCAATAGCAGAGATAATCAAATCTAAAGGTCCATGGGTTGAAAAGCCGAGGTTACGATAAAGACCTTCGCTCCGCAGATCTTCAAGCATTGACCAATTCTGAGTTACCCATTCTAGATGTTTCCACTGATTGATACCATGTATAGCCAAACAGTCTAAGTAATCAACTTGTAATTGAGCAAGAGACTCTTCCAGAAAACGCCTAAAATTGTCGGATTTTGGGGTTGGTGAAATTTTACTGGTGAGATAAAAACTCTCTCTAGGATATCCTAAATCTTTTAAAGCAGAACCTAAATAAACTTGGCTATTGCCATAGGTTTTAGCTGTTTCTATATGATTAATACCTAGATCAAAAGCTTTTTTTAAAGTTTGCAACAAGGTCTCGCTGTCTGCCAATGCACGCATTGTGCCAAGAGAGAAAACTGAAAGATTTAAATCAGTTTGGCCAAAGCGTCGATATAACATTAAGTTAAAATTTAAGCCTAATCTAGACCTTGCTGTCCTGAAAAATCTTCTGGTCGTAAATTAGATATGAACTCCCTAAAAGCCTTCCTTTCTTCTTCGTCAGCCTCACGGTCAACTGGAATTGATGCATCTGCTATGACTTCCTCCATAACCCAAATAGGTGTATTGGTTCTCAGTGCGATAGCGATAGCGTCGCTAGGGCGACAATCCAAATCCTTAGTGATTTCACCTTTAGATAAGCAGAGAATAGCATAGAAGGTGCTATCTTGGAGAGCATGAATAATTACCTTGTCTAAGTTCATTTCCGAAATTTTCAACAGGTTTACAATTAGATCATGCGTTAGAGGTCTTACGGGTTTTTGTTGCTCAAGGGCAGCAATAATAGCTTTAGCCTGATCCTGTCCGATAAAAATCGGTAGGGCGCGACGTTCTGATGCATCCTTAAGAAGAACTATCGGGCTACGTGTGGTAGCATCCAAGGCGATTCCGGCAACTTTCATTTCTATCATGGTCTATATACGATCGATCAGGAAAGGATAGTGTTGACTGATTACTGAATTATAGAAACTAACTTTTTACTATGTTTACAGGATTAATACAAGATCTCGGCTCAATAGATTTTTTGGGAAACTATCGCTTCATCATTACACCCAAAGGCTCTACCAATATTATCTCGGACTTGGCAATCGGAGACAGCATTGCAGTAGATGGGGTGTGCTTAACTGTTGAGGAATTTGTTCCACATAGTTTCACAGTCACAGCTTCACCAGAAACTCTGGCACGATCCACTCTGGGTAATAATCGTAAAACATCTTCTTATGTTAACTTAGAAACCTCTCTCAAGATTGGTAGTAAAATCGGGGGGCATTTTGTGACTGGACATGTCGACGGGATGGGTTGTTTAGCAGAATCTATCGCTACAGCCACAGCCTGGGAGATGACTTTTAAATCAATTGAGAATAGAAAAAAATGGCTAATATCCCGCTATGTTGTCTCCAAGGGCAGTATTGCTATCAATGGGGTGAGCTTGACCATTGCCCGGTGTGATGCCAAAGGAGATTGGTTTACGGTAGTTGTTATACCTCATACCTACTTGAGCACCAACCTCCAGTACCTACAGATAAACCAGTCAGTTAACCTGGAAGGGGATATTTTGAGCAAGTATGTAGAAAAGTTTCTACAGAAGGATACCGAGGAGATAACCTTGGACTTCTTGCGCGAAAATGGATATTCTAGCCGTGGTTAATATTAGTACTTGATTGAGCTTTTTCCAAGGAATAGATCAAATTATTTAGGGCATATTCCAGGTGAACTCCAGCGTCTACCGGGATAGAACCAACAGCAGTCAGATGACGCCATTCAAAATGGAGATGGGGTCCAGTTGCCATTCCAGTACTACCAACTCTGCCAATGATTGCTCCCTGTTCTATCCATTCCCCTATTTGTACATAGATTTGCGAAAGATGGGCATAGCGAGATTCTTGTGTTCCTCTTTCATGAAGAAGTGAAATCATTAGACCATAGCCATCACTCCAACCGGCGGTCTCTACTTGGCCAGGATAAGCTGCCAGAACGGGAGTTCCTTCTGGTACGGCGATATCGGTTCCTGTATGTGGTCTAGTCACTCCGGTAATCGGGTGAACCCGCCAACCAAAAGCTGAGGAAATAACACCCGGAATTGGCAAAGGAAAAAGAAGAGAAGTTCTATGATCTATCTCAGTAGGATTGACAGTGGCTCTGGTATATTGCAATGGTACAGCTTCGAGCCCTAATTGGGGATATCCGTCGTTTAAAGGAGCGGTTTCTAGCCCGGCAATATTTCTTGATCTCAATCCAAGACTTGCTGAAGCAATCTCAATATTGGGGGAAATTGGTCTTCTATTGAAACGTTCTGGATCTCTAGAAAGATGAACTCTCAGATCTCTATAGGGATTAAATGCTCTAGTCGAAGGCCCGGAAGAAACTTCTTCTTCTCTACTGATTCTGTTTTGTCTATTTACATGTTCATGAGAAACAGTACATTCACCGGTAATCATACGTCCTTGCTCGACAATAGTCTGACAATGAGAACGGCGTTCAGTGACGATTACCTTGCTCGGTGGTTCATAAGAATTATTTTCATAGTTCTTGAGATCTAAATATTTATTTTTGCCAGTTTCTTCTTGAGCAGTGCCCTGATTAATCTGAATTTCTGGTGAAGATAAAGAATTTTCATTACCATTGGTATTCATTTCTTCAGTAATCATACCCTCAGCTTTAACCGAAGAGAGATTCAATATTCCACTGATACCTGATATTGCTATGGTGCCAACTGTAAATAGACTCGACCCAAAAAAAAGATATTTGCGGGATGAGGAAACAGATTTCATAAGTGTTTTTTTATATTGTTCAATGTTAATAATAACCTAGAGATATCATTCCTGGGGAGCAAGAAATTTCACATCTAGCCCCAGGGGAGGACAGAAGAACTACCAATTTACCTTTTTCATCTACGCCAACAACAGTTGCCATTTGCCCATTAATTTCTACCGCCTTCCCAATACTGCAGCAATACTTCAGATAGAATGGGAGACTTCCTTTCATTTGAAGAGAACTATAAGTTTCAATTCCCAAAACTAAACCATCTAAAGTCATTTCGGTCAATTGATCTAGGCTTTCAATAGAAGGATATGCCACAAGGTTGATGCCGTTTAAAGGAGTTTCGTTTTGCCAATTAATGCCGATACCGATTATCACTTGAGTGACCTTAGTTTGAGTTGAGCCAGTCTCGATCTTGATCCCCCCAAGCTTAAGTCCATCCAAAAGAAGATCATTTGGCCATTTCAGCTTAACTGGTATAGCTTTCCTATTGAAGATTTCTGCCACACCCCAACTACTAATCAATGTTAAATAGAACACCTCTTCAAGTGTCAGATCGAGCGCAACTGCTAGGGATAAATAAAGACCACCCCTATCAGATTGCCATACCCGTCCCCACTGACCCCTACCAGCGGTTTGCTCATCAGCTCTAACTGCAAAGGGTAAATTAAATCCTTGAGCTACTAAAGAGCGTGCAGTCAAATTGGTAGATGATAATTGGCTATAGCAACAAAGGGGGATTTTTTGAGTTGAGTCAATTTTTTTTTGCTGCATTGATATAACCTATAATGCAAATTGTTAGTCAACAGACCTAGAGTATTAAATCAAGGGGTGATTTTGTGACTTCCTTCTCTACAAAAGCTACTTGGCAATGGCTAACTCGCCAAAACTCTTCCTATCTCACTTGTAGTTTACTGGAAAGATGGACACATGGTTTTTTTACAAGAAATTTTCATCCAGCTGGTCCATCTGATTTGGTAAGTTTTCTAGATCCTAATGCTTCTGTTGCTCAACTTAAGCAAATACATGGCAACCTGGTTTGGACCCCCAATGAAGTTAAAGAACCATTGACCCAAGGAGATGGACTTCTAAGTGATGGGTTAAGACAATCCTTATGGGTAGCGAGTGCTGACTGTACTCCGGCCATGGTTGGGGATATTAATACTGGTAGGGTTGCCGCAGTTCATGCCGGTTGGCGTGGAACGGCTCAGAAAATCTTGCCAGTCACTGTTTCTCGCTTCATCTCAGATGGAAGTCATTTGCAAGATCTGCGAGTAGCCCTAGGCCCTGCCATCAGCGGGGAAGTTTACCAAGTTGGTTTAGAAGTAGCCCAGCAAGTTTCCGCAAGCTTGGATTCACTAGTTGATCTTCAAGATCTTGCCTCTCTTTCACCCTGCCCTATTTTGAACGATCCTCAAGCCGGCAAGGTTAAATTGGACATACGCTATATTAATTTCCATCAGATGCTTGAGATAGGTCTATTGCCAGAACAGATTTCACTTGCTCCTTACTGTACCTATCAAGATAAAGGATCTTTTTTCTCCTATCGTAGAACCGGAGATAAGCAGGTTCAATGGTCGGGTATTGTAAGTTTATGATCTATGATGTTTTGGCTCAATTGAGGCGGTCTACTCAACTCAACGTGCAGGATAGATGGTTTTTTAGTGAGGACAACACCAATTGGCTATCAGCCGAGCCCAATGAAAAGGATAATTTAGTTTGGCCAGCAGGTAAACAAGTTCGATACTTTGCTCAAACCTTGACAGTACCTTGCCAGCTTCAACTATATCCCCTCAAGGGTTTAGCACTGCGTTTAAAATTATCTTGGTGGGCCCAAGACGCGCAGATCTATATTGACAATATTCTTGTTCAACAAGGGGATCTATTCGACTCTACTGCTCGAATTCTACTTAGTCCAAATGTTGACCCAGGAGATACTTTTAACATTCTTCTTCGTTTGGTAAGCCCAGGTCATGATATCGGGGGGTTAATGCAGTCAGTTTGTCTCTACGAAGCAGACTATTGCAATGGAATAGATCCTGGTTTTTTAGCTGATGAGATCACAGTTTTAAGCAACTATCTTAAAAAGTTCGACCCAGATAAACTCCATCTGGTAGAAAATTCTCTAGCTAAAATTGATCAACAGATTCTAGTTGATAAAGTGAAATTTGAGGCTGCGGCCAAGACTATCCGCGAGGAACTAAAACCCTTGGCAGATCCCTTGAAAAAGCGATCAATCAATTTGTTGGGACATAGTCATTTGGATATGGCGTGGCTATGGACAGTAAGTGAAACCTGGCAGGTAGCCGAAAGGACATTTTCCTCTGTTTTAAATTTACAAAAAGACTATAGTGAATTGGTTTTTGGACATTCTACCTCTTGTCTCTACCAATGGCTAGAGCAAAATCGAAATGAACAATTTCAAGAAATCCAAAGTTCGATCGTTTCCCGAACCTGGGAAGTTTTGGGCGGCATGTGGGTAGAGCCAGATACTAATTTGGTTCAGGGCGAATCTCTTATACGTCAAATGCTCTATGGTCAAGAGTATTTAATACAGAAATTTGGTTCTCCTGCTCAGGTTGCCTGGTTACCCGACAGCTTTGGTTTTACTTGGCAATTGCCCCAAATTTTTCAATTAAGCGGTATAAAGTATTTTGTTACAGGTAAATTACATTGGAATGATACTACTAAATTTCCCTATGGTCTGTTTAATTGGCAATCTCCCAATGGGAGCCAAATAACTACTCTGATTTCTCCTCCTAATATTGCTGGGGTAATGGATACTAACCCCATTGCCATGAGTGAATATGCACTAGAGTGGGAAGAGCAGACTGGATTAAGGGACGCTTTCTGGTTACCAGGAGTCGGAGATCATGGAGGTGGTCCCACTAGAGATATGTTGGAGGTGCAAAGACGTTGGCAAAACTCCAGCTTCTTTCCCAAGTTGAATTTCAGCACTGCCAAAAATTATCTAGAGCAATTTGCTAGCATCGATCTTCCTACATGGTCTGATGAGCTGTATCTTGAATTTCACCGTGGTTGCTACACTACTTGTGCCCGAGAAAAAAAATATAACCGCTCTTGTGAAAATCTGCTCTATCAGGCTGAACTTTGGACATCTCTAACGTGTATTTTGCAAATAGAGGATCATTATCCGGCCTTGTTACTAGAGCAATCATGGAAAAAAGTTCTCTTTAACCAGTTCCATGATATCTTGCCCGGCACATCAATTAAGGAGGTATTTGAGGAATCAGATTGTCTATGGCAACAAGCCCAAGATATTGCCGAGAAAATTTTAAAAGATGCCCTAAGTTTACTTGCTTCCCATATAGCAATTCCCAATGAAAATAGAAACCTCAAACCAATTCTGGTATTTAATTCTCTCAATAGCTTGCGTTGTGAGTTGATTTCTCTTTCGCAAACTAATTGCAGGGTTTATGATTTAAACGGAAATATTTTAGAGACCCAACTATCATCTCAAGATGAACTGTTATTTTTAGCTGAAAATATTCCGCCCATTGGCTATAATCTTTTCTGGCTATCTAGCGAAAGAGTTGATTTTCCTGATAACTCCAGGAATTTAACAAATACCATGGAAAATGGACTACTCAAAGTAATCGTCAACCCCTCAACAGGCAGTCTAGATAGTATTTATGATCTTGTCAATGAAGTAGAGATTTTAAGAGCCAGCGGAAATCAACTGCAAGCATTCAGAGATCAAGGTCAGTATTGGGATGCTTGGAATATTGATCCAGAATATCAAAATCATCCTCTAGAAGAGCCTCAACTCGAATCGATCGAATATCTCGAAAATGGGTCTCTACGATGGTGTATCAGAGTCGTTCGCCGTTTTAGGAATTCTCTCTTCCGGCAGGATTATTGCCTAGTAAAGGGATCGCCATTGCTGAGTATCATCACTGAGGTAGATTGGCATGAAGAACATATTCTGATTAAGGCTGCCTTTCCATTGAATCTTCAAAGTGATGTTGTTACTTATGAGATCGCCTGTGGTAGTATCCAGCGTCCTGAGAATTCACCTTCCAAATGGGAAGTTCCCGCTCTAAACTGGGCATCACTGCATGACTGTCAGCTCAATTATGGAGTCAGTTTGTTGAATGACTGCAAATACGGACATGATACTAAAGACAATACAATGCGCTTGACACTCTTGAGAGGATCGCAATGGCCTGATCCTCATACAGACAAAGGTTTACACCGTTTCAGTTATGCTATTTATCCCTATAAGGGATCATTGTACCAATCAAAGACAATGCAATATGCTATGGAGTTTAATCAATCGTGCACAGTACTTAAGCAATGGATAAGATCTCCCGAAAGCAAGCTCCTTTCCTCAAGATGCAGTCTACTCTCTTGGAAAAGCAAAAACCTCATTCCTCTGGCTCTCAAGCTTGCCCAAAACGGACATGGATGGATCTTGCGTGTTTATGAAAGCCAAGGACAAGAGGCACAATTGGAATTAGAGGGAGTGACAAAATTAGAAATAGCTCACTCTTGTGATGTTCTAGAAAGGCATATGGAACATTCTTCAATGGTTAAGCCCTGGCAAATAGCCTCATATAAGCTTTCTCAATCTTCGTGGTCTTCAAAAGGATCACTGAGCTCCGCTGAAGGTGGGCCAAAAGCCAAATAGACAGCGTAACCCGTGACTGCCACAACAAGGATCAATATGGTAATACTTACAACTATTGCAGGTTCCATTTATTTATAGTCAATTTTAATTAGTTTTCTTTATTATTCTATTGAAAATTCAGTCAAAATGGCCAGATTCAGAATTGCTGTTTCTATTCCTGGTCTCTGCTTTAACAAACTCGCGCAAGCTCAGTAGGCTAATGCTGACACCTAAGCTTAACGGCAACAAAGAAACTCCTTCTAGTTTTGATTGAACCCAACCTTCTCCCCAAGACCAATGATGATAGCCATCAACTGTACCGGATAGAACAAGACATAATGATTCTTCATCGAGACTTTCAACTCGCTGCATCAGAGAAAAGGTAGTGAAAGTGTCGCCAACAGCTAAACTCTCAGGCAATCCCAAAGTTAAGTAATGAATGGGTAACCACTTTTTTTAGGAGATTCTTTTTGGTCAAGGCATTCCCAATTAATAACTTGTTGGCCTCGAGCTCTATGCGAAGAAAACTTTGTTGAAATTTACCAAACATTATTAGACCAAATTTGTATTAATATTGTGATTTTTAATCTATTCTATCTTGGATTACATGGTTTCCAGGAGCTTAACTGGGTTGCTATCGCGTCGATTTGTTTGACTAGAGCGCTACCATTAGCATAGCGATGATTGACTAAAATACTGAAAACCAAAGTTCCAGATAGAGGATTTTCTATATAGCCTGATAATGCTCTGACCCCAGTTAAAGTACCTGTTTTGGCATGTACTCTGCCTTCAGCAGGGGAAAGCCTCATACGATTACGTAAAGTCCCACTGATTCCGGCAATAGGTAGTGAATTTTCAAAAATCTGCCCATTAGGACTAAAGTACATTGCCCTTAATGTTGAGACTATAGAGCGTGGAGTAGCTATATTGGATCTCGATAGTCCCGATCCATCGGCTAATCTGTAGCTATTGGGATCTAAACCAAGTCGAGAGAGTGCATTTTTTGCAGCACCTACACCACCAATGTAACGAGAGAGAGTTTCGGCATAGTCATTATCACTCCTAAGATTCATAGAAGTGATCCAATCTTTTACTGTAGTTGAGCGGATAGGAGCATAAGGATTGAGGCTTTGCAGGGCTGCCGCTGTTGTAAAAAGCTTGACGTTGGATGCAGGAATAAAATATTGATCAGAATTGTGCCCATAGATAACTTTGCCATCTTGAAGTAACTCTACCAAAATACCCCAGTTGTTACTATTTGCCAAGACAATTCTATCGATTTTGGCTTCTGGGCTATCACTACAACTTGGCTCAGTCTGTACATCTGGTTTGGGTATATAGATTTCAACAGGTCCACTTGTATTGGACTGGTCTTCTACTTCCACTTGAATCACTTGACTGGCTGAGACTCTTTCACTCAAGCCTAAAAGGGCAAGAGAGAAAATTATCAACTTGGCCCACAGACTGTTTGATTTCATCTTTGAATTTCAAAATATTACCCTAATCCATTACTGATGCAGACAATGCAATTTAATGTAATGAATTTTCTCAAGTAAAAAAATTAATCTTTTTATTTATATCATGTTTTTAATGAAACTTTACATTATTGTCCAAAGGATGAACATGAAAAGCATATTCATCAAGAATTTGTCCGCGTAAAATATGTTGTTGCAGAATTTGTTCAATCACCATTGGAGTCGCTTGTCGATACCACACTCCATCAGGATACACCAATAAAATCGGTCCATTGATACAAACCCTTAGGCAGTTGGTCTTTGTGCGAAAAACATAGTTTGCATCCAATTTACTCGGATGATCCAGTCCTAATTCGTGCAATCGATTTTTGAGATATTCCCAAGAAGCAATTCCCAAATCCCTATCACAACATTTGGGTTTGGTTTGATCTGCGCAAAGAAAAATGTGACACTTAATCTTATCAAGCGACAATTTCTCGATAGTTTCTTGCATGATCATTTAAGTTTTAGAATTTTCCAAAACTAGTTTAGCCCGTTTAATGCTTTCGGGAATACTGACAGGATAATCACCGGTGAAACAGGCAGAACAAAATTCATTGACATCTTCTCGAGTGGCTTGGAGCATACCATCCCAGCTCAAGTAGACCAGGCTATCGACACCTAGAATATTGGAAATTTCATCTATACTTTTGGTAGAAGCAATCAACTGATCCTGGGTATCAGTATCAATACCGTAGAAACAAGGGTGGGTAACTGGCGGAGAGGATATTCTCATATGAACCTCGGCAGCTCCCGCTTCTCTGAGCTCTTTAACAATCTTGCGACTAGTTGTCCCTCTGACAATAGAATCATCAATAATGATCACCCTTTTGTTCTTGAGTACATCCTTGAGTGGATTAAGTTTCATTTTGATGCCTGATTCCCGCATGGATTGGGTGGGTTGAATGAAGGTTCTTCCTACATAACGATTCTTAATCAACCCTTCACTATAGGGTATACCACTAGAGCGAGAAAATCCTATAGCAGCCGGTATTCCCGAATCCGGTACACCCATTACTAAATCTGCATCAACTGGAGATTCCTGGGACAGTCGTTCTCCAAGACGTAGACGATAGGTATAGAGACTCTCGTCGTGCATAATCGAATCAGGACGTGCAAAATATATCATCTCGAAAATACAGAGTTTACGAGTCGGATTTTGAGCCCATTGATAAGAAAACATTCCCTCTTCGTTGAGCCAGACCAATTCTCCTGGTTGAACATCTCTGAGGTATTTAGCTCCAATGATATCCAACGCGCAAGTTTCCGAAGATAGCACATAGCGTTTTTGACCATTACAGTCAATCGTGCCAATCACTAGGGGTCTAATTCCGTGGGGATCTCTTGCTCCGATCACACCGACAGGAGTGGCAATAGTCAGACTAAAGGCTCCAGTACATAATTTAAAAGCATCAATAGTCCCAGATATCCAATCTTTACCCTGATCTATTTCATGTCCAATGGCAATGGCAATCATCTCAGAATCTGTAGTGGTTTGAAAATCATAGCCATGTTCAACCAGTAAGCTTCTCAAGGCGGCAGTATTCACCAAATTACCATTGTGGGCTAAAGCCAGCTTGCCTAAGCGAGAAGAAACAATCGCTGGCTGAGCATTAGCCCGGTAGCTTGAGCCAGTGGTGGAGTAGCGTGTATGTCCAATTGCCAGTTGTCCGGTGAGCCCAGCAAGGGTATCTTCTTTAAAAACCTGGGAAACCAAACCCATATCCTTGTGATAATGAACATTACCATCATCAAAGGTGACAATACCAGCAGATTCCTGTCCCCTATGTTGTAAAGCATATAGTCCAAAATAGGTGAGCTTTGCCACCAGTTCTTCAGGAGCGTAAATACCAAAAACTCCACAGGCTTCCTCGGGCTTGTCTTGGGGGATAAAATTGCTATCAATGATCTCAGAAGATACCGGCAAGTTCATTTCTATTGATGGCATTTAACCACCCCTCTGATTCTCTTAATCTTATCTTAAACAATTATGGCATCATAACAGCGATCACATAGCGTAGGATCACTTGCTAACAAGCCGACTGTTTGGGAATAATTCCAACAACGTTCACATTTTTCACCATGGGACTTGACTACGGCAATCCGATCATTTTTGTAAATAGCAGATTCTATTGCCTCCCCCGATTCTAATAGTTCTACTTGAGAACTAAGGAATAGATAGCGCAATTCATCTACCTGATTGCCTTGCAGAGAGTCAGTCAAATTGAGGGAAGCGAGCATTTTTTTATAATCTTGATCCTCTACCATGATCAAAACCTTCGCTTCTAAGGATGAGCCAATCATTTTACTTTTTCTTGCTTCTTCCATCACTTTATTGACCTCGGTGCGAAGCTCTCTCAGGCGTTCCCATTTTTCTACCAGATCTGGGCGATTCCATTTCTGCTCTAGTTTTAACCAACCAGATTCAAAAACCGAGATATAACTAGTTGGGTAGGGTAAATATTGCCAGATATCTTCAGCTAGGTGAGGGATGACCGGAGCAATGGCTCTAGAGAGATTTTCCAGAATTATCGCCAGAACACTCTGGCAAGTTCTACGCCGCCATGATGTGGCTTTAGAGATGTAGAGTCGGTCTTTGGCTATATCTAGATAGAAATTGGAAAGATCAACTGTGCAGAGAGTCTGAATTGCCTGGAAAAATCGAGAAAACTCATAAGTTTCATAAGCCGTAGTAACTTCTTCAAAAATTTCCCTAGAGCGATGCAACATATATTGATCTAGCTCGGGTAAACTTTCATAGGCTACTGCATCTACTAAAGGGTCAAAATCATGAAGATTGCCCAGGAGAAATCTGGCAGTATTGCGGATCTTTTTATAAATATCGGCTATTTGACCAAGAATACCAGGTCCTATACAGACATCGCCTGAATAATCCACAGATGATACCCAAAGTCTCAATATATCTACCCCATAGGGGGGATCTTTCTCTTTGTTCTTACCACCTTCAATAACAATATTGGGATCTACCACATTGCCCACAGACTTGCTCATTTTACGGCCATGTTCATCCTGCACAAAGCCATGAGTTAATACAGTTTGATAGGGAGCAATCCCATTGGTAGCTACACTGGTCAACAAGCTGGACTGAAACCAGCCTCGATGTTGATCAGAGCCTTCAAGGTACATATCTACCGGATATTTGAGATTTTTTCTTTTTTTGGCCACTGCTGCCCAAGAAGAACCAGAATCGAACCAAACATCCATCGTATCTGTCCCTTTTTGGTACTTATGAGCGTCTTGGCGGTATTGACTTGGCAAAAGATCCTCAATAGGCATTGAATACCAGGCATCAGAGCCATCTTTGGCAAAAATCCCCTGAATATGCTCAATAGTTTCTCTAGTTATAAGGGGCTCATTGGTCTCTTTATCAAAAAAAACCGGTATAGGCAGACCCCAACTTCTCTGGCGCGAGATACACCAGTCACTGCGCTCTCTGACCATGGGGGTGATTCTATTTTCACCCTGAGAGGGGATCCATTTGACTTGTTTGATCGCTTTTAGCGCGTCTTCTCTAAATCCTTCAACAGAAGCAAACCACTGTTCGGTAGCTCTAAAGATAGTTGGTTTTTTGGTTCTCCAGTCGTAGGGATATTTATGGATATAGTCCTTTTGCTTGAGCAAGGATTTTGATTTTGTCAAACTCTCTATAATCGCAGCATTGGCATCATTAAGTACATTGAGTCCAGCAAAGGATCCAGCTTCTGCTGTAAGATTACCTTTATCATCAACCGGCGAGAGAATTGGCAATCCATAGCGCTGCCCTACCAGATAATCTTCCTGTCCATGTCCAGGTGCTGTATGAACCAAGCCAGTACCCGATTCGGTGGTAATATAGTCACCTCCTAGAAGAATTGGGCTTTCCCTTTCGTAGAGAGGATGTTGATAGACTGTATACTCTAGTTCAGAGCCCATTAGTCTAGCTTTTATTGTCAAATTGGTTTCCAGCATCTCTGCCAAGGGTTCAACCAAGTCAGTTGCCACTATCAAATACCTATATTTGGAGATAGATTTACTATCTTCTACCAAGGCGTAACTTAGTTGGGGATTAACTGCAATAGCCAAATTACCTGGTAGGGTCCAGGGTGTGGTAGTCCAAATTGCAGCAGCCAAATCTCCTAGATAAGGTTTTAATTTTTCATGGGAAGTTTGAGTGATTCCAAAGGCAACATATATGCTCGCAGAAGTGTGTCCTTCTGGGTATTCCAATTCAGCTTCAGCCAGAGCGGTCTGTGAGCTTGGACTCCAATGTACTGGTTTGAGTCCGCGGTAAATATAACCTTTAAAGATCATTTCCCCAAATATCCCAATCTGCTCGGCTTCATATTCTGGGCTCATTGTCAGATAGGGATTTTCCCATTCTCCCCAAACTCCGTAGCGCTTGAAGCTATTGCGCTGGAGATCTACTGTGGCAAGGGCAAAATCCCTGGCTTTTTGTCGCAAATCGATTACAGAAAGGCCTGCTCTTTCTTGGGCACTTAAATTTTTTAGTACTTGAAGTTCTATGGGTAATCCATGACAGTCCCAACCCGGTACATATCTAACCCTGTAGCCGCATAGTAACTTGTATTTATTAATAATATCTTTTAAAGTCTTGTTGAGAGCATGCCCTATATGAAGGGAACCATTGGCATAGGGGGGGCCATCATGTAAAACGAACACTTCGCCAGCATTGTTGGTAGAGAGCTTTTCATAGATATGGCGCTCATGCCAAAATTTCTGCAATTCCACCTCTGTTCTAGTGGCATTGGCTCTCATTTCAAACTTGGTCTGTGGCAAGTTTACCGTTTCTTTATAGCTCTTATTCTGGCTCACATTTTTTTAAGTTAACTTTACCAAATTATTATATTCTATAGAATGAGCTTTCCTGATTTCTCCAGATTCCTCCAGAAAAATCAGAAAAATCAATCAATAGGGCGCCAAATTAACTGTGTTATCTTGAACTGAGGTTATTTAAGAGCTGAAACTTCCAGTTCGATCTCAGCTGAAACCTCTGGATGAAGTTTAATCTGTACTTTATAAGATCCTGTTTCACTGATTTCCGGAAGAGTAACACCACGACGATCTATTTCCAGATTGGTCTTTGACTTGATCAGATCGACAATATCTTGTGAAGTAACAGTTCCAAAGATAGCATTGCCCTCTCCAACCTGTTTACCTACAATGAATTTCTTGATAGAATCCATGCTGGCCTTTTGGTTGAGAGCCTCTTCTTTTAGGGCAAGTAAACGCTGACGTTCTTTTTCCTTCTTAACTGCAAATTCCTTGAGGACTCCAGGAGTAGCCAATAAGCCAAATCCTTGAGGAATTAGATAATTACGAGCATATCCTGGAGCTACTTCAACGAGATCGCCTAGTTTACCCAACTTTATAACATCTTGATTTAAGACTACAGATAAACGTTTTCCCATATTTTCTCCTTTAAAACAGTCAGCAATGAATAAATAATCCAAACTCCTCATTATATGGTTTTATCCTTTTTACCGCAATAGCCTAAGATCGCTATTGAAATAATTTGGTTTGTCATTCCACAATCTTGTGAGGCACAACTGTGATGCAATATAGGCTAGAATTGTATACCTGAAATAGATCGCTCATCATAGGAGAGACCTTGTGATCCGAATCCTCAGACTGTCAAAAATGACTGAAGCAGAACTTTTCACCCTCAAGAGAAGAGCGGAGCTGGATATTGAAAATGCTCTTGTCATTGCCCAAGAGGTGATAACAGAGATCAAATTAAGGGGTGATGACGGGGTAGTAGAGTATGCAATGAAATTTGACTATCCCGATGCTACCGTCGAAAGCCTGAAGGTTACTGCTGAAGAATTTGAGAAAGCCGAAAGAGAGATCGATCCTGAGCTAAAGAAAGCCATAGAACTTGCCTACAAAAATATATTGGAAGTCCATCAGAGACAAATGCCAGAAGAAATGCATTTTGCTGAAATATCTGATGGAGTATTTGCAGGTGAAAAAGTCACTCCCATTGCTAGTGCTGGTCTTTATGTGCCCAGAGGAAAAGGTGCATTTCCATCTGTGATGCTGATGCTTGCTGTACCTACCCAGGTCACCAAAGTACCCCATGTGATAGTATGCACTCCGCCTGATAAGCAAGGCAGGGTTGAGCCAGCATCTCTGGTAGCGGCAAAAATGGCTGGGGTAGAGAATATTTACAAACTCGGAGGAATACAGGCTATCGCCTCAATGGCTCTGGGCACCAAAACCATACCTAAAGTTGACAAAATAACAGGTCCTTGTAATGTCTATGGTTCAGCTGCCAAGAGATTGCTCTATGGTTTAGTAGATGTTGGACTTCCGGCTGGCCCTAGTGAATCCATAATTTTAGCTGATGAAACAACAGATCCCCGCATCGCAGCGCTTGATCTTCTTGTAGAGGCTGAACATGGACCAGAATCAGCTGCCCTATTGGTGACCCATAGCGAATCTCTGGCCAAGGCAGCGGCTCAGTATGCAATGGATTATATGCAAACTCTGCCAGCCTGGCGCAAAGAATTTTGTGAAAAAGGATTATCCTCTTACGGTGGTATCGTTTTGACCGAGAGTTTGGAAGAATCACTTGATTTTATTAATTATTACGCGCCAGAGCATCTAGAAGTCTTAATAAATGATCCAATCAGTGTCTTGGGCAAAATTAAAAATGCTGGTGAGATTCTTTTAGGCCCTTATACTCCCATTCCAACTGCCAATTACTGTATTGGAGTAAATGCTATTTTACCAACCGGTGGTTTTGCACGTTCCTATTCAGCTGTTTCCGTCTTTGATTTTCTTAAACGTACTGGCATTGCCTATTTGACTAAACAGGGGTTTGATAGCCTCAAGGGTGCAACCGAGCTTTTAGCTCAATATGAGGGCTTTCCTGCCCATGCCATGTCCATAAGAGAACGCAATCATCTGTTAAAGTGAGGGAATTTTGTCAGACAAGATCCTACAAGAGATCCAATCTCTCCAGTTCCTCGATAACGAAGCGGCCAACGAGAAACTCAAGATTTTTTTTAGCAGCTTTGTACCCTTTGATATCGATAGGGTTCAGGTAAGGCCTCTAGCTGTCTCTCTAAATTCTATCAATGGTTTTCTGATTACCAAAGAAGGACGTAAGCTCTTTTTTAAAACTCACATAGAACCAGAGAGCATTGTCAATGAATACTATAATTCCAGTATTCTCGCTGAGGCAGGTTATCCTATAATTCAACCAATTTATCGCTCTAGCCAATGGGGAAAACAGCTTTTAATTTATGATTACTTTGAGTATCCTTCTCTTTTTAATATTGTTTGGGAATTAGAAAATGAACCAACCTCAAATATAGAGAAAATAGCCAGAGTTCAAAATGAGGCAGATATTTATCTCTGGCATCTTTACCAAAAAAGTTTACAAACTATTTCACCAGAAGAACATAGTCGCTCGCCGATTCATCAACTGTTTTATCATCGTTTGACTGGAGGAAGATTTCAACAATTTTATAAAAATGCCGATATTAGATTACCTGGTTTGAGTATTAATTACAATGATCTCTGCCGATTCAAATGGATAATCAATGGTCGGATATTTCCTGATACTCTTGAAGATTTAGTTTATAGGGCAACCCAACAGCTAGATCCAACTAATAAAAAAGATATCTTATCAATCATAGGTCATGGTGATGCTCACAATGGAAATGTCTTTTATGAGCAAACAAAAGATCAGCTAATTTATTTTGATCCTGCCTTTGCTGGGCGTCATTCACCCTTTTTAGATCTGACCAAACCTCTATTTCACAATATATTTGCTATCTGGATGTATTATCCTGTTGAAATAGCCAAAAATCTTACTATATATTGGCAGATCCAGTCTGATACCATTGAGATTCAGCATAATTTCGCACCATCTACGCTTAGATTAAGTTTTCTTCAATCTAAAATAGAAAATGTTCTCAAGCCTCTAGTAGAGTTACTCCAAAAAAACAATGAACTAGAAGAAGACTGGAAAGAATATTTAAAATCGGCACTTTTTTGTTGTCCTTTTTTAACTATGAATTTGGGAGATAGTCAAAAATTCTCACCCGAGATTTCTTTATTGGGTTTAGCCATGTCAGTAGAAATGGGCGGCTTCAGTCCTATAGATAATCTAAGTATCTTGGATGAAGCACTAGAGTTGGGTTATTAATGGTTTTCCCAGCTCACTTAGGTTGAGAATGAAGCCTGCTGCGACCAGATAGACCACATCACATACTGGACTTGTTTTTAGTACCAAATCACCTAAACGATCTCTAAATGATCTCCCAAGCAAATAAGCTGGCACAACACCCCAGCCTGTTTCTTCAGCTACTAGAATTATTCTTGCCTGGCACTGCTGGAGAGTTTCCAGAAAAATACCAACGCTCTCCTGCCAGCTGTGTTCGTCCTTTTCCAGCAAATTAGCTACCCAAGAGCCTAATGAATCCAGCAACAGGCAACAGGAAGGATCGCACTCACGAATTACCGAACAGATATCATACATCTCTTCTGTGGTCGTCCAGAGGGCAGATCGACGCTGCTGATGTTTAGAGATTCTTTCACACCATTCCGTATCCTGAGGATCTCTATAACCTGTAGCTAAATAGATTACCTTATCGCCTGTTTGACTAGCCAAATGCTCAGCCCATCGGCTTTTTCCACTGCGTGCAGGCCCGCTGACCAAAGTAATTTTGCGATTCATCACCTAACTTGTTTAAAGAGAACACTTCATAGTTATCATATAGAGTTGTCTCTTAGCAATAATTTGGAGATTTTGTCTGTGATTATCTCAAATCAAAAACGCAAGTTAAATCGATTCGTTCGGGAGAATAAGTCAGATTTGACAGATTTAACCCTCTCCCTAAGAAAGGAGTGGGGGGAAACCAAAGATTTTCTGGGCATCGATCTACTGCCAAGGCCTCACTTTGTTCGTTGTACCAGAGAGGCTTTGGAAACACTCAACCAGAAGGTAGATTCCAAAATACAAGAGATCTTGGGGATTTTGGATGGATACAAATCAAATGAAGAAATCGTTATAATTGCAATTGGTAAGGGCGAAATTGATCTGATTTACTACGAAGTTGATTTCTCTAAAGTCTCATCGCCAAATAATTTGGATGAACTTATTGAGATTTTGGAAACGAAAATGACCGAAATATTCTGAATTTACTATCTTCTAACAATCTACAGTAGTAATCATAATGACAATCATGGATAACCTTGTCTGCTAGCTTGCCAAAGTCGCCAACAGAAGATACTGCTGAACTTAAACGGGTATGGAGTCAGCTAGCTCTCTTGAGCTGTCCGAGGTTCTACAATTTTCATATGCATACCATATTCTCTGATGGTAAATTGGAGCCAATACAGTTAATTGAGCAGGCAATCAATATTGGGCTAAAGGGTCTAGCTATAACTGATCACCATAGTGTATCAGCTTCCTTGTTTGTGAAAAATTACTTGACAGCAAGAGATTATCTTGATCTGCCATTTTTCTGGACTGGTTTGGAAATCACAGCCCAATTGATCGATCTCGAAGTTCATATTTTGGCTTATGGTTTTTCTCCAACCCATGAAGCCTTAATACCCTATTTGCAGGGAGAAAAAGCTCAAGGGGGAGTGGCAATGATTTCTAGAGTCATAGAGAATATTCACGCAGCTGGAGGACTGGCAGTACTAGCACATCCTGCTCGCTATAACTATCCCGTTGAAGAGCTCATAGCCGCCTGTAGTAAGCTCGGTATCGATGGGGTAGAAACATTCTATGCCTACGATAATCCTAAGCCTTGGCGATCAAGTGTAAAAGAAACCGAGCTGGTAATAGACTTAACCAAAAAGTACAATCTTTTTAATACTTGTGGTACTGACTCACATGGACTTAGTTTACTTCAAAGGATTTAAAATTCAACTGTTGCCTAAAAGAAAAAGACTCAAGAGCGTTCCTGAATTCCAAAGACTATGAAGCAGCATGGATGATAGCAGATTGCGACTGCGCTGATAGACAAAGCCCAAAATTATACCCAATACGCTCAAGGGCAATACTTCAGAGAGGTTTAGATGGGCAAAGGCAAAGATAACAGCGCTCAAAACAATTGCTTGTCTACTCGAGATATAAGCAGTCAAAGAAGGTAAAAGAAATCCCCGAAAGAGAATTTCTTCATAGAAGGGAGCGGCTAAAGCAGCGGTAATAAAAAATATAAAAATCACCCAACCATTTTGCGCCTCTATTGCCAAAAATAACAGGGGATTACTGCCACCTTGTCCATGCCAAATTTGTTGATTGAGCAAAGAGATCAACACAACCAAAGGTAGTGCAACCAAATATCCGCCTATTCCTTGCCAGAACCAATTGCCTTTTAAATCAAACTTAAACAGTTCATTATCTAAAGGAAAAAAGGGTTTAAGGGATAAGTATAGAATGATTAGTCCAGATGTTGCCATCAGGAAATAAGTGATCAAAACCTTGATAGATTGCAAGAGTAAATCGTAAGACGGCGCTAGAGAGGAGCTGAATACTTTTAAGAGTAAGGGTCCAACCAGATAGACAACTGCTTGACTGAGTAGGAAAAAACCAACTACAAATACCTGCAAAACAGTTTCCCAATTCCAGGATATTTTCCAAGTGGAATAGTTAACAGGACTCAATAATGATTCAGTTCCGTTTTTGATCCATTGGACGATCAAAACCAACAAGATCACAACACCAAATATTATTCCCAATATTGGCATTATTGAAACAAATATAAGCTTGACTAGAGCATTTTGGGACTCTTGCTGTTCTTGGATTTCCAGTAATTTTATATCTTGAGTGCGGTTTTGTTTTAAGTACAGAGATCTCAGAGCTGAATAACGAAACCAACCTTTGAGATTTGTATTAATTTCCTTTTCAAGTTCTATAAACTTGTCAGTATTTTTTAAATCAGAGAGATCTCGTACTAACTTTGAATATTTTTTATTATCGTTAATCTTGTTCCAATTATAGTTTGCCTGTTGGGTTTTTCCTTGTTGGGATTCTAATATACCCAAAGAAAGATACAACTTATCAGTACTTTGTAAATTATCTTTTAAATCTGTTTTTTCTGTTTTATTTCTGGTTTTAAGATTATTATCTATCGCATCTTGATATTGTTTAGCTGTGGACTTATAGAGATCTTTACCAAAGAGAGATTGGCGTAAATAGGAAATTTGATCAGATTTTGAATCATTAAATTTATACTCAGATGCTTGAAGAAGAAGATTAGATTGATATAGCTCAAGATCGCCTTGTATTTGCTCTTCCTGGAAACTACCAAACAAAATAATAATAAATATAAAACAAACCAAAACAGAGAGAATAACAAGAATCTGACGGGGTATTTTCATTTAGTTTTCCAGAGTATAAAACCCTCAGCAATTCCCAATTCGCTACCTTTATACAAGTTGAGCTCTTTTAAAACTGAGGGCGTCACCAAAAGATAACTAATTGTATCACTTTCTACTATCTTTTTGAGGACTGAGATTTCTTGAACCTCGACTTTATGCTGACTGTAATAATCTAGGCTAGGTCTATTATAGGCAAAAGAACTATATATTATCTCCTTGGCTGGAGTATTGTTCAAGATTAACTGAGCTACTGGTTTAACAGGAAAAGCCTCCTTGAGTTCCCATAGCCAAGATGAAGAAAACATCAACAGGGTTAAACCCAAATACATACCTCCAGCTAATAGAACAATCGATTGGACAGGGTTGTCCTTTAATTTTTTTGCAGCAAAGCCAAAAGCTATAGACAGTACAATTGCCAAAATAATTAAATAGATTTGTAGTCCCTTAATTAATAAATAAATCAATCCAACAATAGTAAGAAAACTCAGCAAATAAAGCAATAAACTGATAACTTTTGTTGCCTTTTTAGGTGAATTTCTAGCAAAAGTTTCCAAATAAGCTCCTACCAGGAGAGATATAAAAGGATAAAGAGGTATGATGTACCATGGCAGCTTGCTTTGCATCAAGGAAACCATGGATAAATATAAAACAAATCCAATTAACCCCAATTTAGCCCAGCTTTTGTCCAATGAGTCTTTAGCATATAAAATACTTCCAGGTAGAAACAGTAGCCAAGGCACACTATATTTAACTAATTCTAGGAAATAATACCAAATAGGCTGTTGATGTCCTTCAAAGTTTTTAGTTACTCTATCTACAACTTGAGATGCAAAATGTACATCAATAAAAGTCTGACCGTAATGAAGATATTGGAGAATATACCAAATACATGCAGGCGCGAATCCAATGATTATCCCGGCAATAAAATAGGGATTCAATAATATTTTAAGTTGTCTATCCCAAATCAGAAAAACCAACAAAATCAATATAAATAAAAGAACGAGAGCTCCCTTGGTTAAGGCAATCATTCCCAATCCTAGACCGACTCCAAATAACCAGGGTTTTTTCTGTTTGCCCTTAACTAAGGTAAATAGAGAAAAAATCAAAAATGTATTAGTGATTCCATCAAGCATCGCCAATCTATCATGTCGCACCAAAGGTAATAGAGTGAGATAGACAATAGCACTCCAAAGAGCCATTCTTTTTTGAGGTAAAATTTCTCTAGCCAAACAATAGATTAAAGGCACAGCAAGTCCGCTAAGTAAACTTGCAGGCAAGCGACTAGTCAAATCATTGACCCCGCCAAAGTGATAACTGATATTGATCAGCCAAAACAACAAGGGAGGTTTGAGCAAAAATGGCTCACCTAAATAACTGGGATAGAGCCAGTTGTTTGACCAATACATATCTCTACCAACGGTTGCATAGTAACCTTCATCCCAATCCCTAAGCGCCACATTACCCAAGTTAATAAGATAGAGAAATAATGCTGCAACAGTCAAAAACAATTCTGGTTTATTGAGTATATTTTTCATGCTTTATTAAATATAAATAATACTGTTCATTTGATATCAAAGAATCGTTGAATTTTTCAATTAGTTCTATTGTGATATCGTCTTGTTTTGTATTTACCCCAATGTTATGGTTGAGAATCAGTAAAATTTTATCTTGTTTGTTTTTGATTAAATCCGAAGCCTGTTTGACAACTTCTAAATCATCTACTATTTTTCTATGCCCATTGAAGAGAACATAACTGCCGTAGTTTTTGATTTCTGGATAGTAAATTTTTTTACCAAGATAGCCAGAGATAGGGGATATAGCGAAATCTTCACTGCCAACTATAGTGTAGTTTTCCAATTTGTGATTCCTAATATAGTTAGCTGTATCTCTACTAGCGGAAAAGGGGAGAGTTAAATCCCTTCCATAGGCAACTATACCAGCAAGGACCTGAGCAATTAAAATAATCAAAATGAAAGTACGTTGATAGCGTATTGGTTTATTGTTGATATTTCCTTCTGTTTGGGCCAACCAAAGAGAAGTAATCAAAATGATATAAAGCATTCCATAGTGTCGTGGTGAACCCAGAAACTTAAGATAGGTGAAAAGTAAGATTTCTGAACTGGCAAAAATGTAGAAAAAAAGAGCATAACGTTTTGTGTAAAGAATTTTTATAACAAAAGCCAGCAATCCCAAGGATAAAAATGAAAAACCAGTTACATCCAAGATCTTGCCATCACCTGGGACCAGAATCATCACATAAGCATTCCAAATTCTGGTAATCGACTGTGCTAGGCGGTACCAATCAAAATGCCAAAACCATTGATTGGCTCCTCCTTGCAAGTTACTATCGCTTGGGGGAATCAATGTATAGAGCGAGAGGAATATCGCTGCCAAATATATCAGCAAAGCTTTGAATATTTCTTTTTTTGGCTTGGATTCTAAAATTGTGGTTATAGCCAAAGCCAGGCTGATCAACAGGCAATAGGCATTTGTATTAGCTAGAATCGCTAAAATGAGCATTTGTAATACATAATCATGTTTTCTCAAGCTATGTATCACTAAAAAGATCATCAAGAATAGGATCCCTATCATGTAATTACGGCTAATTAAGGAATATTCATAAATTGGCAAATAGCCAAAAATAAATAAAACTCGTTCTATTTTTTTAAAAGGTGCATATTTTAAAAATAAATAAATACTAGTAATTGAAAGAAAAAAATGAAATATTTTCATCAACACCGGATCATGGCTCAATTTGTTCAAAAAGGACAGACATAGATACCAAAGCAGAGGATGTCCTTCATATTTGACAGCATTAAAAAATTCAGACCAAGATTGTGTATCTCTTGCTATGAGCCAACCGTTTAATTCATCTCTCCACATAGAATGGTTAAACAAACCAACGAAAACCAGGATAATGAATATTACAAAATAAAAATTGAGATCCTGGAAAAGTTTTGTATTAAATATTGTATTGTTGCCTCTTGTCATATTAATTTGATTTTAGTTATTCTTTCTAAGATTTAGCATATAAATGTCTATAGTCAGAAATGAGCTTGACAACTGTAACCAGGTTTTAAGATGATTAGAAAGAATTTTTAAAAAATTAGACAATGAAAAAAGCTGTCATTTGTGGTTATTACGGTATGGGCAATGCAGGAGATGAAGCACTTTTAACTTCCTTACTGCAAATGTTGCCACCACAACTAAAGCCCATTGTCTTATCCAATAACCCTATAGAAACTGCTCAACTTCATCAGGTTGAGACTTGCCACAGTCGTTCTCCCCAAAAGATATTGGCAGCGCTTAAACAGTCCAACTGTTTCATATGGGGTGGAGGTAGTCTGCTTCAGGATGTAAGTAGTATAAACAGCCCTCTCTACTATTGTGCGATTATGACTTTAAGTAGCCAATTAGGGCTTTATACCATCGCCTGGGCTCAAGGAATTGGACCTCTTAATCATTCTTTAATTCGCCTAGTTAGCAAGTCTGTTCTTAAGAATGTCTCTGCTATAAGTGTTCGAGATATAGCTTCATCTGAACTTCTCTCCAATTGGGATATAGAATCTCTAATCGCACCTGATCCTGTCTGGGCATTAGAGAGCTTACCAATGGAGAACTTTTCTTCTTTTGCAGGAAAAAAAGTAGCAGTTAATCTTCGTCCGCACAACGATCTCAATCAGCAGAAGCTGACAAATCTGGCCAAAGCCCTGAATTTGTTTGGCCAAGCAAGTACAACCAATATTTTACTAGTTCCTTTTCAAGCTTCTCAAGATTTAACAATAGCCCAAAGTGTCTCCGCGCTTCTTGATGTACCCCATGAAATCATTCAATTACAGGATCCAAAACAACTCAAGGGGATTTTTCAGCATGTAGATATGCTCATTGGAATGCGCCTTCACAGTCTCATTATGGCTGCTGCAGAAGGAGCTATTACCTTTGCTCTTAGCTATGATCCCAAGGTCGATCAATTGATGCAACAGGCTAAAATTCCGGGCTGGAAAATATCCCAAATCCCTTCATCTCCAGAACAGATTGCTCAAACTTGGCTAAAGTGCTATTTTGATGGGCAACCTTTAAGCCAACAGGAAAGAGAATCTTTTCGTCAACAGGCTCTATGTCACAGGGAATTGCTCTTAGGTTGTCATAACTAGAATTTAGCTGATTGTAGAGTATGCTGATAAAATACAGTTATCTACATAAGAACAAATAATTTATTCTATCAACTCTTTCAAATCCTGCCGGAAGCACTATTTGAACTAATAGATCACCCAAGCCAAAGAGCCTCAGACTATCAATTCACCTCAGTACAAGTCAAGTAACTCTCTAGAACTATAGATGGTTTATTTACTACAAATAATAAAGAATATCCTACCATTCCAGATTCGTCAATATAGACAATATTTTCTGGACTAATTTCATCTAGGACTTTAAGAAAATTTTCCCTCTTTAGTTCGTCTCGTTCTTGGTACCCATAAGTCTTTTTTTTCGAGTAAAACCAATTTTCATAAGAGCTCTACAAATAGTTCTGGCACTTATTTGTCCTTCCCATAGTTGAGCCATTTCTTTTTGGGTTTTATCT
>CAIPYC010000025.1 GCA_903869185.1 uncultured cyanobacterium | reverse complement strand
CCATCTTCAGTAGCTTGAAATGCTTCGTAATCCACGATTAACGTATCATTTTCCTGAGCAGGACGATCTTCTACTGGTATTAATGTAGCTAGCTCAGAGCGTTTCCCGGTAAGGTATTTTTCAAGCTGAGTTTCTTCGTAGAGGACTTCTTTTGCCTTAATATTCAAGTTTTTATACTCGGCCAGTTCAATGGTCGGTGGTACATCAACAGCAACTTTGAAGGAAAAAGATTGCTCAACTTGAAAATTCTTAACCAATTCCTCAAAACTTGGTTCGACTTGATAATTGCCGAGAGCATTGACATTTTCCTGCTTAATAGCAGCTTCTACCGAAGTTTGAAGCATCTCTTCAAGGGCAGTAGCCTTGATTCTTTCTGTGCCTAGACGCTGAATCAAGATTTGGCGGGGCACCTTACCCTTGCGAAACCCAGGAATATTGGCTGTACGAGCCAGATTCTGTAAGACTTTTTCATAAGTCTTTTTAGAGAGATCCGGAGTGATCTCGATATTTAAGCCAACCTGACTAGATGGTAATTTTTCCTGGGTAACTTTCATTTCTCTCTTTGTTTCACATTAAGACTTTCAGACTGTGCGATCAAGATTAAGGCGATTTAAAATAGAATTCTTTCGCAGCAGAGTGGACTTCCATTATAATCCTATAAAGGTTGCCTTGTATATCGGAAATTTTCAGCTAATATTATTAATGGAAGTAATTCAAAAGGAGAACAGAAATTTGCCTGATTCGAGCTTACGTGTTGCGATTCTTGGAGCTACTGGAGCGGTCGGCTCTGAACTTTTGGAATTATTGGAATCTCGACAATTTCCGCTATCCCATCTAAAATTACTAGCTTCTCCTCGCTCTGCTGGACAGGTCATCCAATTTCAAGGACAATCCATTGAGATCGAAGCGGTTGAGCCAGATTCTTTCAAAAATATAGACATAGTCCTGTCCTCGGCAGGAGGAGGCATATCACGACAGTGGGCATCGACTATAGTTTCTAGTGGCGCAACCTTGATCGATAACTCTAGCGCATTTCGAATGGATTCTAATGTTCCATTGATTGTACCTGAAATTAATCCTCAAGCCATTTTGAATCACAGTGGAATCATTGCCAACCCCAACTGCACCACCATACTGATGGGACTTGCCATCTATCCGTTGCATCGGATCAATCCAATAGAGAGATTGATAGTTGCGACCTATCAGTCAGCTTCAGGTGCCGGTGCCAGGGCAATGGAAGAGCTCAAGCTTCAGTCTATAGAGATTTTGGCTGGTCGATCACCGTCTCCGGAAATTTTTCCCTATCCTCTGGCTTTCAACCTCTTTACCCATAATTCCTCACTTAATGAAGTAGGCTACTGTGAGGAGGAAATGAAGATGCTCAACGAAACCCGTAAAATATTTGATGACCCTACATTGAGAATCAGCGCTACCTGCGTGAGAGTACCTATTTTAAGAGCTCACTCGGAATCAGTTAACATTGAATTTAAAGCTCCCATGTCAGTGGAGCAGGCTACGGAAATACTCAATAGTGCTCCGGGCGTTAAAGTAGTCCAAGACTGGAAGAGAAATTATTTTCCTATGCCCATAGATGCTTCTGGCAAAGACGAAGTCCTAGTTGGTCGAATTCGCCAAGATCTTTCTCATCCATTGGCTCTAGAATTATGGCTCTGTGGTGATCAAATACGCAAAGGAGCTGCTCTTAATGCAGTGCAAATTGCAGAATTACTAATAAGCAAGAATTGCGTCAAATCGCAGATTGCCAAAACCTTTTAAGATATGCAAAGCCCCCACTTCGGACAAGTCATCACTGCCATGGTTACGCCATTTGATAGCAGAGGAGAGGTTAGCTACGCCGTAGCGGAATCCCTGGCAGATTATCTGATTTCACATGGCAGTGATAGCATAGTAATATGCGGAACAACAGGGGAATCGCCTACTCTCTCTTGGGAGGAGGAATATCAGCTTTTTCAGGTTGTCAAAAATGTGGTGGGTTCACATGGCAAGGTTATCGCCGGGACAGGTTCCAATTCAACCAAAGAGGCCATACTTGCTACTGAAAAAGCTGCTGCTCTTGGAGTAGATGGCTCATTACAGGTTGTGCCCTATTACAACAGACCACCTCAAGATGGACTCTATGCGCATTTTCACTCTATAGCCTCGGCTGTGCCACAACTGCCCATAATGTTGTACAATATACCTAGTAGAACCGGTCAGAATCTTTTACCGGAAACCGTTGCCAAATTGGCAAGTATAGAGAACATAGTTGCTATCAAAGAAGCCAGCGGTAGTTTAGAGCAGGCAGCGGAGATTTACAGACTCTCGGGTGGTTTGCTTGACATCTATGCTGGCGATGATGCCCTCACTTTGCCGATGCTATCTGTTGGGGGGGTGGGTGTAGTGAGTGTAGCCAGCCACCTAGTCGGAACCCAAATCAAGCAAATGATTTGCAGTTTTTTAGCAGGTAACATTGAGGAAGCAGCAACGATTAATGCCAGATATTTACAGCTCTTCAAAATTCTTTTTTGCACAACCAATCCGATACCTGTTAAGGCGGCATTAAATTTACAAGGTTGGGATGTTGGCGGTGTAAGACTTCCTCTGATTGCCTTATCACAGCCATTGCAGAGAAATTTGGAAAGAGTACTGCAGGAAATGCTCTAGGGCGAATATCCACAAAAGTTTTAAGAAAACCGAATAGTTTTTTTTAAAAAAACAAAAACCGAAAACCAGTTAAGAAAAGATTCCATTAGGAGAAAAATGACCGAAAACAACAATTCAGCAGCTCTGAAAATCATTCCCTTAGGTGGACTTCATGAGATTGGCAAAAATACATGCGTATTTGAATATGGCGATGAAATAATTTTGGTAGATGCAGGATTGGCCTTCCCTTCTGATGACATGCATGGAGTCAACATCGTATTACCCGATATGACTTATCTCAAAGATAACCGTCACAAGATTAAGGGTATGATCGTTACTCATGGTCATGAAGATCATATAGGCGGAATTGCCTATCATCTTAAGCAATTTGACGTTCCTGTAATATATGGACCAAAATTAGCTCTAACTCTTCTTCATGACAAATTGGAAGAGGCGGGGATGCTAAAACGCACCACGATCAAACATGTTAAGCCTCGTGATGTAGTTAGGCTGGGTAGATCTTTTGCTGTTGAATTTATCCGCAATACCCATTCTATAGCTGACAGTTTTAGTATAGCTATAACTACCCCTATTGGCGTGATAATCATGACTGGAGATTTCAAGATAGATCATACTCCGGTAGATAAAGAATATTTTGATCTCCACCGAATAGCTGAATACGGCGCCAAGGGTGTGCTCTGCCTCCTGAGCGATTCAACTAATGCTGAACTGCCTGGCTATACTCCCTCGGAAGCATCTGTATATCCTAATCTCGATCGTATTTTTTCTCAGGCTAAGGGTCGCATAATGTTGACAACCTTTGCCACATCAGTGCATCGGGTGAATATTGTGCTATCTCTGGCTATTAAACATGGCAGAAAAGTTGCAGTAGTTGGACGGAGCATGCTCAATGTGATAGCCCATGCCAGAAATTTAGGATATATCAAGTGCCCGGATGATTTATTCACCCCGATCAAGTCCATTCGTAATCTGCCTGATGAGAAAATTATTATCTTGACTACCGGCTCACAAGGAGAAACCCTCTCGGCAATGACCAGAATTTCTAAAGGTGAGCATGGATTGGTTAAGGTTCGCCATGGAGATACCGTAGTCTTCTCAGCTAGCCCTATCCCAGGTAATACAATTGCGGTGGTCAATACCATAGATCGTCTTATGATGCTAGGAGCTCATGTCGTCTATGGCAAAGATAAGGGGATTCATGTTTCTGGCCATGGTTCACAAGAAGAACACAAGCTGATGCTGGCACTGACAAAACCAAAGTTTTTCATGCCAGTTCACGGTGAACACCGTATGTTGGTCAAACATGCAGAAATGGCTCACAATATGGGGATACCCACAGAAAATATTGTTATTGTCAAAAATGGAGATGTAGTCAGCTTGAGTCCGGACAAAATCGCTGTTATAGACCAAGTTACCTCAGGCATTGAATTGGTAGATAATTCTGGAATCATTCGCGAAAGTGTGATGAAAGAACGACAACATTTGGCTCAAGATGGCGTATTATCGGTCGCAGCGGCCATTGATGGGGATGGAAAGCTCTTGGCGCCTACGGATGTTCATATCAGGGGCATGGTGACCACAATAGAAAGACCACTTCTCCAGCAGCTTATCAGTCGGGCTATTGATCGCATAATCACTGAAAAATGGGACAATTACAGACAGCGGGAAAATGGTGAAAATTCCATTCAATGGAGTAGGCTTGAAGCTGATCTTGAAGATGCCGTCAGATTTCTGGTTAAAAGAGAGTTGCAGAGTGAGCCATTGGTAGTCTTAATGCTACAACATCCACAGGAAGAACAATTAATTAGGAGATTGCCGCAATCATCTCCCTCTAGCCATTTGCCAATACCAATCGACAAAACCTATAAAAGGCGCAGGCCAACAGCCATTTTAGATGGAGTTAAAAAACTCTAGGGAAATTGCCAAGTAGCTTTGATTGAGGTAAAAATTAGCTTATGGAAACACTACAAAATCCTACAGAAATCAAAGAAATTCAAGAGATTGGTATCAGTATTACGGCCACAAGCTTTGGCTCTACTATTCTTAGTTCAGATTACTTTAAGATAAGTGGCGTAGTACCCCAAGATTGGCAATTGGTAAGGGAGCCAATTGTAAATCCTGGCAGTATACAGTTAGTCTATCAAAATAGGATAAGTATTATTGGACAGCAGAATACGGTTACCTTTATTGAAAATTTCGGCACCGAGGAGGTAAAGGATATTCTTGTTGCAGACCTGGCCAGGAAATTTATTGATAAACTGCCTAATGCCGATTATCAGTTTTTTAATTTCAACCCCAAAAGTGTAATTCCTATGCGAGATGGTGGGGCAGATGCGGCCAGACGATATATAACCCGTACACTATTGTCTCCTGGATCATGGCAGGATGTTGGTAAGGCTCCAATGCAAGCCAATTTAAACTTGTCTTATCAGCTAGATCGCTGTCAGTTGAATGTATCAATCAATGAGGCCAATATCCAAATTCCCGAACAACCCCCAATACCTGGAGTGCTTTTTTCGGGTAATTTCAACTACAATTCCTTCAGAGAAGATCCAAGTATGCAACTGGTTCAGCTACACAAATGTATAGAACATTGGGATCTCGATCTGGCAATCTTTAGAGAAATGATCGAACAACGTTTCTCGGTATTTGGTAATAGTATCTTCCCAACGAGTTTTAACATGGGCTAAAATTAAGTATTGTCTTTTAAATACCTCAAACTATGGCATGCCCGAAAAAGAAAACATCTGAATCCAAACGTGACCACCGCAGAGCACATTGGAGAAAACAAGCAGAAAAAGAAGCTGCCAAGGCTCTATCGCTTGGCAAATCCATCCTTTCCGGTAAATCCAACAGTTTTGTTTTTCCTACTGAGGAACAAGAAACTTAAGGGTGAACTAGATCTGAGCTTTTGGCGCATCATTGCCAAAGGCTTACAACTGGAGTAAAAAACTTGTTCAATGAGTCTAAAGCAAACAACTCAATAGTTCCTGGGAGCACCTTCGATGCAGTCAGTGAAAGATGGTATGATTACCCGATAGTTGTCTATCCTCATCATACCGACTATAGTGGGTCTGTCTGGCATGGTCAATATCTTGCCTGGATGGAAGAAGCTCGTATAGAATATCTTAACTCGATGGGAGTTGATTTTGCTGAGCTGGTTGATTTGGGCTGCGACCTTCCAGTGGTTGAGCTTTCTCTTCGATATCACAAGTCCTTGAGGCTGGGTGATATAGCTATGGTGAGGGCTCGCGTCAGTAACGTCGAAGGCGTTAAGATACATTGGGACTATAAGATTGAGTCAGAGGGATCGCAGTGTTATACTTATCTCTCTGGCAAGGTTACTTTAGTTACTATTGACCGACAAAGGGGTAAGATAATGCGTCAGATACCTCCTAACATAAAAGATATTTTATTAAAATTGGTCAGTGGGTGAAGTTATGTCGTCTTCTATTGATTGCTTGCCTGCAAATCTGGCAGAAATTGTAGAGAAGTTTAAGCGTCACAGTGATCCCAAAAGACGTTATGAACAGCTTCTTTGGTACGCAAAGCAGTTGGAAGAATTTCCCCAGGAAGATAAAATACCTGATAACAAGGTTCAAGGCTGCACTTCCCAAGTTTTTATTACGGCCATCTTGCAAGATGATGGTCTTGTCTATTATCGCGGGGATTCAGACGCTCAACTGGTCAAGGGACTTGTGGCTTTGCTGATCAAAGGTCTAAACGGACTTACCCCACAGGAAATCCTAAAGATCACACCTGATTTTATTGAGGAGACTGGTCTCAGGGTCAGCCTCACTCCATCTAGAGCCAATGGATTCTATAATATTTTGCAAATGATGAAAAAAAAAGCACTGACGCTCTAGCAAATGCAGCAAAAAGACTTTAAAATCTGGTCTTACAAGCCCTGGTGGTGCCAACCCTGGTCTATAGTTTCTACTGGAATTATGGCTATAGTTTTTAGTTGGTTGCTTTTTAATAATCGCTGGATTACTGGAGCCTTGTCTGTGATAATTTTCCTGTGGTGGTACTATTTCTTGATTCTCTATCCACGCTTAGTCAAAAAGAGTTTCCATGATAAACTCACCTAGCAATCAAAGTTGGTTTAGAGAGAGATGGCTTTAACATCTATGGTGACATTAGATGGGTCTATATCGACATGGTCAACTCTTTTGCGGTCAATTGGGGTCAATAAACCAGTTAATTCATTAACCAACATCCCCATAATCATGGCATCATCTAGCCAGCCGACTACTGGCAAAACATCTGGAGAAAGATCGATGGGACTAAGCATATAAAAAAGTCCGCCCAATATCAACATCCAACGATATTTAGGATTACTGGATTTGCGCATAAACCATCCAAACAAGTACTGGATTAAGAATTTCATGGTTTTCAACATTCATCTAAACATTTATAACTATATGTTGTCACTAATTCCCCAAGAACAAAAGTGAGATCTACCCTACCCCTACTGTGGAGTTATCCGCCAGATTTACTTCCAGCAACCTTGAAATCATTTAAGATTGGTATTGATCAGGAAAAATCCAAAATTGATAAATAATAAATTATGACTAACATTTTTATTTCAAGCGAACAAATTCTGCAACAGTTGCGTTGGCGTTATGCAACCAAGAAATTTGATCCGAGCAAAAAAATTCCCAATGTGCTTTGGCATTGTTTGCTAGAGTCTTTGGTACTGACTCCTTCTTCTTTTGGAATGCAGCCTTGGAAGTTTTTTGTAGTCAATGACAATCAATTACGAGAGAAGTTGCTGGAGCATTCCTGGGGGCAAAAGCAGGTGATCGATGCTTCCCATCTTCTGGTTATGACTATCAAAAATGAGATAAATGAATCGGAAGTAGATCGCTATATCAAATCTATGGCTCAAATACGTGGTATCTCCACCGAGGGGCTCGATGGTTTATCTAAAACGATCAAGGGATTTCTGGACAATCCCAATATAGATAGCAGGCAATGGGCCAGCAAACAGGTATATATTGCTTTAGGACAGTTTATGACAACTGCTGCTCTTTTGGGTATAGATACCTGTCCAATGGAAGGCTTTAATCCTGTTAAATACGATGAGATCCTGGGACTAACCCAGAAAGGTTATCACTCAGTTTTAGTATGTCCTGCTGGTTACCGCAGCGAAGAAGATAAATATGCTTATTTGTCTAAGGTTCGTTATCCTTTTGAGGAAATAATTGAGAATATCTAAATAGATTTTAAATATATGAAAAAAATCCTAGCAACAGCAGCTCTGATGATCTCGAGTGGGTGGACATTTCCTATCTGTTCAATCCCATTGACTCAGCTACTGTTTACCAAAAGTGCGCAGGCAGATGATTTACAGCAAATCCCAAAAGCCAGGTTAACCAAAGATAATAAAACGGAGCTTGAACCAAAGGCATTAAGTATTCTTAAAGATATGTGCGATAAACTCTCTAGCGCTCATACCATGTCATTTACCGCAGTTGTTACCTATGAAAGTCCTAGTAGAATTGGTCCTGCTCTATCTTATACAACGATTTCCAAGGTTACATTGCAAAGACCTGATAAGTTGCAAATAATCACCCCAGGAGATGGTCCGGCTTCTGAGATTTATTACAATGGCAAGACAATTACAGCATACGCGCCAAGTGAAAATCTTGTCGCCACCTCTGATGCCCCCACTACTATTGATGCATTGCTAAAGTTTGCCTATGATAGAGCTGCTATTTATTTTCCATTTACCGATCTGATTGTTTCCGATCCTTACAAGGATATTACTGAAGATCTCAATGTAGCTTTCTATATGGGTAAATCAGTAGTTGTTGATGGAATAACTACTGATATGATCGTGATTTCCAATGACAAGGTTTTTGCCCAAATATGGATCGGTGCAAATGATAAATTACCTCGTATGATTCGCGCAGTATTTGCTGATGATCCACTAAGGCTTCGTCATCAGATGTCTTTGTCTAACTGGCAATTAGGAGTCCCTATTGCCGCTGGCACCTTTACTTCATCTGGTATGAGCAAGGCAACACGCATCGAGTTCAAGCATCCAAGCTCACCTTCAAAGCCCAGTCCATAATTGATAATCGACCAACATTGAGGAACATAAAATTATGAAAACCGCTGCTATAAGTTTTACATGTATTCTAATCACGGCATTTAGTTCTAGTCCGGCACATTCTTATTTTCACGGCAATAGCTATGGAGGAAGTACATATCATAGCCCTGGATCCACCACACATACAAATACCTGGGGCGGTAGTACCACTCACAATGCTGGAGAAGGAACCACTCATGACAATGTTTATGGTGGGAGCGCAACCCACTATGCAGGAGGAGGCTGGTCAAAGACGGGAGCTTATGGTGGTACAGCATATGGCAATGCTCATTATGGTAGCTCGTACTATTATGGATATCATCCACCTACTGCTGTTAATTATTATGGAAGTGGATGCTACAACTGTGGTGGCTGGGCTACAGGAGCTGCGGTGGTCGCAGGGGCTGCCGTAACTACTGCCGCAGTCGCAGCAACCTACAATGCTACCCATCCAGTATACGTAATGGGTTCTGTTTATCCTACCCTTCCTGTCTCTTGTACATCTGTAGTTGTAGGCATGCCTTATTATCAATGTGGCACTGCCTGGTTCAAGCCATATTATGGAGCCAATGGGGTTTATTATACTGTAGTACCTGCACCCTAACAATATCCCTTACAATGAATAGAAGATTGAGACATTAAAATATGTCGACTTCAAAATGGTTTAAATTTCTGGCAATCGCCTTTTTGATTTTGGGGATTATCTTTCGCTTTGCCAATTTGGGCATCAAACCCTACTGGAATGATGAGTCCTTCACCTCCGTTCAGCTATATGGCTTTGACTACAATGCCCCTTCAATCAAGCAACAAATAGAGCAGAGAATCATTGATGCCGAGCAAGTGCAACATTATCTCTATCCCAATCCCCGTAGTACTATGGGCGATACCGTATCTCTTATTGCCCAGAAGGAACCACAATTAGCACCTCTCTACTTCATCCTGGAGAAAGCCTGGATCGCTTTATTTGGCAATTCTGTCGCTGTTATTAGAAGTTTTTCAGCTGTAGCCGGGATTTTACTCTTACCGGCTATATATTTTCTGGCGATGGAGCTGTTTAGCTCGCAGTCGATAGCCTGTCTTGCGGTTATACTAATTGCCATTTCACCTTTTTTCCTAATGTATTCCCAGGAGGCTCGCCCCTATAGTCTTTGGTCACTTACCATAGTCCTTTCGCAAATAGCACTTCTAAGGGCTATGCGCAAAAATAAAGCCAACAATTGGCTTTTCTATGTTTTGGCAACTATATTGAATCTCTATACCTATGTTTTTTCTTTATTGATCTTGCTTGGCCAAGGCTTATATGTGTTGCTCTTTGAAAAGTTCAGATTGACCAGACGAGGTATTGCTTGGCTAATTTGCGCCCTGATGGGCTTGATTGGTTTTATACCTTGGTTAATGATCTTCTTACCCAATACCAATAAAGCAAATCAAGGAAGTTTTCTTCCGATTCCCAAGGCTCCTGTTCAATATATGATGCGTTGGATACGTAGTCTTGGTCTGGTTTTTGCTGATTTTAATGTGAGCGAAACCAGTTCAAAGATGCAGCAGATATTTTACGCGATGGTGTTACTGGCTATATTGGCGTTGGTTTCCTATGCTATTTACTTTCTGGTTCGCACTGACAAGACACTCGCGCGGTTACTATTGCTGAGCACTTTGTTTGTATCATTTTTTCCTTTATTTTTTAAGGATCTACTTACTGGTGGTGGAGTATCGACATCTCCGAGATATTTGATTCCCTGCTGGTTGTCCATTGTCTTGATAGTTGCCTATCTTCTGGTCAAACAAAGTGAACAAACCCAACTTCCCAAATTATTATGGTCAACTATATTGAGCTTGATTATCTTGATTGAGTTTTCCAGCTCACTGTTTATGATCAAATCTGAACTTTGGTGGAACAAGGCACAGGCAAATCTTGACAGGCAGTTTGCCAATGAGGTACTCAACAAAGCTAAGCATCCTCTAGTAATAAGTGATAATTATTTTCCAGGTCCTCTTTCTCTATCTATCTCGCTTAATCCCCAGGTCAGATTTTTACTCTTTAGCGAGCAAAGTGTAGGCAGGGTTCCGGCAAATGAGTCTGAGGTGTTTCTCTATAGACCATCTCAGGTGATGTTGAAAGGACTCAAAAAGGATCATCAGTTGGAACCAGTCTTGCTAAAAGATGCCTATGGTCCAGGCGGAGATCTTCTTGAGCCGCATTTCTTTCGAGTCTTAAATTAATGTCAATATATCCAGCTTACCTTAACAGTTAATCAGTTGCTGAGATATGAACAGTACAAATTTATTTTCTGGCTTGGACTAGAAATACCCTTTCTACATCAGGAACATCACGAGGTGGTAATACCCAACTGTAGCGTCCAAAATTTGCTCCCTCTTGTCCAGGTTCAAGGACTTGAGCGATCCTCCAGCCGTATTGTGTTAGAAGTTCTTCTGGAGAATCAAAGCCAGAGTACCAATAACCTTTATAGGGTTTGTATTCTATGCTTTTTACATTTACTAAATCTAAGCCTAAATAACTATCAGCAGCAGTTAGAGTGCCTATTGTTTGAAGCAACCGAAGGACTTCTGTCTGTGTTAGGTACATCAAAAGTCCTTCTAATAACCAAACTGAAGGTAAATTAGGCTGAAATCCCTTAGCTAGCAATAGATCTGACCAAGGTTGCGTCAAATCAACCCCCAGTAAGTGATGTTGACAATTAGGCGTAAACTCTCTGAGAATAGTTGTTTTGCTTTTAAGAACTTGTGGTTCGTCTAATTCATAGATTGTAATATCTGACGACCAAGGGAGACGATAAGCTCTTGTATCTAATCCAGAAGCTAAAATAACCACTTGTTTAGCTTTAATTTCTGGAGAAAAGAGAAAATCATCAAAGAAACGAGTACGTACTGCTATATAAGCAATATCTTGTTCTGTTAATTTTTCTTTGACATAAGCAAATGCAGTTCCTGTTGCTAACCTTGAAGCCAAAGGATCATTGAATAGGCGATACGCTTTTTCTGTCTCGATAGCTCTCGCTGCCGCCATCATTTGAGCAGTAAATCCGAAAAAATTATTTAGATCTTCGTGGGTCATCTTTGGTTTACCAGATAATCAGCTGCTAAGGTAATATTAATTAATTATGGCAAAATTAAGCGAAACAAATCAACTTTCTCTATCTACCTCGCTTAATCTAGAGGTCAGATTTTTACTCTTTAGTGAGCAAAGTGTAGGCATAAACTATGGATTTTGTTGTTCTTGATACTGAGGGGAAACCAGAACTAAGAGAAATAGCCATCCTGGATAGTCAGGGTAAGATTGTTTATGAAGCTTTATCTCAGGATCATCCCAGCAACCATGCAAATTTACCAAATCAAAAAAGTCTTAGATCAATTTTGATTGAATTCCAGAATATTGTTTATGGAAAAAAAATAATATGTCACAACGCTAAACATGATCTAGAGATACTCAAATATAGTTTTAGTAAAACCCGACTAAGCTGCCCAAACATGGATATGCTTTGTACATGGGTAGAAGCTAGAAAAAGTTGGCCAAAATTAGAAAGCTATTCACTAGAATATCTAAGTAAAGAGTTAAATTTACGAGTCAATGATAGTTATTTTGTGCAAAATTTAGCTCATGTCGCCAGATATGATGCCAAATTTACTTATAAGCTTTATTGCAAGTTGATGATTGAACAGTTAAAAAACGTACCTAATCCATTTAACAGTAGTCGGGTTGATACACCCTTTCAAAAGCATCCAGATTACGCTCATATTCATCATCAGGAGTTTCTGACTCTAGAATCTATTCTTGGTGAAATAAAGCTAGATATCAATCGCCAAAGCCAAGGAGCAGTTGTAATAGGTGAGCCAGGCTCTGGTAAAACTCACTTGATGATGAGATTAGCCAAAGCAAGGTTATCTTCAAACAGATTACTTTTTATTAGGCAACCCAATAATTCACAATCAGTTCTCCATCACATCTATAGCAGAATTTTAGAATCGTTAGTTGAGAAGGTTGGTTCATCTACACAATTAGATTATCTTTTAATTAATAGTTATCGAAAAATTCTTGGTGAAAAAGAATTAAAGCAGAAAGATCAAGAGATTATTGATGCACTGGAAAATAACAATTTAGATGCTCTAGGTTCTGAAGGAACTGAACGTAAACGCATTTACTGGGAGCGCATTGAGAATACTATCAGTTCATGGTGGGTGAAACACTATTCTACTGGTAGATATAGTTTATTTATACTAAAAGGGATTGTGAAATATTGTAGCTACACTGAAAGAAATAAAAAAAATATAGCTACTAGATGGTTGGCAGGACTGAATCTAACAGAAGATGAAGTAGAAAGTGTTGGTTTGCTAAATTATTGGGGAGAACAACTGAGCTTGGAAGCCTTTTCTCTAGAAGCTATTTCAGTTCTTGCAAAATTATCAATTTTAGATGAGCCTTTAATCATTGTATTTGATCAACTTGAAGGTCTAGGATTACCCATTAATCGTGAAATATTACTAAATTTTGGTGAAGCAATTAAAGAAATTTTCACACAAGTTCCTAATAGCTTGATCATTTTTAATATGTTTCCAGATCGATGGGAGCAATTCAAGGCTATCTTTGATATTTCCTTTATTGGTCGGATTTCTCAATATAAAATACAACTTAGTCAGCCTACTGAAACAGATCTCGAAGTTGTTCTAAGGACTAAACTTGAATCAACTAATATCTCAGTGGAGCAAATTTTTTTAAAAGAGGATCTCGAGGATATATTAGGTCAAAAATCCATCAGAGCCTTGATCAACCGTGCTGCTGATTATTTTAATTTTAGAGTTCGTCAAACTCCCTTACCTATAATCAAGGAGAATTTACTTAAACTAAATAATTATGAAAAACTAGAACAACAGATTCTTCAATTGCAACAGCAACAAAATAAATTAGTCGAAGGATTCACCAATTTATTACAAATATTTCAAGATTCTACTTCAGTGAATTTGACAGACCTGAGGCAACAGTTTGAGCTTCCTTTAATAACGTCTGATGTATTCTCTGATAAATATATTATTGAATATTTGATACAAAAGAAAATTTATCTCGAGGAACAATATAATAATGTTCCTATTATCACTGATGCTGATGATATTGGAAAATTAAAAACTATTGGCGAAGCATTCAATCGCATTAAACCTATAAAATTAACTCATTATAGATTAGGTAAGCGAGTTTTACCGGAGCACATAGTAGTTGAAACCAATGAAAAGAATTATGTTTTAGCATTTCTTCAAATCGCACCAAATACTAGCTCTTTTACGAGTAGACTAAATAATCTAAATGAAATCATTAGTTTACATCCAAAAGACCGCTTTAGTTTATTTCGAGACCAACGATTAGTTGAAATCAAGGGTAAAGTTGCTAAAGAAAATATAAATAAATTAAATAATACCAATAATGCAAAATATTTATTATTAACCAAACAAGATAGAATATTCCTTGAATTAGTATATCAAATGATTCTTGATATTTTGAACAAAGACTTAAATGTTGATTTACAGATAGCGTTAAGGGTATTTATAAATTATAAGGAATGGTATCATTGGCTTTTTAGTATGTTTGGTTTTACAGAACCTCAATAACCGTCAGCTCGGGATAGGCAATTCCCCTGATAGAAATGTTCACCAAGAGCATAAAGTCAGAGCTTGGGTTTGGCAATATGAGGTAAGCCCCATCCTAATTTCTCCCTGAGAATTCGGAAAAACTCTGGAGATTGAAGACGAATAAAACGGGCGCTGTAGGGAGAACGCTGGGCTTCTATGTGATCTTCCGGCAAAACATAACAACCTGCGTTACCATCAACCACCACCATCATCCGATTGGGAGTAGCTGGATAGATCTTAATCTTTTGTTTATCAGAAAATACAAGAGCCCGTGAGGCTAAAGAATGAGGACATATAGGCACCAATTGCAATACTGGAACATCAGGGGTGACCACTGGACCACCAGCACTGAGGCAATAGGCAGTAGAACCGGTAGGAGTGGCAAGGATTACCCCATCGGCAGCAATATCTACAGGTGCGTGGTCGCCGATTTGAATCTCAAAATGACACATACTGGTGAGAGCTTCTCTGTGTAGGACAACCTCATTGAGCGAGAGAGCCTCCCATAGTACTGATTCACCACGAAGAAGTTTGACTGTGAGCATTGATCTCTCTTCAATTTCATAATGACCATTGAGAAGATCTTCAATGATCACAAGGAGTTGATCAGAATATACCTCGGTTAGAAAACCCATATGCCCAGTATTGACGGTAAGAACTGGTATTCCCTTGGGAGCCAGCTGTCTCAATCCCGAGAGAACCGTCCCATCTCCTCCCAGGACTATGGCAAAATCAAGATCCTCATCAAAGTGAGCTGGTATGACATCTTCAATGCGCACATAGCAGACGGGCCGGCCAGGCTCTGAATAGCCAAGTATTCCACCGCTGCCAGTGGACAAGAAAACCTCGGCGCCAAGAGATAATAGCTTTTGTTGTAATTGCTGAGCAACCTTATAGGCGATCGGTTTAATATCGTTATAGATTATGCCGACCTTTGCCACAATAATACATTTATCCTAAACTTTATTTTTAAACTTTACTTTTGAAAGGACTTTTTTTCTGCTTTTTTTTATTCTTGTTTTTTTCGTAGCCAATTTCCTTAAGCTTTTTCAAAATGCGACCAAAGTACTCACCGAAATAAGACTCCAGTGTAGTATTTTCTTTGGGATCTAGTCCAAATACTTCATATACATTTGCCATAGGAGCATTGATCTCATCACCACTAGCCAATACCTCAGCAAAGGCAAGACGATCGGCAATATTTAACGTCCATTTAAAAGAGTAGGCCAATCTGTACATAACCCGCAAGAAACCATTTGGCACACGAAATATTTTGGCATCTTGTCCTGAAAGTCTTTCGCATAGAGCGATTATCTCTTCTGGCTTCCAGGCTCTCGATCCTACTACTGGATAGCTTTTACCAATGGTAGCTGGAACATCTAGCGCGCGCACGGCAAATTTTGCTACATCTTGCGAATCCATATAGGCTATAGCTGAACTTTCCCCTGTAATCCAGATACCTTGGTTTTCTATAATAGGTATAGCATATTGACCAATTAAACCCTGCATAAAACCACAAGGACTAAGTATTGTATAGTCTAGATCGGTTTGGGCTAAAAATTTTTCTGTACAGTTCTTGATATCCATCAGAGGAACATTGGGATATTTTTCCGCGCCCAAAATCGAAAAAAATATATATCTTTTAATTCCAGCCTTAGAGACTGACTGAATCAAGTTTACTTTGCCATCCCAGTCAATTTTCTTAATACTCATTGAGTCGGTCGGACGGGAAGTAGCAGCATCTATGACCGCTTCAATCTCATCTAGGGCCGCCGGTAAGGTTTGCGGTTTACAGAAATCTCCCTCTATCAACTGGGCGCCCCATTCCTTTAGAAAAGCCGCTTTTTTAAGATTCCTAACTAGGCAAAATACCTGATGCCCTTGGTCTATGGCGTATCGGGCTACCTGCCTCCCAAGGGTGCCTGTAGCACCAACGACAAGTAATTTCATTTAATTTTCATAACTTTTTTAAACTTTCATTAAGATATTATCATAATTCAGCCAGGACTAACTTCAATCTCCGGAAATTTCTAGCGATTGAGAGGAATCATTAGCCAGGTTATCACAGTACCGATAGGACTCCAGAATAGATAGGGTAGCATTAGCAAAAATGCGCCATTGTTGATAGGAAAAACTAGAACGGCAATAGCCAGACTAAGAATAAAACCCACCAGTCCAATCATTACCCCGGCCTTCAAGCTATGTAATTTACAAATTACAGGTGTATAAGAGAGGGTGACCGACTGTAAAAGAAGATAAAGACCCATCAATGGCAGGCTTTTGGAGCCATTATCCCAAACCAGGGTAGCCGATGCCACTAAAGTGGTAAATATAAAAATCCAGATAAAAGGAATAATTCTTTCAAAGGTTAACCAACGCGGACGAACCAGTCGATTAAACCAACTGACTTCACTGGCATTGAGTCGATTGATCAAAAAGGACATCAAAAAAGTGATAGTTCCAAGTACTAGCCATGTTGGTATCATAAAATTAAAAATCTAATTGGGAATCTTCATCTTGTCGATAGAGATGTTGTAAATCTTGTTGTCTTTGCTTGCGGGAATTTTGGCGATATTTTTTAAACTCCAGCTTTGGTTCAAAGTGTTTGATACCCTGGTATCCCATTTTAACCTTGAAAGTAGACTCTCGACTCTCTGGAATCCCTTCAGTGAGAACCTCACTCAAAAACTGTAAATAGTGCTCATAACGTTCCCAATTTCCTCTGATTGCACAATTAGGCTCTTCGCGATGGAGACAGTTGCTGAATTGACATTGACCCAACCGTGGTTTGACCTCTGGAAAGAATTGAGCCAGATCACCCGGGCTACATTCTAGATCAGCTTGATTAAAACCGGGCGAATCGGCCAACATTCCGCCATTGGGTAATTTAAACAATTCAACATGCCGAGTAGTATGGCGACCTCTGTGTAATTTACCGGAAACATGGGCAACCTTTTGACTGGAATCTAAGACCAAGGCATTGATTAAACTAGACTTGCCTACACCAGAAGGACCAGAGAGAATTGTAATTTCGTTGAGTAAATAACTGGCAAGCTGTTCGATCCCCTCTTGGCGGGAAAGACTGACGAGCAGAGGTTGATAACCCCAACCTTGAAGTCTTTGCTGCCATTGCCAAGCTTGCTCTTGGCTTACGAGATCTGTTTTATTGAGACAAAGAGACACCGGGACGTGGGTAGATTCGGTTTTAATTAAAAAACGACTCAATTGCCAGGGGTCAAGAGGCGGATCCGCTAGAGCAAAAAACAGTAAGATTTGACTGGCATTGGCCATTGGCGGTCTTTTCAAGATAGATGATCGAGGAAAAACCTGACTTATAACAGCGCTATGGGACTTATAATCAAGCTCCTCAACTATAACCAGATCCCCAACTAAGATAGACTTGCCAATTTTTTTGAGAAGAGAACGACGGGTGCAGAGAAAATAACCATCTAACTCCTCCAAAAAAACCCAATAGAAATTGGCTAGAGCGGATATAACAGTACCTTGATATTGACTCACGCAGGACGCAGAACTTTTAGTTTAAAAAACTCCTGCTCTGGTACAATTTCATTGACCACATAGCCTTCCATCTTCAAACTATCGGGAACCTGTTCTATGGGCTCTCCTGAATCCAACCAAACTTCCAAAACAGTTCCCGGCTGCATTTGTTCTAATTTCAGCTTGGTTCTGATAAAGTTGAGAGGACAGGGGGTACCCCTAAGATCGATCAGTGGGGAAATGTTCATTTATGGAAAAATCCTCCCAGAAAACCTTCTAGTCCGCCCTTACTGGTCTGTTCACCTTTGATTTTTGCCAATTCTTCCAATAATTTACGCTCTTCTGCATTGAGACGTGAAGGTATAGATATCTTAACGGTAATTAAATGATTTCCCCTGGCTACTGCATTACCTAACTTTGGAACACCTTTGTTCTCTAGTATTAGTGTTGTATTGGGCTGGGTACCAGGAGGTATTGTCAGAATCTCCTCTCCGTCAACAGTATTAACCATCACCCGTGCTCCCAAGATAGCTTGAAGGTAGCTTATGGTCGTCTCTGATTCTATGTTGAGTCCATTGCGCCTGAATTCGGGATCAGACTCGACAAAAACATACACATAAAGATCTCCCGAGTTACCGCCTTTGAGTCCAGCATCTCCTTCATTGGCCACACGCAAGCGAGTACCACTGTCTACACCGGCTGGTATGGTTATCTTGAGTTTTTTGTTTTCCTGCTTGCGACCTGCTCCACCACAGGATACACATTTTTCTTCAATCATTTCCCCAGAACCATTACAGGTGGGACAGGTTGTTACCTGGGCAAAACTTCCAAACGGAGTGCGAGTAGTACGCCTAACCTGCCCAGATCCACTGCAGGTAGTGCAGGATTTAACTCCTGTTCCCACTTTAGCTCCGCTACCGCGACAGACTTGGCAAGATTCCAAATGGGGAATACGGACTTCCTTTTCCCCGCCAAAAATAGCCTCACGAAAAGAGAGCTTGAGATCTAGCCGCAGATCGTCACCGGCAA
Organism: uncultured cyanobacterium; assembly: GCA_903869185.1. GTDB lineage: Bacteria > Cyanobacteriota > Cyanobacteriia > Cyanobacteriales > Microcystaceae > CAISPN01. The sequence goes on along the minus strand of CAIPYC010000025.1, from coordinate 31,737 downwards.
CCGGTCCACCTCTGCGTTTTCTTTCACTGGGCGCTGTGCCCATTCCACCAAATCCATTGAAAATAGTTTCAAAAATATCCGCAAACCCACCCATGTCGGCAGAATACTCATAGCCAGGTCCGCCCGCTCCAGACGATACACCAGCTTCGCCAAAACGATCATATCGAGCTTTGGTTTCAGGATCTGAGAGAACTTCATAAGCACGATTAATCTCTTTAAATCGGTCTTCAGCTCCTTCTTCCTTATTGACATCAGGATGGTACTTTCGAGCAAGACGACGAAAGGCTTGCTTGACATCTTCCTTGCTGGCATCGCGCGGTACGTTCAGAATTTGGTAATAGTCACCTGGCATAGAATCAAGAGGCTAAAAATGTGAAAATATAAAAAGGTCTAAATTGAACTCTAACAAATTTTTGGACTTTCTGCTCAGTCTATAGTTTCGTAGTCATTTGCAATAGTTTCATCCAAGTCAAAATCGAACCCGGTCATTGGTGGTTCATCAACTTGAAATGGATTATAGTCAATTTCTGAAATCAACTGGCTGAGGCTTGTTACTATACTGGAGGTCTCTAGATTTACATCAGATGAATCATATTTAGAGACCTTGCTATTTGTATATAATGCATTTCCCAAATACATCAGATGTTCTTTGAATTGATCCAGAAGAGGCTGTATTGTCTCAGAAGAACCTTTCTCCAATGCCACAGCCAAAGAATTTTTTCTATTTTCAGCTTCAATTTTGTCGTCTTGAGAAATCAGATGCCCATTTTCTCTAATCGTTGTTTCGTAGGTTTGGAAAAGACCATCAGCCTGATTTTTTAATTCAATAAATTTGAGTACTTGGCGATCCTGCTCGGCAAACTTGTCTGCTTCATGTCGCATTCTTTCAATCTCATTGCCTTGTAATCCACCAGTACTCTTGATTGTGATTTTCTGCTCTTTGGCAGTTCCCTTGTCAATAGCAGTCACCTTGATGATACCGTTGACATCTATATCAAAAAAGACCTCAATTTCAGGAACTCCGCGAGGTGTCGGTGGTATTCCGGTAAGGACAAATCTGCCCAGGCTGTAGTTATCCTTGGACATTGCTCTTTCGCCCTGAAGAACATGGATCTCCACCGAAGTTTGTCCATCAGCGGCGGTAGAAAAAATCTGCGATTTACTGGTCGGAATGGTAGTATTTCTATCAATGATTTTAGTAAATACCTCGCCTAAGGTTTCAATTCCCAATGAAAGTGGGGTTACATCGAGTAACAGAACATCTTCAACTTCCCCGTCAATAACCGCAGCTTGAATAGCCGCTCCCAAAGCAACAGCTTCGTCCGGATTTACTGTGCGCTCAATTTGACTAGGAAGGAAAATTTTCTGTAGAATTTTCTGTACTATCGGCATTCGGGTAACACCTCCTACCAACAGAACTTTCTGAATATCTTGAGGCTGCAGATTAGAATCCTTCAATGCCTGATTAACAGGAATCAAAGTTGATTCTATCAATCTCCGGCATAGCTCTTCAAACTTGGTTCTGTCTAGTTCGACATCGAGATGCTTAGGTCCTAGATTATCGGCCGCAATAAATGGTAAATTGATTGAGGTACTTCGCAGGGTAGAAAGTTCTATTTTGGCCTTTTCAGCAGCTTCTTTTAGCCTTTGCATAGCCATTTTATCTTCTCGAATATTGATCCCCTCGCTTGTGAGAAAATCATCGACCAGCCAATCTACTATCAAGGCATCTATATCATCTCCACCAAGATGATTGTTACCAGAGGTTGCTTTGACTTCAAAAACTCCATTACCCAGAAGAAGAATCGATACATCAAAAGTACCTCCGCCAAGGTCGTAGACTAATACAAAATGCTCTTGACCTCCCTTGTCCAAGCCATAAGCTAGGGCAGCAGCAGTTGGTTCATTGATAATACGCAAAACATCCAGTCCTGCGATTGCGCCAGAGTCCTTAGTTGCCTGTCTCTGTGAGTCGGTAAAATACGCTGGAACAGTTATGACAGCTTTAGTGATTTTATCGTTGAGATAGATCTCTGCATCTCGTTTAAGTTTCTGCAAGATAATAGCAGATATCTCTTGGGGAGTGAAGACCTTATCCCTGATTTGTACATCCAGCATCTGATTTCTCCCCGCGACACATTTGTAGGGGACACGGTTTCTATCTTCTACAGTATCTTCCCAGCGTTTACCGATAAATCTTTTAATACTGTAGATAGTATTTTCAGCATTGGAAACGGACTGACGCTTGGCCAGTTCACCAACTAGTCTCTGGTTGGATTTGTCGAAGCCCACTATACTGGGGGTGAGCCTAGACCCTTCGCTATTAGGAATAATGACAGGCTTGCCTCCTTCCAAGACAGATACGCAACTGTTGGTAGTTCCCAGATCAATTCCAATAACTTTACCCATATACTTTTGCTGAATTTACTAGGTTTGATTTTCCTCTTGGGGATGAGTGGGAATCTCCAGTGGTGCAGCCACTTTGACCATGGCATGACGTAGCACCTGATCATTCAAGGTATAGCCGCGCACCAGTTGCTCAATTACCGTACCTTCAGGATGCTCATCAGTAGATTCCCTGAGCATTGCCTCATGGTACTGAGGATTAAAGATTTCTCCCTCAGGCCGCATAGCTGAAACTCCAAGTTTTTTTAGCCCATCTACCAGATTTTTGTAGACTCCTTGATAACTCTTGTGAATTGCAGTTTCACCGTCAGTATCTGGTTTAATCTGAACCCTTGCTCTTTCGAAATTGTCAACAACAGAGAGTAACTCAACTATAGTCTGTCTTTTTCCCTTTATCTCCTGCTCTTCTTTTTCTTTTTCTGTTCTCTTGCGAAAATTCTCAAAATCAGCTGCAATGGTTAAATACTGCTTCTTGTATTGTTCTGCTTTTTGGCTTTGTTCCTCCAGTAGCCCTCTAAGGTTGCTGATTTCAGCCTGTAAAACACTAATAATGGCATTTATATCATCCTCTTGAGGTGTGACTTCTTCGACATGAGCTTCCTGCATAGTATCCTGAGCCTCTTCTGTAAATGGTTCTAGCTCTATAGTAATTTCATCTTGAGCAATAGCCGAGTTGGTTTCAATTTTGTCCGAGTTTTTGTTTTCGTTATTCATGGAGTTCGTTTATTATGGAACAATAATGTTTTGTCGCGAATCTGTGTTGATTTTTTAGTATTTTTAATTTAACATCATCAGTAATCATTTGAAGAAATCAGTACTTCTTAACTGTTTTGGTTTAAAAGAGATATATTTTCGGAGTACTGGCTATACATTTTAGAATCGTCGGCTTCTACCCTACAACGTATTTATGAACTATTCTATCTTTTCCAACAGACGTTCTCGCGCTGTCGCCCTGCGCAATCAGTTTTCCCTCTTTGGTAATAAGTTGGTCGAATCCGGCTATGTCTCGGCCGAACAAATGCAACAGGCTTTGCAGGAATCTCATTCTTCAGGGCAACTGCTCACAGATGTGCTTGCTTCGATCACCGGATCGAGCTTACCGCCAGAACTACTTAGACAGTATAAAAAAACAAGACTGTTTGAGCTCAAGATTGTTTACGGTCTCGAGCCTCTGGATCTAGATGTCGATGTGGTAGATGAAACCAAAATGTCCCATTTGGTTAGTGACCTGATATCAATCGATATTTGCCGTCGTTACAGGCTATTTCCCATTAAGATGTTGCCAGGTGAACAACAGACAGTTGTAGTGGCTATGACAGCGCCTGATGATCTTGAAGCCCAAGATGATCTCAATCGGGTTTTAAGACCAAAGGAAATACAACTCCAGAGGGTAGTTATAACAAGAGAGGATTATGAAAAACTACTGGAGCGATATTTTGAAGCCGACTTATTTCTTCAAAGCACCTTTGAAAAGACTTTAAAAGATCAGGAACTCTCTAACCTGGCAGATTTGACCAATGTATATCTCGACTTAGAAATTTCGATTCCCCAAGAGCAAGAGGAACAAGACGATGATCTCGCATTAAAACAGGCTGCTGATGCGCCAATTATCAATTTGGTCAACAAGATTCTGGCTAAAGCCTTACAGGATGATGCATCTGATATACATTTTGAGCCGCAGGAAGATTATGTCAGAGTCCGTCTGCGCAAAGATGGAGTACTACATCAAAGTATTAATCCACTGCCTAAAAGAATTGCTCAACCATTGGTAGCCCGTTTTAAAATTATGGCAGATCTCGATATTGCCGAAAAACGGTTGCCGCAAGATGGCAAGATCCGCCGAATTTTCCAAGGACGCAAAATAGACTTCAGGGTCAGCACTCTACCTAGTAGATATGGGGAAAAGATTGTTTTGAGGATTTTAGATAATCATTCTACCCAGCTTGGGCTAGACAAGTTGATCACTGATCCAAAAATCCTAGAAGATGTGCGCTCAATTTCCTCAAGGCCCTATGGATTGATTTTGGTAACTGGTCCGACAGGCTCAGGAAAGTCAACTACACTTTATTCAATTTTGGCAGAGCGCAATGATCAGTCCGTCAATATTTGTACTGTAGAAGATCCTATTGAATATTCTTTGCCCGGTATCACCCAGGTTCAGGTTGTTCGGGAAAAGGGAATGGATTTTGCTTCAGTCTTGCGCTCATTTTTACGACAGGATCCAGATATTATCCTAGTGGGGGAAACAAGGGACAAGGAAACAGCAAAAACAGCTCTCGAGGCTTCGCTGACAGGACATTTGGTTTTGACAACTCTACACACCAATGATGCCGCAGGGGCAATTGCCCGTTTAGAAGAAATGGGATTGGATACTTTTCTGATTTCTGGTTCTATCTCAGCGATTCTTGCACAAAGACTAGTTAGAAAAATTTGTGTAGATTGTCGAATTCCATATGGTCCAAGCAAGGAAGAATTAGCCCATTATGGATTTATCGTTGTCAGCCAAGAAGGGGCAGATGTCTTTTTCTATAGAGCAAATACCCTAACGGCAGAACAGATACCCATAGCTATGAGCAAAGAGACCCTCTGTCCAAGTTGTCATGGCAGTGGTTATAAGGGTAGGATCGGCGTCTATGAGGTTATGCTTATGACAGAAACAATAGAAAAATTAATTAACCAAGGGGCGAGCGCGGAGAGAATCAAGGAATCTGCCGTGGATGAGGGTATGATTACCTTGCTTACTTACAGCTTGAATTTGGTAAAACAAGGTTATACAACTTTAGAAGAAGTAGAGCGTGTGATCTTTACCGATTCGGGATTAGAATCAGAGCTAAAATCCAGACGAAAAAATAGCATGATCTGCCGTAATTGCAAAGGAGACCTTAATCCAGAATGGTTGGACTGCCCCTATTGTCTAACCGCAAGATTCATCGATGAACTTTAACCAAAAGCCAATAATCACTATGACTGAACTGGTAATCGAAGACTTAATGGAACAATTGGTTGAGACGGGTGGCTCTGATATGCATATCCAGGCAGAAGCTCCAGTCTATTTCCGGATTGGGGGTAAGCTTAATCCCATCGATGATCGATCTCTTACTCCGCAAGAAAGTCAACGGCTTATTTTTAGTATGCTCAACAATAATCAACGCAAGGAACTGGAACAGACTTGGGAATTGGACTGTTCTTATGGCGTTAGGGGATTGGCTCGCTTTCGGGTTAATGTTTACAAAGAAAGAGGCAGTTATGCGGCCTGTATTAGAGCTCTTTCCTGTAAAATACCCGGTTTTGATCAATTGGGACTGCCAGAAATTGTCCGGGAGATCACTAACCGACCCAAGGGCTTAGTCTTGGTTACCGGACCGACTGGATCAGGTAAGACCACTACTTTGGCTGCCATGCTGGATCTGATTAATCGGACTAGATCAGAGCATATTTTGACCATTGAAGATCCGATCGAGTATGTATTTCCCAACGTCAAAAGTCTTTTTCATCAACGTCAAAGAGGAGAAGATACTAAGAACTTTAGTAATGCCCTAAGATCAGCGCTCCGTGAAGATCCTGACGTTATATTAGTAGGGGAAATGCGCGATCTTGAAACCATCTCTTTAGCTATCTCAGCTGCTGAAACTGGTCATCTTGTCTTTGCTACCCTGCACACCAACTCCGCTGCTAGTACTATTGATAGAATTGTCGATGTTTTTCCTCCTGAGCAACAATCACAGATTAGAGCTATGCTCTCCAACTCTTTGTTGGCCGTATTTAGTCAATGCCTAGCCAAAAAAAGAGGGCTTAAGCAAGGTGAATCAGGACGTGCCCTAGTTCAAGAAATCATGGTGATCACGCCAGCAATTGCTAATCTAATCAGAGAAGGTAAAGCTGCGCAGATGTATTCAGCCATTCAAACAGGCAGCAAGCTTGGGATGACCACGATGGAGCAAAGTCTAGCTAATTTGGTGACCAACGGAGTAATCTCAATCGAAGAATCCATGGCTAAAAGTGCTCGGCCTGAAGAACTACAAAGAATACTTCAAGGGCTTGGGTTTGCCAATACTAAAGCTGGCTCACGTAATTAGTTTTAATTTATTGTTTGAGACTTCTATGCCCAAATTTACAGCTCAAGTTGAAGATAGTACCGGCAGAGTGTCTAGACAAAGCGTGGATGCATCCTCTAAGCAACAAGCCACCGCCCTCTTTAGAGCACAATTTCCTAGAGTGGGGAAAATCCAAAAATCTGGTTCTAACTTCAATATTAATCTGCAGCCTTTTCTTGAGAGAAATTTTGGTAAGAGGATCTCGATCAAAGATAAGGCACTCTTCTCTCGTCAGTTTTCGGTGATGATCAATGCAGGAGTCGCCATCGTGAGATGTTTGAGTATATTGCAGGAGCAAAGCAACAACAGCAGACTCAAGAAGATTATCACCGAAGTGAGCGCAGAAGTACAGCAAGGGAATAATTTAGCAGACTCAATGAAGAAACATCCCCAATGTTTTGATGAGCTTTATGTATCGATGATTGAAGCCGGTGAAATCGGTGGAGTACTCGATGAAGTGCTGGATAGGCTGTCTGAGCTTTATGAGAAAATGGCAAAATTGAGAAACCAAATCATATCAGCATTAGCCTACCCGATGGTAGTTTTGTTAATAGCTGTTTTGGCTTTTTTTGGGATGACAATTTTCCTAATTCCCATCTTTGCCAAGATCTTTGAGCAACTCCATGCAACACTTCCGCCCCTGACCCAATTTATGCTATTTCTAAGCGGTGTTTTGAGAAGCTGGCTGGTTACCATCCCCATTGCTTTTATTGCGGGAATCGTTTTTTTAGTTAGCAGTTATTACAAAACCCCTGTCGGACGAAGACAGATTGACCTGATCAAACTAAGGATGCCGCTATTTGGAGAACTGAACGAGAAGAATGCCATTGCTCTTTTTAGTAGGGTTTTGGGTACGCTTCTTGAATCTGGAGTTCCCATCCTCCAATCTTTGGATGTTGTGTGTAAAACTACTGGTAATAGTATTATTTCAGATGCTATACAAAATGCCAAAACTGATATTCAACAAGGTGGAGAGATCTCCTTCGCGCTTCAAAAGTCTAGGGTGTTTCCTCCAATGTCTATACAAATGATCAGTATCGGGGAAGAAACCGGTGAGCTCGATGCCATGTTGATGAAGGTAGCTGATTTTTACGAAGATGAGGTTGCCCAAGCAGTTAAAGGCTTGACCAGTATAATTGAGCCGCTAATGATAGTGATTGTGGCTACCATTGTAGGTACCATCTTACTATCAATGTACTTGCCGCTTTTCTCTGTCTTTGACAAAATGGGCTAATAAACCCTTACGCGCAAAAATTCAGCACATCATCTAGTTGATTACATTGTCTTGGGTAGTTTATTTTGGGTCTATCTAGAACTATCAATTCTATATTTAGTTCTTGGGAGAGTTGCTGCTTTATATTCTCTTCACCGGCATAACCATTGGCTTTAGTTACTACAACTTCAATCTTCCATCTTGTCCAGAGCGATTTTTCTAATTCCAGACCAATTGGGGGACGTAGAGCAACGATCCGATCGCTCGTAAAGCCAGCATCTATTGCCGCTTTTAGTGAAGTAAGACTAGGCAATATTCTGGTAAAGAGAATTGATTTATTTTGCCAAGGTTCAAACCTGGCTAGGTTTTTGTAACCTATAGTCAGGAGAGCTCTTTTGCCAGTGAGATACTGGCCAGCAAAAAGAGCATCAATATTTTCTATTTTTTTACCTGTTGACTGAATAAGAACTGATCTTTCGTAGCGTAAGTATGGCAAGTTCAAATTGATGGCATGTTGAGAGATGATCTGAGCATGAGGATGGGAAGCATCTACGATTTTCGTGATTTCATAATCGTCTATAAGATTTTGAATTTTGCCCACAGTAAGAGCGCCCACATTCACCTTGATTGGTAAATCTTTATAGAGAGAGAGAGCTTCTTGAGTGGTTACAGTTACCAGAAAATCTATGTCATTTTGAAAAAGCAATTTAGCAATCTCTCGACTCTCACTGGTGCCGCCAATTAGCCAAAGCATTGTTAAAGATTAGTAGTGATTGCTCCCACTGGACAAGCTTCTATACACTGTTCGCAAACGACACAACGAGAGCGCAGAAATTTTAAATGGAAAGTTATGCTCTCAAGTGTGAGTGCTTCTGTGGGACATACTCCCGTACAGAGCCCACATTCTACACAAGATTCCTCGTTGATCAAAATTTCCTTGTTCGAGAGGGAAATAGAAATGCCTTGGCCTCTGAGCCACTCTAGAGAAGCCTCTAATGAATCTATATCGCCGGATAACTCTAAGACAAGTTTTCCTACCTGATTAGGAGCAATTTGAGCCCTTAATATATTAGCAGCAACATTAAAGTCTTTAGCCAATTTGTAGGTAACTGGCAACTGCATGATTCTTTTGGGAAAAGTTAGAGTTACTCTTTTTTTCATATAATGAGGATGAGTTACGATATTTTAACAACATTAATTTATGTCTAACAGTCCAGAACGCCTCAAAAATATAGTGATTGCCCTAGTTGCTGTTTTTTTGAGTGTTTCTATTTATTTTAGTTTCCAAAATCAATCTGCTTCGACTTCTCTAGATTTGCAAGCTAAAAACTCACTCCCTCTTAATGTAGCATTAACTAACAATAAACCCACATTAGCTGAATTCTATGCCGATTGGTGTACTAGTTGCCAAGCCATGGCCAAGGATCTATCAATTGTCAAGAAAAAATATGGGGAATCTGTCAATTTTGTCATGCTCAATATTGACAATGATAAATGGTTACCTGAAGTATTGCGTTACCGAGTAGATGGTATTCCTCATTTTGTGTTTTTTGATAAAGAAGGCAAAACCATAGCCCAGACTATTGGAGAACAGCCACTTACTGTTTTAGAAGCCAATTTAACTGCTTTGGCAATTGGTGATTCACTTCCCTATGCAACCGCCAGCGGTACAGTATCACCAGTCAAACCACAGCTAGAATCGAACCAGGCGATCGACCCTAGAAGCCATGGGGGATAAGAAATCAAAAAGAACAATTGAATTTCTCTTGAAACTCTGGTTCGGCAATATCTGGATTTCCCGCACGGTTGCACTGCTAGCTTTGCTGAATCTATTGATGGTCATCTTTGATCTAAGCTATGTTCCATTGCGCGATTTTTGGTTATTGGGACACTCAAGGATATTTGCAGTTCGGCTGGGTTGGCTGAAATCCGAGGGAATCAATCTAAAGGTATTACCTGATTCAGTAACCAATCTAGTTACCAAGTACTATGATCCTATCAAGGGAATTGAGCCACATAGCCAAACACAGTCATATTTGAACTTGGTTTCTCAAGTAGAATCCAATATCAACAATTTGAATTCGCCTCAGGTAGCTCAGCTCTTGACAAAATTGCAAGAAGATAGTCAGGAGATTATTGAGACTAATCCTTTTCAGATTGCCAATAAAACTGGAAGTCTCGAGCGGATCAAGAACCTGATGCGCACATATATCCATAATCCTAAAAATTCAGCTACTCAATCTCTTAAAACCTTTTGGTCTGCCGAATATTTGCAAAGCAATACCAACAGTAAGCTTGCTTTTTTTAATAATAAAATCAAACCATTAATCTACAGTAATTATTACAGACATTTAGATGAAAATGGAAAATATGTAGATTATTTATACTTGCTTGATTTTCCCTTTACAGTTTTCTTCTTTTTTGATTATCTGGGACGCACTTTATATTTGGCAAAAATCAATCCTGGATTTAGATGGCGGGATACTTTATTATGGAGATGGTATGACGTATTTTTGTTCATCTCATTTTGGCGAATACTCCGGGTGATTCCTGTAGTGATGCGTCTTAAACAAACAGGATTGCTAAAAACCAGAGGTGTTGAAAAACAGATCAACAGAGGAGTTGTTTCCATCATTGCCAAAGAAATGACTGAGGCTGTAGTTATCAGAATATTGAATAATATTGAAATATCCATAGACAGCGGTGACTTTTTAACTGTAATAACACCAAAAAATCAATATTTAAATTCTCAAAATAAAAAAGATGAATTAAAAGCTATTTTGGGTATTTTGTTACAATTTGTTTCACAAAAAGTTGTTCCTGATATTAGAGTTGATTTACAAAAACTTATAGAATATTCAATAAAAAAATCATTGAATGAACAATCTTCTCTAAAATATGTTCCCTACTTTCTCGAAATACAAAAAGAATTAATTGGAAAAACTATTGATAGTATATTTAATATTTCAGATAAAATGCTGGTGAAAATGCTAGAAGACGATCCAGTCTTTGATCAATATTTTGAGCAATTTAAAACAAGACTTTTCATGAGTATTGCTTCCTTAAAATACTATGAGAAACTGCCAGAGTTAACCCATTTAAGTAAGGAATTCATAGAAGAAGTCAAATTACAATATATCGATAGATTGCAACAGGAAATAGAAAGAGAAAATAATCATAGAAAAAATGATATAGTAAGCAAAAAGAAATCTAAAATAAATGAATATGGTTGAATATCAGGTTTATGGCGTAGGTAATGCACTTTTGGATATGGAGTTTTCTGTACCAGTTGAATTATTAGAAAATCTCAAGATTGACAAGGGAGTTATGACCTTGATCAATGAAGATCAAGAACAAGAACTTGTAGCCAAACTCTCTCAATTGCCTTCTAAAAAAAGCAGTGGTGGTTCTGCGGCAAATACCTTGGTTGCCTTCAGTCAGTTTGGAGGATTGGGTTTTTACTCTTGCAAGGTAGCCAACGATGAATCGGGGCATTTTTTTTTAAAAGATCTCAAAACAAGTGGATTGGATACTAATCTTCAATCTGACACTCTAGATAACGGAATCACCGGTAAATGTCTGGTATTTGTCACGCCCGATGCTGATCGTACCATGAACACCTTTTTGGGTATTACCAGCGAGATAGTACCAGCGGATCTATTGCCAGAAGCTATTTTGGGTTCTCAATATCTATATCTAGAGGGTTATCTGACAGCTTCGGCGACTGGACTCGATACTGTACTTAAAGCTAAAGAGATTGCCCATTCCGGTAATGTTAAAGTGGCTTTCTCACTTTCAGATCCCAATATGGTTGAGTATTTTTCTAAATCGATCCAAAAGGTAATTGAAGGAGGATTAGATTTGATTTTTGCCAACGAAGAAGAGTCTTTCAAATTGGCAAAAACTAATTCTCTTACCGAATCTATTGCCTATCTTCAGAATATCAGTCGTGGTTTTGCCTTGACCCTAGGCTCAAGAGGATCGCTAGTCTATTATGATGGTGAACTAATTGAGATCAATCCTGTCCAAGTGCAGGCAATCGATACAGTAGGAGCCGGGGATATGTATGCTGGTGCTTTTCTCTACGGATTAACCCAAGGTATGGGCGCTCAAAGATCTGGCGAACTGGCCTCTAAAGCTTCAGCCAGGATCGTCACCCATTTCGGTCCGCGCCTTTCTAAAGAAGATGTGCAATCATTACTGATTGGGTTTTGATGTCTGCAAATGTTTTGAACCTCAATGAAGGCAACGATTCCTTCTTTCTTGTACTTAAGAGAGTATAGAATAGTCTGATTTGCCCCCCGTTTTACTGACTAGATGGATAGACTGAATCTCCATACTATGCTCAAGAGCTTTGGCCATATCATAAAGAGTCAATGCGCATACTGAAACCGCTGTCAATGCCTCCATCTCTACTCCAGTTTCCGCTTTGGTAACGACAGTTGCTTCAATCTGGTAACCCGGCAATCTAGCAATTGGGATGATGTTGACTTCTATCTTGTGTAAAGGCAAAGGATGACAAAGAGGAATCAATTGAGCTGTCTTTTTGGCAGCCATAATACCGGCTAGCCGCGCAGTACACAAGACGTCGCCTTTAGGTAAGTTCCCAGCTTTAATTGCCTCAAAAGTATCCCGCTTCATCTTAATAGATCCTCTAGCTCTAGCTTCTCTAAGAGTTGCCTCCTTGGCTGAAACATCAACCATATTGGCAATACCTTGGGAGTTGAGATGAGAGAGTTCTTTTTTTTCTTGCATGATAAATTGTGATTGTGTTATATTAATTAGATTGAATATAAAGGGCTTGTAGCTTAGTGGATAGAGTGCGTGGCTACGGACCACGAGGTCGGGGGTTCGAATCCCTCCAAGCCCGTTAACAAGTGAATAATTTTAGAGTATATATTCTAACTCAAGATCAGATGCTGCTTGAGCCAGTATATCGAGATCGTCTTCTTGTAGATAGGGAAAATAGCCGATAATTGGAGTCTCGGTTAGACTGGCAATGAGATCTCTGGGAGCCCACTTGTCGATTTGCTGTTGGCTTAAGGGAGATTGACAATTTAAGATGATACCCAAAATACGTACCCCTTTTTGACGAGCAAGAGCTATATTGGCGACAATCTGGGCAATTACCCCCAACTGAACAGCTGCCACCAGTATAGTAGGTAGGTTCCAATTAGCTGCTAGATCGGCGAAAACAAGCTCTTGGGTCACAGGTGAGCCCAATCCTCCACTACCTTCAGCTAAGACGAAATCTTTAGCAGATCTGATCTCAGACAACACCTGCCAAAGATATCCAATATCTACGGTTTTACCCTCAATGGCAGCAGCTAATGGAGAAGCAATAGGCGCATCAAAGATCAAAGGAGAAAGAATGGTAAATTGCTTATCCTTGAATAGAGCCTGATAATGTTCTAGATCGCCATGCCCTGTTTGAACCAGTTTAATTAGTGCTAATTGGTTTGGATCACGATACTTGAGCCAATATGCGGTCAAGGCAGTGATGATCTTGGTTTTTCCAACTTCGGTATTGATTCCACTGACGAGAATTACCCGATTCATGCAAATAAAGTAAAATTTTTTCTAACTGAATAAATATTTTATGGGCATTTAGTTATGATTATAATGGTTCAATCTAGCAAAATTTATATAAATTATTAAGGTATGCCACAATTGAGGGTAATCTCCTGCCTGTGAACAATACTGTTGCCACAACTCTTCATACGATGCTTCAGTCTGTTTCTGATAGCAATCGTCTTCGCATTTTTTCTGGATCTGCCAATGTCCCTTTGTCTCGAGAAGTAGCTCGCTATCTGGGCGTAGATCTAGGTCCAATGGTTCGCAAGCGTTTTGCCGATGGAGAGCAGTATGTACAAATTCAAGAATCAATTCGCGGCTCTGACATATACTTGATTCAGCCTGGCAGTAAGCCGGTCAACGACAGTTTTATGGAACTGTTGATCATGATTGATGCCTGTCGGCGTGCTTCAGCTAGACAGATCACAGCCGTGATTCCCTATTACTGCTATGCAAGAGCAGACAGGAAGACCGCCGGTAGAGAATCAATTACTGCCAAGTTATCAGCCAACCTACTCACCAAGGCTGGGGCAGATCGAATTTTGGCAATGGATTTGCATTCGGCTCAGATCCAGGGTTATTTTGATATTCCCTTGGATCACGTCTATGGATCTCCTGTTCTTATAGACTATATTCTTCAGAAGAATCTTTCAGATATGGTGGTTGTCTCTCCCGATGTGGGAGGAGTAGCTAGGGCCAGAGCTTTTGCTAAAAAACTGCATGATGCACCTCTGGCAATCATTGATAAGCGTCGCCAAAGTCACAATGTAGCAGAGGTGGTTAATGTTATAGGTGATGTCAAAGGCAAGACTGCTATTTTGGTAGATGACATGATCGATACTGCAGGTACTATTGTAGCTGGTGCCAGTTTACTCAAAAAAAGTGGAGCAAAAGAGGTCTATGCCTGTGCTACTCATGCTGTCTTCTCTGATCCAGCTATAGAAAGATTGAGTAGTGGTGAGCTGGAAGAGGTGATAGTTACCAATACAATCCCAATAGAGCAAGATAGACACTTTGAGCAGTTGACCATACTCTCTGTTGCTAATCTTTTAGGAGAAGCTATATGGCGCATCCATCAGGAAACTTCACTCAGCATCATGTTCCGCTAGAGCCTGTATTTAGTTTCTCATAAGCCTCATATCCTTTGTTAAAGTATGACTACGTTTGAAATCATTGCTGTGCTTTTAACATTGACTGCTGTAGGCTCCTATTTAAACTATAAGCTCATCAAATTCCCGCCTACTGTTGGATTAATGGCTTTTGCCTTTGCAATTTCCTTACTGGCAATGGCCCTTAATAAGATGGGTTACTTTGATTTGAGAGGCTATATCAGATTCATTGAAAGTATAGATCTATCGAATACTCTTCTACATGGCATGCTTTCGTTTTTGCTTTTTGCTGGTGCTCTGCAGATCAATTTAGAAGAATTAAAAAGCATAAAATGGGAAGTGGCGATCCTTTCGGTATTTGGTGTAGTGATAGCCACATTTCTTACAGGAAGCTTGATTTGGCTAGCGGCTCCCCTAGTTAATTTGAATTTTTCTTATCTGTATGCTCTTTTGTTTGGTGCTTTAATTTCGCCGACTGATCCAATTGCGGTTCTTTCGATTCTTAAACAGTCTGATCTTCCTCGCAAATTGTATGTAAAAATCGGCGCTGAAAGTTTATTCAATGACGGGATTGGTGTTGTAGCCTTTATTACCATCCTACATTTAGCCGATGGCACAGAGTCCATACATCCTGGAATGATTGGAGCCTTACTGATTCAAGAAGCTTTAGGCGGAGCCCTTTTAGGTATTTTCCTGGGCTGGCTCACCTTCTTGTTGCTGCGCTCAATCGATGCCTATACAGTGGAAATTCTTCTGACTTTGTCATTGGTCAGCGGCGGCTATGTTCTGGCCGAATCACTCGATTGTTCAGCTCCTATCTGTATGGTTGTAGCTGGACTTGTGATAGGTAATCAAAATCGACATTACCGGATGTCACCCAAAACCAAATCACATCTGGATCAATTCTGGGATTTGTTGGATGAAATTCTTAATTCTGTACTTTTTATAATGATCGGTCTGGAAATATTGATTGTTTCCCTTTCTAGCCGTCATATTATGCTCGGGGTTTTCGCTATTTTTGCGGTTTTGTTGGGCAGGCTTTTTAGTGTCGCTATCCCTGGAGCTCTATTAGGTTTTGATTGGCAAATGGTGGGTCTTTTAACTTGGGGTGGATTAAGAGGCGGACTATCTATTGCCATGGCCCTATCTCTCCCGGCGGGTTCAGAAAAATCTATTATTTTATCAATTACCTATATTGTGGTACTGTTTTCAATCTTGGTGCAGGGTCTGACTTTTAAATCCTCGTTAAAATATTTCACCTGAAAGAATTAGAATCATTTAAAAAGCCGCATTCCTTACAGTAAGGCAAATGCTTATAAGTTAAGCTATGACAATTAGAACATTGACAATATTGATAAAAACCACAATGAGGACAATATGAATCCTGCGGTCGGATTTTTTTGGAGCATTCTGTACAAAGCCCGTTTTGAAAATTGATAGCACCTTGGTTGAGGCTTTTAGGTTTGCGGGTAATCCTTTGGGAAAATTTGATGATTAAATAGCCAACTAAAGGAATCAGCAGGATATAGAAGTAATTGACAAGAAATAATAAACCACCTAATATTTTTTGAACAAAATCAAAAATCAATCGAAAAATCAAACCAATCTGCAAAAATTGAAAAATTTTGACCAACAGAGGAATAAGGAAAATAATGAGAAGATGCCAGCTAATCAGGGAGACCAAACCATAGCCTTTAGCCTGAGCAAAATTATTCAACCAAAAGGCAATGAAGATTAAAGGCACCAGAAAAAGAGCCTGCAACAGCAATTGAATACTGGGATACCAAAAGCTTGATTTTTCATAGTCTTGCTCAAGAGCTATAAAAGTATTCTTCTGATTGAGAAAATTGAGGAAATTGGTATTTTCTGGTCTAGATAAAAGATCCTCTTTTATCTGCTTTATTTTTTGATTAAACTGAACAATTTGATTTTCGTTTTTAATTGATTGTTGCTTGGCTTGGGCAGCGCTGACTTGATTGATAGAATCTTCCGGCTTTTGACCGGCAATTTTCTCTAAAAGACTTGAACTATACTCAGAGCGAATAATATAATTTGATTTTTCTAATTCTTTGATATCCTGTTCAATTTTATTGATCTTATTAATTGAATCTTGAGCTTTAGAATTGAGCGCTTGATCATGAAGCTGCACATATGTTGAGCAAATCTGGCTTTGTTGTCCTATTAATGATTTGTTTTTTATATAGTAATTGTCAATTAGCTTGGGTTTATAGCTAAAGTGTACTATATCTCGAATTATCTCATAATTCTTATCAGGAGATGATTGATTAAAGTAACTTTGCCACTGCCTATAACAAGGATAACTTTGCTCAGGGCTGATATATCTTTGGCTGATATCATTGAGCCCAGCAAAGACATTAAATAAAATAAACAAGTCAATCAGAATGATAACTAATAAACTGCCAAAATTTAAAGGTTGTTCATTGATTTTTCTGGATTTATTGAGAAATTGGTTAAAGTAGCGCTTGATTGATTTGATCATATTTTGCGATTAATTAAAATTAAATCACTTCAGTCGGTGATATACCGTCAATAAACCATCGCGATCCCCTACATTGCCAGGAAAAAGCACCACCGGCAGATTGGCAAAAAGAGGATGATCTCTTTCTGTCTTAACCAAAGAACAGCCCGGCAGAATCTGTCCCAATAGCCGAACCATGCGCAAATTCAAACCAATACTGAGAACATCATTGGAAGTTATGCCCCCTTTGGAGATCAAGTAGCTGATCTGTTTGGGCAGTCCTTGAACAATATCCATCAGAAAACTGGAAACCATCACACCAAAAGCCAAGCGGGTTTGACTATCGTTAAAGCTCAGCTCACCTCTGCTGGTATAGATTACCGGGGTGAGTCCCCTTTGGTGGGAATCGTGAACCTTTTGTAAAATATCAGCCAGCAAGACATTTTTGTGTTCTACTTCGTCTTTGAGCCGGCTAACTTCAACTTCTATAGGGGCGATATCTTTTTCTCTTAGAAGGACCTCCAGCTGTTGAGTGGTTTTTTGAACATGGGAGCCTACCAAAACGACACCAGGCTGTTGCGTTCTTTTGTACTGTGACATATTTTCGCCGGCAATACTCTGTGGTCCCAAATTAGCCAGAGAAGTCAAAATACTGGCAGCGCTTCTGAGGAGAAATCGTTTGCCTTGATTGGTCGCCGCGATTAAATCTTGCGCAAAGATATCAAAATCAGCTTGCGATTGTCCATCTACTGCCACTGCCACATTGCCAGAGAGTTGCATTAATCTAGTCAAGCTGCCTTTTGCAATCTCCTGTGAAAGAATACGAACCACTTGATCGGCTTTGATTGCCCCTTTAGTCTTCTCCTCAACATAATCTGGTAGATAACTGTGGCTATATCCAAAGACAGAATCCTTGGCAAATTCGGTCTGCTCGAGAGGTATTTCTTTCCCGCCTACTATCAGGTAGTGAATAGAATCTCTGGTAATTCTTCCACCTTCAAAAAAAGCAGGAATCAAAAAATGGGCATCAAAACCATTGAACTCTCTGGCAATAACATCGGTTTCCAGAGGATAATGACCACGCAAAGTAGAATCAGAGCGACTTACTATTAAAAAATCTTCAGTATCTTTTAGAGCTAACTTGAGATTATGACAGACCTCTTGCACTACCCGAGCTGCTTCACTTGGCTCTAGAGCGCGTGTATTGGTGAGAATAAAAAAAATATTGCAGCTATCTTGCAAGCCAATCTTGAGAGTTTCCACATCCCAGCGCAACAACAACAGACAAGAATGAACCGTTTGAGAGCCAGTAGGATCATCATCCAAAACAATTATCTTCAATTTTCTATATCCTTGTAAATATATTTTTATCTAAGATTATCCCAAGCTATGGGCTATATTTATAGGTGCTATTACTTTTTGGTGAGGTAAAGAAACTGTCTCTAAGAAAAAGCACAAAAGATCCGCGTTTTTATATAGTGATATCGATGATTGCAGCTATTGCCACAATTGTCTTGGAACTTTATGGCTACTTCCAAACAGGATCTATTGCTATACTTTCGGATGCATTAGAGACCAGTGTCAATCTGATTGCTGCCTGTATTGGCTTTTGGGCATTATCTTTTGCTATTCAGCCGCCCGATCTAGAGCATCCTTTTGGACATTCTAAGGCTGAGTATTTCTCTAGCGGTATTGAAAGCATTCTCATTATAATTTCGGCCTTGCTTATCGTTGTAGAAGCGATACAAAAAATCTTTACTGCTCACCATCTAGAACAAGTAGATTTAGGCATAATACTAGCTGCTGCATCATCTGTAATATATCTATCCACTGCTTGGTTACTTTTTAATGCGGCAAAAAGATTGCGTTCAATAACCTTAAAAGCCGATGCCTATCATCTGCTTTCAGATGCCTGGGTATCACTTGGGGTAGTAGTTGGTATCGTTTTGGTAAAGCTAACAGGTTGGTCGGTTATAGATCCAATTTTGGGATTATTGATTGGCTTTCAGATCATTAGAACTGGAATCAAAATGCTCAGAGAAACTGGTTCAGAGCTACTAGATCGCGCCCTTCCCTACCAGCAACAACAGGAAATTAAAAATATTCTCTTTGCCTATGAAGATCTTGGGCTCAAATTCCATGCATTTCGTACTAGAGTAGCTGGCTCGCGTAGCTTTGTATATTTCCATATTCTCGTACCAGGCCAATGGAGCGTCCAGCGCGGCCATGATCTTTGTGAAGAAATTGAAATCAAGATCAGCGCAGCCCTTCCGGGATCTCATGTCATGACTCACCTCGAGCCCATAGAAGATCCCATTTCCTGGGATGATGAGGGACTTAGCGATTAATTTTTCTTGTAAATTATGTCTTTTCTGATTTCTCCTCCTTTTGATAAGATCGTCGTCCATGAGCATTTAAGGCTTGGTGTGATGGCATCGGGAAATGGAAGCAATTTCGAGTCCATTGCTCAGGCAATAGCCGATAAGAGGCTCAATGCTGAAATCAAAATGGTGGTCTACAACAATCCCGAAGCCAAGGTGCAATATAGGGCACAAAACTGGAATGTCCCCTCACTTTTGCTTGATCATCGCAACTATTCCAGCAGAGAGAGCCTCGATCAGTCCATCGTTGATGTTTTTCGCGACAATCATGTAGATTGGATCATCATGGCCGGCTGGATGCGTATTGTTACCGAAGTCCTGCTTTCAGGTTATAAAAACAGGGTAATCAATATTCATCCCAGCTTATTGCCAAGTTTTAAGGGATTGCATGCTGTCGATAAGGCCCTGTCCGCTCGGGTGAAAATCACCGGCTGCAGTGTTCATTTAGCCAGCTTGGAGGTTGATAGTGGACCAATTATCATGCAGGCCGCCGTACCCATACTCTCTGAAGATACCTTGGAAAGTCTACATGCGCGTATTCAAGAGCAAGAACATAGAATATTACCGGCAGCCATCGCTCTTGCTTCAGTGCTGTATTTTAGTAAATCAGCAAATTTGGTCTAGGATGAGATTATTGACTAATGTATTGCCAATATGAATCAGAGTACCACCAGAGTTCGTCCTTTACATCAATATACCCTCAGTAACGGCATCAGGCTTTTGCTCCAGGAAAACCATACCGTAGGATTGGTGGCTGGCCGTATTTTTCTCAAAAATAGCGGTTCACGCTGGGATCCTAGAGAAAAGGCAGGCGTTTTTAATCTTTTATCCAGGGTGATTACCAAGGGCACCGAGCGCTATAATGCAGCTCAAATAGCTGAAAATGTTGAATCATTAGGCGCGGCTCTCAGTAGTGATATCACCAATGACTATTTTTTACTGGGTTTAAAATGTGTAACTGCTGATTTTGCTGAGATTTTGGAATTGACAGCTGAAATTTTACGTAATCCAACATTTCCGGCCGAACAAGTAGATCTAGAAAAAAAACTAACCCTCCAATCAATCCTCTCTCAGCGGGAACAGCCTTTTAATTTAGCCTTTGCCCAACTTAGGGAGAATATGTATGATCAACATCCCTACGCACTTTCTGTTCTTGGAATAGAAGAATCTCTCTCTAGTGTTACAAGTTTTGATTTGCAAACGCTCCATCAAGATCATTTTCGCCCGGATAATCTGGTGGTGAGTCTTTCGGGCAATATAGATCTCCAAGAGGCGATCTCTAGGCTGGAAAACGTATTTGGAGATTGGAAGAATCCGCCATTACAACCGGAACAATTGGTCCTTCCTCAAGTTCCCAATCAACCTAAAGAGGATTTTCTCTTCCAGGATTCTCAGCAAAGTATCATTATGCTTGGTTATTTTGCGCCCTCAGTCTTCAACCAGGACTACGTACCTCTCAAACTGCTCAATACCTATTTGGGTAATGGACTTTCAAGTCGGCTCTTTGTGGAACTGCGAGAAAAACGTGGACTAGCCTACGATGTTTCGGCTATCTTTCCCACACGATTAGATCTTTCTCAATTGATACTCTACATTGGTACAGCTCCAGCAAATAGTCAAGTTGCCCAAGATGGTCTTAGACATGAAGCAGAGCGTTTGATTGAAAAGCAGCTGAGTATAGAAGAGTTGCAGAGTGCCAAAAATAAACTCTTGGGACAATATGCTCTTGGCAAACAGACTAATTCAGAAATTGCCCATATTAACGGCTACTACGAAGCACTGGGACTTGGGGTGAATTTTGATACGACATTTACTGAACTAGTCAAGCAGGTCAGTCCAGCGATGATCCAAGATGTGGCAATTAAATATATTACTCAGCCTTATCTATCAATTGTTGGACCTAAGAAGAATTAACCTAGATACTTACGCTGGTTTTTCTTCTGTGCAATAACGAAATTAAGTTAAAATTTGTATTTAAATATTAAGAGAGAAGAATCGAATGAGGGTTGCCATCATTGGAGCAGGGCTAGCTGGATTAACAACAGCCGTAGAGTTGGTTGAAGCTGGCTGTGATGTTGAAATATTCGAATCTAGAAATTTTGTTGGTGGTAAAGTTGGCAGCTGGATAGATGCCCAAGGAAACCATATTGAAATGGGTCTGCATGTTTTTTTTGGATGTTACTACAATCTTTTTGACCTGATGAAAAAGGTAGGAGCTATAGATAACCTGAGAATTAAAGAACATACCCACACTTTTGTCAACAAAGGTGGCAGAATTGGCAAGTTGGACTTCCGTTTTTTTGTAGGTGCTCCATTAAATGGACTTAAGGCCTTTTTTACAACCTCACAACTATCAACTCTTGATAAAATATTCAATTCTCTTGCCCTAGGTACTAGTCCAATAGTTAGAGGTTTAGTTGATTTTGAAGGGGCGATGAAGAGTATCCGCGCACTTGATAAAATCAGTTTTGCTCAATGGTTCAGAAGACATGGTGGCAATGATGGAAGTCTCCAAAAGATGTGGAATCCCATTGCTTATGCTCTAGGTTTTATTGATACAGAAAATATGTCGGCTCGCTGTATGCTCACAATATTTCAGTTCTTTGCCAGTCGAACCGAAGCTTCAATTCTCAGAATGTTAGAAGGCTCACCCGAAGAGTATCTACACCAGCCTATTTTGAAGTATTTGGAAGACAGGGGAGCTAAAATCCATACCAGAAGTTTAGTTAAGGAGATCTGTTATCAGGAAGGAGAAGATTCAACTACCAAAGTTACTGGACTACTCATTAGCCAAGGTGATCAAGAGCGAATGGTTTTAGCAGATAATTACGTCTGTGCTTGTGATGTACCAGGTGTGCAAAAAATATTGCCTGCGGATTGGAAAAAATGGCAACAGTTTGAAAATATCTACAAATTAGATGCCGTTCCTGTAGTTACAGTACAACTGCGCTTTGACGGTTGGGTCACAGAAATGCAGGATACAAAAAGAGCGAAACAACTTGCCAGTCCCTCAGGCATTGATAATCTTCTATATACAGCAGATGCTGACTTTTCTTGTTTTGCTGACTTGGCCTTAACCAGTCCTTCGGACTACTATCGCACTAATGAAGGCTCGCTCATGCAATTAGTACTTACTCCGGGGGATCCTTATATTAAGGCTAAGAATGAAGAGATTGCCATGAAGGTGCTCAAGCAGGTACATGAACTTTTTCCTTCCTCTAGGGAATTAAATATGACTTGGTTTAGCGTTGTTAAACTTGCCCAGTCTCTTTACAGAGAAGCGCCTAATATGGATTCTTATCGTCCAGCCCAAAAGACACCCATTCCTAACTTCTTTCTTGCTGGAAGTTACACTCAGCAAGACTATATTGATAGTATGGAAGGAGCAACTCTCTCAGGAAAACAAGCCGCTCAAGAAATTTTGAACCATGTAGCGAAAAATTAATAAAACGATGACAGACTGGTTGGAGCATAGCGTAGAGATAGAAGTAGAAGCACCTATAGAATTGGCATGGAACCTCTGGTCTGATCTTGAGCTAATGCCATGCTGGATGAAGTGGATTGAATCAGTAGAATTAAGTACCGAAGATCCCAATTTATCCCGCTGGAAACTTGCCAGCAATAGTCTTCAGTTTAGTTGGAATTCTCGCATAGTTAAGCTGATTAAACACCAGATTATTCAATGGGAATCAGTTGATGGTTTGCCCAACCGTGGTGCTATCCGTTTCTACGACCGGCATGGTTCTTGTATTGTGCGCTTAACGATAGCCTATTGCGTTCCTGGTATCTTGAAGAGCATCATGGATGGACCTTTTTTGAGACGGATAGTTGATTCAACTCTTCAGGCAGATCTTGAAAGATTCAGGCAATATGCAATAGAACATAGAATCTAGCCTTGTCCGCGATCATAGACAACAAGATCCCATTGTCCGGATCTATTAATCTGGTAAACGATAAAGCGGCCGTTCCCACTGATAGTAGGGTGACTTACGGGAAAAGCTAGGTTGGCTGTGAGGTTTTCGATTTTATGATTCTCACGGTCATACAATACAATATCAGTTTTGCCAAATTGTTCAGACAAGTAAACAATATAACGCCCATCTGAGCTGACATCTGGCTCATCTTGCCGGCTGTTGGGCTGATTCAACCCGATAAGGGGTAACATCTTTCGCTCTTGGAGATCATAAAGCCAAATCCCACGCTTACCCTGACGATCTGAGGCAAAAACCAAATAATGTCCATCATATGAAAGCCTGGGCATCTCCTCATTGCTGGGGGTATTTAGAGAAGAATTAAATGGCAAAGTTGGCATCAAAAGGGAATGATTCTGAGAACAACCGGTCAAAATCAGTAGAAAAAGAGAAAGATTTCTATATTTCACCGGATGATTGAGCAGTTGGCAAAATACAACAATTAATTTCATCGAAGCATACTTTACCCCACCTGATCGCCCAACGCACTAAAGTAACTCTGTTAACAGTTTTGGTTTTCACTAGGATATTACTAATATGATTATCAACAGTACGCTTACTAATTTCTAGATTTTCAGCTATTTCAGAATTAGTGAGCCCATTGGCGACCAACTCGATGATTTCCAACTCTCGTTCTGAAATAGAAACAGAAATTTTCGAGTTACTGGGGTTCATATTTATTTTCCTGCTAGATTATTATATTTATTTGAATCATTATTTTTATAATATTACAAATATGATACGCAAAAAAAGTATGTTAAAACTATCCTAAATCCCAATTCATACCCTGAACAACTTGCTTGACCGTTGTCAGGGTATCGAGCCCAATAAGTCCTCTTCTATAGCCTTTTTGATTGGAAATACCTAAAAATATCGAATCACCTTGTGGAGGATTGCGGACGAAGCGCGGTGAAGTATTTATATAAACCAAGGCGCTGTCTACATCCATCGCAAATTGTCGACTTTCTTGATAAGATTCAGTGACAAGACAGTCTGCATGTCCGCTACTATACCTATTAATTTGATCTATTGCCTCCTTTAGATCATCAACCATTTTGAAAGCAACTGTTCTAGAGAGATAGGAGCTTTGCCAATGACTTTCCTCGACAGGGTAGATAGAATAATCAGAAAATTCATCCACTATTTCAGAATCACCACAGAGAACAAACCCATTGTCTATAAGGCTCCTAAAGAGATGAGCCAGTTCTTGGTTGTTATGTCGACGATTAATTAGAACTTTTTCAATAGCATTTACTGGATCTGGTTCACTAGCATGGCTATCCAAAATCATTGATCTAGTTAGATTTAAATCTCCACTGTCAGCCCAATACAAATAGCAGTTACCCATTGCAGTTTTGAGAACTGGAGCTGTTGCCTGCCGTACAACATCATTAATCAAGCCAGGTCGTCCATAAGGAATAACCAAATTGATATATTGATCCTGACTAACTAATTCTTTTATTGAAAGACCTTTATCCGTAGGTAGAAGTTCTAGGCAATGGATAGGAAGCTTTGATTCTTCAATGGCGCTACGCAGAATTTGAGCGATTATAGTATTGGAATGGTGTGAAGCGGAATTTCCTCGCAGAATTATACTGTTACCACTTTTAAGGCATAGTCCTGCTGCAATAGCCGCCAATTCAGGAAATGACTCATAGACTAAAGCAATCACTCCTAAGGGCATTCTTTGGCAGTAAGTCTGTGAGGGATTTAGTTGATAGGTGGCATCCATAACCTGCTGAAGCGGATCAGGCAGTTCTGCAATTCTTTCTAAGATTTCAACTGTAGATTCAATCCTTTCTGGTGTCAGTTTTAACCATTCCAAGATCAAATCAGACTCAGCCGTTTCTCTGCCGCTTTCCAAATCCAGAGTGTTGCACTCTAGAATGGACTGAATATTTTTCTTTAGAGCTTTGGCCATGCGATCAACAGCTCTGCTTCTTTCATTACCCTGCTTAGTGCTCAACTCCAAAAAGGCGCTATAGGATCTTCTGACCGTAGATGGAATTAAATCTACATTAATGTTATCGGACATATAGTAAAAAAAATATACTATCTATAGCCATTTATCTGTCAGGGATATGTCTAAATTGATTTTACAGAAAAAGCGGACAACGCGATTCGAACGCGCGACATTCACCTTGGCAAGGTGACGCTCTACCAGCTGAGCTATGTCCGCACATAACTTCTATTATAACAATTATATTGAATATTTTTCGATATGTCAATGTTCCTGCTCGACAACTTCTGGTTTCTGACGTAACATGAATTATGTTACTTATACGGAATGAATAAAATGGGTGAACAACTTAGTTACAGTTTAGAACCACTTGCCGCCTGGTTTCGTAGTTTGTCCACGCCAGAGCCGATTGTACGTTGGGGCCATCCTCTTATGATGGGAATAGTTGTACTGCTTATGGGAAGCTATGTTGTCTACACTGGGTGGCGCGGCAGAACTAGCCCTGCAGGGAGCGATGAATCTCTCCAAAGCTTTGGTGAACATCGCAAGGTTGCTCCCTTAATGTTTCTTTTCATAGCTATGGGTTATACAGGCGGGGTTCTGTCTCTGGTAATACAAAAACAGCCCATTTTAGAAAGTCCTCATTTTTGGACTGGCTCATTGGCTATTATTCTTCTGTCAGTTAATGCGGCCTTGGCTGCTTCTGGATTGAAAAGTTTTTTAAGAACTACTCATGCTTATGTAGGGAGTCTGATAGCATTAGTACTAGTTGTTCATATAGTATTGGGTATAAAGTTGGGTTTATCTTTATAAATTAACTCTTGAATTGCTTGAGTATCTATGAGTTAATGAAATGACCCAAGAATTTTCAGTAATTCTCGTGCCTCAGGGTAGAGAATATGAATCTGTAAAAAAAGGAATCAGGGGAAGTTCTATTCAAGTGATCCC
The DNA here is from genome assembly GCA_903869185.1 of uncultured cyanobacterium. Taxonomy (GTDB): domain Bacteria; phylum Cyanobacteriota; class Cyanobacteriia; order Cyanobacteriales; family Microcystaceae; genus CAISPN01. Next base: position 5,602 of record CAIPYC010000025.1, on the reverse strand, counting down.
AATTCCAATGGGTAAAGCTTGCGTAAACTTCCTAGAAAATCTCAATCTTGCACAAGAGTCAATACTTTTGATGGGAGTAGCTGGAAGCCTTTCGGAACAATTGCGAGTTGGTGATGTGGTGTCCTATCAAAGTTGTGTTTTATTGATGAGAGAACAAGAACATATCTCACCGAAGTTGGGGTGCTCTTCTGGTTTTTCTAATACAATAACTCCAGTAAAGGGATTAACCACTGACACTATAGTATGTAGCTGGGATCAAAAGAAGATACTATCCCAATATGCCCAAGTAGTGGATATGGAAAGTTATCACCTACTTGAGTTCTATCAAGACAGATCAGTAACGATACTCCGGGTGATCAGTGACAACATTCAACAAAATTTACCAAATCTAAACTCTGCAATCAACAGCCAGGGAGAAATAAAAAAATTAAGCTTGGCTCTAGCCATGTTGAGAGAGCCTCAAGCTTCTATGCATTTAATTAATAGCTCTCTCAAGTCACTTAAAAAACTTGAATCACTGGCACGAGAAATAACTAGATCGTCTCGATTTCGTTTTCACGCAGATGAACTTTGAATTTTTGTTCGAACTCCACTACAACAGGAAGATTTGGGCTGATTACCCGACCTTGCCAATCATTTAAAATATTCACGATGCTGCCCTCTAGTCCCTGTAAATTGAGGGGTTCCTTCTTATGTTGAGGATGGTGATAAACTAAAACTGAGTGAGTGACACGTACTCGATCGCCAACTTTCATAATTCTCCAAATATATTATTTAAAGCTTTTTAATACTAAATAAAAAAAGTGCCAAGAATCTACGGCATCTTCACATTATCTCATTAGAGTCCGAAAATAGCTAGTGAATTATCCTACACTCCCAGGGCAGTCGCATACAATTCTTAAAGATCTAAAATAAATTTATAAGATATCCTCATGTATAGCCGCAACAGTTTTCTTGTTGGTTTCGTCTTTAGCTAAGCACGACTATCCTACCGAACAAAAAGAAAGCCATTGCTGCTTTTGCAAGAACTTACTGAGCTCTTTTTGACAGATTGGTTGACGAGTCTATATAGTCTATAGTTAGTATAAAAACTTTTCACTGTCTAGTTAATATGAAAAATCTATCAATTTATCAACAGCTTGGAAACAAAAGATTAGAACAGTTGGATGGTTTAAGAGGAATTTGCGCTCTAGTTGTAGCTATTTTTCATACAATTGAGATGCCATATCTTTATGGAACTCTTGTAGGTCATCCCGAGCCTTTTTATATAAAAATAATGAATGTAGGTGCAATTGTTTCTGTTATGCTATTTTTCGTACTTTCTGGTTTTGTAATTGGTTATACTACTCAACAAAATTACACCAAAGATGAGTCTAGAAAATATATTTGGAGAAGATTAATTAGATTATATCCTGTTTATTTAATTGCTTTGTTTCTTACCTTTTATATTTACCATCAATCAACTGGAATCTGGGATATATTGGGACATATATTTTTTTTACAGACATGGTTAGTCCCTCTCAATCTTGATAATCCATCCCTATGGTCATTGCATTATGAGTTTATTTTTTATCTCTTATTCCTGATTGTATGGAAGTTTAATATAAAGACAGAAAAAGCTATAGTCATATGTTTTATATGTGCCATAATATCCATTTTTGTGTCTTTTCATCCATTTACAATTCTGGGTTATTTTACTGTTTGGTTGAGCGGTTATTGGTTATCTCAGAATTTAGATGAATTCGATCTTGTCAGCAGAGACTACTCTTCTTATGATTTCTGGACTCCAATCATATTGATGGTATTGACGGCGTTGTTCTTTCAGGACACCTTGAGAAGAATAATGGCTAATTTTATTATTCTCGATTCTCACCAATCAATATTTAGTTATAGTAAAGCTTTTGATTTTCATTTTCCCGCTCTTGCTTTTACTGTTTTTTCATCACTATCTTTATCGATTGTTGGATCTTTAATAACAAGAACTAGAATCCCATTCTATATAGTCTCTTTGATTTTTATTATAATTGTAAGAGTTTGTTTTCTACTATATGGATTAATAATTGATCATTCTCATATCCAATCTAACAGTTTCTTAATATACTCAGTTCTTGGAATTGCAATATTATTACCTTTATCTTTTTTAATCAAGAATGTTCCCATTAACTTCTTAAAGAAAATAAGCTATATCGGATCTTTTTCTTACGCTCTTTATGTTATTCATTATCCAATAGTTTTCTGGTTTAATCGTTTATCTCTGACTAACTCCCTATTTACTCGACCACTATTTTTACCCTTTATTATTTTTATTTTTCCATTATTATTTTCTATATTAATATCCTGGTTTTTGGAATGTCGTTTGCAGCCGATAATAAGTAAAAAATTGAAAAAGTATTTTAATGTCTAATTTATATCAATTTATATTAAGAATTATTCAGCCCTAACTGCCATACTCCTCAAGTGCCTTTTCCTGTAAACCTCTGTAGGTCATATGGGAATTTAGAATGAAGGACTGAACCAGAGGACACATGCTAAAAAGAATCACTCCATGCAATGTAGATAAGTTTAAAAACATGATCCCTATCACTTGTATTAATAGGGTTCCTGGTATCTGAAGCATTACCCCATTTAGCCATGCCTTGCTAGAGTTGAGAGACCACATTACCCCAGAAATAAAGTTGAGCCCGGCAGCTAAAATCACTAGAGCTAGTTCTGAATCTAGATGTTGATATTTTCCACCCAAAATCCACAATACTTGGTGCGGAAAAACAATTGCAAGAATAAGCAAAAGCAAAGAAAATAAAGAAGCTCCCAAAACAATTAAAAAATAACGCTTTAAAAGCAGCTGGTAAGATTGGCAACGAACAAAACTGGGAACTAGAATATTACCTAACACTGAGCTGGTAATTGAGAAAACCAATGTTAATCGGCCTAATGCTCCAATTTCAGCAATATTCTGAACACTACCAAATAAACTCAGCAAAAGAAGGGTAATCTGACTCTGAAAGCAATAGAAAACCGTATTGGGGGCGGTTCTTTTTATGATTTTTATAATTTCTTTTCTATCTTCAGGATTTTGGCTGGCTTCTGTATCGATTTTTTGAGTTACCAAATTGCCTAATCCGAAACGATAGACTGCATAGGCGACAACAGAAGTAGCCGTAGCTAGCGCCGCATTGAGCATAGTGAAGTAAGCTATTACCAATAAAAAGAATTTGGATAGACTCGATATGAGATCCAAGTTTTGGATAATCCGAATCTGAGAATGCAGCCTTGGTACTATCATCAGAACTGCACTGGTTAATTGAAAATTAACCCCAATTAAAACAATCAATGTAATGAGAATTGTATAGCCCCAAGAGGCTCCATTATGGACCAACATCCATATAAGCACAGGAGATACAAGTGTGATTGAAATTGCTGCCAAAAAATAGCGGATCCGCAGTGCTGTATTAATCAATTGACCAAAACGAAAGCGATCTCGCCATACTTTTCCCCCTATGGCCGTGATCCCAAAGGAAATTCCAGAATCAGACATTAAACTGATTGTACTGAGCATACCCATAGCTATTGTGTAGTATGCATATTCGTTTTGGCTCAAGATACGCACTAGCCAAATTCCGGTCAAGACGTTCAGTCCTTGTACCATTATTTCAATCGACAGAAACTGGCCCAAAACTTTAGCCCAGTCAGAATATTTTTCAGGTAAAGCCATTAAATATGTTCTTTTAGCTTAATTAACGTATCACAATAGTATAGGTATCTTGAATGGGGTTTTATGAAAATGATTTATATGGGGAAAGAGGGACTTGAACCCTCACGACCTTGCAGTCAACAGATTTTAAGTCTGTCGCGTCTACCATTCCGCCACTCCCCCAGAATTTTTAGATCCCAATCATTATACCCTACAAAGCCTGATTAACTTGATTGAAATTGTAGATTATTTTATGAAAAAAGAACTTAAGCACTTTGTTGTCAGCAGCCAACAGATTAATGATATGGAAAAGAAGCTCTTTTGCGCAGGGATGCCCGTAGCGGCCTTGATGGAAAAAGCAGCTATCCTTACCGCAAATCGCATTAAAGATCTCTATCCTAATCCCAAGAAAGTATCTGTTTTGGTTGGACCTGGACACAATGGAGGTGATGCGCTGGTCATTGCCAGGGAACTTCATCTGGCATTTTACCAAGTATCAATCTACTCCTTTAGTAAAGAAAATGCCAAAGAACTAACTCAACAACATCTGCGATATGCGGAATATCTCACTATTTCCATATGTCAATCGATAGAGGAAATCCTTAAAGCAGAATTAATCATAGATGGTATTTTCGGCTACGGCCTCACGCGAGAAATTTCCGGCGAACCCCATGAACTCATCAATCGGGTGAATATTTCCGGCATACCTGTATTGAGTATAGATATACCCTCTGGGATCAACTCAGATACTGGAGCAATCATGGGTATTGCCATTGCTGCTGAAAGAACATTCTGCCTGGGAATGTGGAAATTGGCTCATTTTCAGGATCAAGCCATAGTCAACCTAGGGGAAATAGAGCTTATTGACATTGGTATTACAGATATTACTTTTGAAAACAATCAACAACAACCCACCAGAACAATATTGAGCTATTGCCTGGCTCAAAAATATCTCCCATTACCACGCCCTCTTCTCACTCATAAATATCAACAGGGTCATCTCCTTTTGATCTGCGGATCGCGCCGCTATGGAGGCAGTGCTATTTTGAGCGGATTAGGCGCTAGAGGTGGCGGAGTGGGAATGCTTTCTATTGCTGTTCCATCTTCACTCAAGTCTTTGTTAATAGGTCAATTACCTGAAGCTTTGGTGATAGGCTGTAGCGAAACCGCAAGCGGTGCAATAGCCGAAATTGAAGGGATTGATCTTAGCCAATATGATGCAATAGTCTGTGGGCCAGGGCTGACCATAGAGGCACATCACCTGATTCCCAAAATACTAGAATCCAGCTTGCCAGTGATTTTAGATGCCGATGCACTCAATTCTTTAGCTTTACTCAATCTCATTCCTTCTCTGCCCTATCGTAATTGTCCAACTATTTTAACCCCCCATTTGGGAGAGTTTAAAAGACTCTTTCCCCAAATCAAAGATCCCGAGCAAGATAGATTTACATCTGTCAGTCTTGCCTCTCAACTTTCAGGTTCAATGATTCTCTTCAAAGGTGCCAGAACTCTAGTTAGTAATCCTGATGGACAAATCTGGTGCGTAGCCCAGAGCACCCCAGCTCTAGCTAGAGGTGGCAGTGGAGATGTTTTGGCTGGATTGATAGGCGCTCTAGTAGTCCAGTCTTTCTCGAGAGACCTGAGCGCAGTAGTAGCTACCGCAGCCTGGTGGCACGCACAAGCAGCCCTGCTGGCTGAGCGGGAAAGAACAGAACTAGGCGTAGATCCGCTCACTCTCTCTAGTTATCTAACTAAAGTACTTTCACCTCTGGTAATATAATCATCAAAAACAATCACTAATAACATTTATGGAAAATTCAGCAAAGATTCCAGTAGTGGTCAATGGGGCTACTGGCAAAATGGGCAGGGAAGTTGTCAAGGCTGTGCATGCTGCCGATGATATGACCTTAT
>CAIPYC010000024.1 GCA_903869185.1 uncultured cyanobacterium | reverse complement strand
TTTCATCCATTGAGGTTGTGACAACACCTGTTGAATCATTAAAGTATTGATATAGACCAAAGAAATTTGCAACAAATGCAGCGATAATACGGCTAATTCTTGGTCTTCCAAGCGATTTGTAGCAATCTCTCCACCCTTGCCATAAAAAATAAAACTATTTGCACTATTCCAATTTTCCACCACATTTAGTCCCGCGTTGATTTCCTGTCGCAATTCAACTGAATGCAGGTACTGACACAAAAATATAGTTTTGACTGCCTTACCCAATTCCGCCAAAGCTTGATAAGTAGGGTGTAACAAATTTCCCCTAGTAAAACGTTTTAATATGACATCTGTTTCAGCCATCCCCAAACGGAGAGCAGTTGCATACTTCACCATTTGATCATATTGTTGGCGAATCAAATCCCAATTAATTGCACGAGTTAAAATAGATTGTAAATTAGGATAAGCATCATTATTTCCAGTAACTGGGCGATATAATTTCTGAACATTTATACGTTTAAGACGTGGCATTAATTGAAAACCAAGTAAATGACAAAAAGCAAAAGCCACTTCACTTTGTCCGTGACTATCTACATAGTTTTTTTCAACTTTCATCTCAGTACAGTGACGTAATAACCCTTCAATCATTGCTGCCACCTCTGAAGAAGAACAGGTTTTTAACTGTGAATAAATACAAACAGAATTTTTCTCAACGTGCCAGTAAATCATCACACCTTTTCCCCCGTAGCGAATATGCCATTCAGTCATTAAATTTTGATCCCAAGAACCAAACTTTTTAGAATCAGAAGCACAAGCACTTGTGCCTTCTCCCCAAATCTGTGGATTTCTAATACGGAAAATCGCATTAGCAATACAGGCGATAGCATTACGTAACTGGTCTTTTTGAATAAAATGACGCTTCACATACAATAAATCATGATAATTATCATCACCTATTTCATCACTTAAACGCTTGATTCCTGTATTTGTCCCTAAACCATATAAACAAAGTAATAAGCGTTTTTGTAGTGTATTTTTGTCTAAAGTTTCTCGGGTTGAAACACTTGTAAAAAAATTGCTAAAATCGACTCTAAAATCGGTTTCTTTAAGAATATCTAAAAGGCTAGTCATACGCCAACGGCGGTGAATTTCAGCTTTTAAGCGAACCAAATTAGTAGATTCATTTTGGGCTACTAAAGGCGAAAGTGAAATACGAGCATTACCTTTTATTTTAATCTTAACGAATTGATTTTTTGGAAAACCTTGGTCTAATAACGTCAGTGATTCATTCATCTGCTGCTGTAAATTAGCTACGAATACTTCTACATCTGATGGTTGTTTTAATGCGTGAAAATATTCAGCTTTTTGTGCCTCAAAATCCATAGGTAAATCTTCTTCTGGATTCCGATAACGGTTAGCTCCTACTACCCATATTTCCTTACATCTGAGCTTTTCTCTTAATGCTTGAAGCACGCTCAACTCATAGTTAATACGATTAACTTTTATTTCTTCATCTGTATTCTTTTCTAAGATTATTTCTTGCCATCCACTCCGTAAAACTCCTTCAATAGGAATATCTTCACCAGGCGTATAATAACGCTGCGTACTGTCCGCATATTTTTTCAATAATTCTAAAGCTTGAATAACTGGACGATGAACCTCATTATTAGAGCGAAATTCTAACTTTTTTAAAATTAACGGTAGTATTCTTCGATAATAATTACCATAAGAAGCTCTCATCACAGTATAAATTTTTTCACGATAAGCATTACCTGTAGATTTATATTCTTTTACTAAATCTTTAAGAGTAACCTCACTTACTACAGGAAAAATAACATCTTTGATTAGACCATCTGGCTTATTTAAAGAAGCCTCTGCCATTTGATACAATAAATTATTTTTCCCATGAACTTTTTTAAAATCATTCAGAAGTTCTTTATCTACTCGTTTTTCTGCATTAGCTCCTATACGATGTACAATTTGGATAAGAAGTTCAACCAAATTATCAGTAACTTCTTGACTTCTAAGACAACAAAAAGCAGCAAACAATGTGTAACGAATAGGGTTAGGATGACGACGTAAATCACGAGGATGTTCAACAGCTACCCTAGCCTTGTAAATTTGAAGAACTTTAGTCGGAATTTTTTTAAATAAGTCTGCGGGGAGATTTAATTGCCGAAAAATTTCTAATTTATTGATTTCTTTTTGAAAGCTTTCTATCCCAATTCGTCCAGAATCTGTTTTTAAGTCTCTCCATGTAGTTGTTTCAGGAGGATCTGTTAATATATTATCTTTTTGATTAGATATATTATTTAATTGTGTAGATGATTCTTCCTCTAATTGTGTAGATAAATCCGATAGCTTCAATAAATTATCTATTTGTTCTTTAGATTGGCTAGATAACTGTTCACTGCTCTGGCGAAAAAAAGTTTCTTCAAAAGTGTTAAGAGCCGAACGTATAATCCTTTCTAATCTTAAAAGAGTTGGGGGTTCAATTTTCAATTCCCGTAAATGAGTTAAAGCTGCTGATTTTAATTGTTCAAATTTTAACTCATAAATTAGTGCTTGTTCAGTCAACCAATTAGCAAGTTCTCCAGCATCTCTGACTTGAGCTTCTCGAAAGCCAAAATAATCTCTAATTTGACCACGATGATATTTAATGGAGCGCCCAATCCAATCATAATCTTGGTAGGTTTCTGGCTTGATATAGCAATAGCCAGAGCTTATAGAGAAGAAACCATAAGAATATGCTCGATAGCATCTCGAAGGCTATTAAATTGATCAAGACATTTACGAATGCGACTTTTAAGCCAAGACCAACATCGTTCTATCTTGTTAAAGTCAGGAGAATAAGGAGGTAAATAAAGTAAATGAC
>CAIPYC010000023.1 GCA_903869185.1 uncultured cyanobacterium | reverse complement strand
GGGATGGGAATTGAAAGCTAGAATATTTAATTGTAATGTTATTTGAAGGTTTTTCACTATGCTCAGACGCTCAATATTAAAAATTGTCTTGATTTTTTGCTTGCTTTGGTCTTTCGCTCCTTCCTATAGCTGGGCACTTGGCGGCAAACAACCAGTCGTTGGGGAAAAAGCCCCGGAATTCAGCTTACCAACCAATAGTGGAGAAGTACAGATCTCTTTGAGTGATTACAAGGGGAAATGGGTACTTCTTTACTTTTATCCTAAGGATTTTACTTCTGGCTGCACATTAGAAGCTAAGAGATTTCAACAGGATCTCAGCAAATACCAACAGCGCAATACTCAAATATTGGGAGTCAGCGCCGACGATCTAGACTCTCATAGCAAATTCTGTGATAGCGAGGGACTAAAGTTTCCTTTGCTAGCCGATCAAGGTGGCAATGTTAGCAAGAAATATGGCTCTTGGCTTGGGCTATTTTCTCTACGACATAGCTATTTGATAGATCCTAACGGTATATTGCGGGAAATTTTCCTAGCAGTCCAGCCAGCGGTTCACAGCAAAGAAGTACTCTCTCGACTAGATGAAATGCAAGCTCAATCCTCTTAGTAATTTTGAACAAAAATAAATCCAAGACAACAATATATATGGTGTAGTTGCTATATAATAAAGACTACCACGCTAGATGTAGTGCTAAAGAGTCTCATGGATTATCGTTCGGAATGGCGCAAAAGCAAAGTAGATGAAGAGTTGATTGATCTCAATGTAACCCCTTTAAAGGGTATGAGCTCTTTGGATTATTTGCTGTATTCTAATCGATTGCCGAGAAACAACGATGGTAGAGTCAATACTCATATACTTAAGAGGTACGAGCATACTGGCGACGGGGGGTGGTGGTGCTCTGGATTGGATGTTTTAACTGGAAAAGAAGATCTCTGGGGTTGCTTCAAGCCGGCTCATCCTAGGGTTTGTGATGACAACAACAAGGTTATCAAATATGAACATCCTCCTATGGAAAAGACTGGTTTGTTTGCCCTGCGTGTTCCATCTAGATTATGGGAGAAAATAGCCCTCAAGCACAATGTTGATCTTTCTCAGGTAGAACATTCCAACTTTTGGTCCTGGCTCAAAGACAATCCTTCAGTTCCTCTTTGCATTACTGAAGGGGCAAAAAAAGCCGGTACGCTACTGTCTGCAGGCTACCCTGCCATTGCTTTGCCTGGGGTAAACAATGGATATCGCACTCCCAGAGATGATGCCGGCAAGAGAATTGCTAGAGCCCACTTGATTCCACAACTACAGTTGTTTGCTCAGCAAGGACGGGAAATATATATAGTCTTTGATCAAGATAGTCGCCCTAAAAGCATCAAAGCAGTAAATGCCGCAATCGGCAAAATGGGAACTCTTTTAATGCAGGCTAAATGCAAGGTCAAGGTTGTAAGCTGGACAAGTCAATTGGGAAAAGGAGTTGACGATCTCATTGGGCAACATGGTCAACTTGCCTTTGCTGATGCATACAAAAAAGCTTCCTCTTTTGAAACATGGAAAGCCCAGAGCCTAGGATGTCTGACTTACAATACGGATTTAGAGCTGAACTCAGCGTTTCTGCCTAAACTAGAAAATTTATCAAATGCCCCGCTGGTAGCGATAAAATCTCCCCAAGGTACGGGCAAGACCGAATGTTTGGCTCAAATAGTGCAAGAAGCTATTACCCAATCAAGACCGATTTTGGTGATAGGGCATCGCATCAAATTGGTAGAAGAGCTATGTCAGCGTTTCGGTATCGAATATATCAACAAGGTTAAGGACAAGAGTGTTTCTAAAGCCTATGGAATGTGTATCGATTCACTGCATCCAGATTCCAAATCCCAATTTGACCCTACAGACTGGTCTAATGCTCTGATCATTCTTGATGAAGTAGAACAGGTTTTGTGGCATGCCCTAAATTCCAGTACTTGTTGTAGTAATCGGGTTGCCATTCTCAAGTCTCTCAAGCAATTGATACAACAGGTCATTGGCGGGGGCGGGCAGATTTTTATAGCTGATGCTGATTTGAGTGATATTTCTCTAGATTATTTGATTGCCCTAAGTGAGGTTGACCTCCTGCCCTATGTGATAGTCAATCGATGGCTACCCAAAGCTGAGGCGACCTATCCAGTGTATTACTACAAGGAAAATGCGCCCAAAAGAATCCTTAAAGATCTCACCAGGGAAGTAGAAAATGGTGGAAAGGCTTTTGTTTGTCTCTCAGCTCAGCAGCTAAAAAGTCAATGGGGAACCCAAACATTAGAATCTTACCTGCAACAACAGTTTCCCAGACTCAAAATACTGCGGATTGATTCAGAATCACTATCGGAACCAGAACACCCTGCCTATAAATGCCTCAATAATCTCAATGATCTTCTGCCAAACTATGATTTGGTATTGGCAAGTCCCTCCATTGAAACTGGAATCAGTATAGATATCAGGGGGCACTTTACCTCTGTTTGGGGAATTGCCCAGGGGGTGCAGACAGCAACATCGGTATGCCAGGCTTTGGGTAGAGTAAGAGAAAACGTACCTCGCTATCTTTGGGCTGCTGCTTATGGTTTCAATAAAATTGGCAATGGCGCAACATCATTACCCGCTCTTATAAATTCGGGCGAACGTTTGACACAGCTAAATATTCGTCTGTTGCAGCAATCAGATATTGGGAGTTGGGATGAGATCAATACCCAATTTCAGGCAGAATCTCTACTATGCTGGGCCAAAATGGCTATTAGAGTCAATGTGGCAATGCTCAACTATAGAGAAAGTATTCTGAATCATTTGAGTTTAAATGGCCACGAAATATTAGATAGTAAAAATAAAAAAAGCAAACAAACAGAAGAAGAGAGCAAACAAACAAAAGAAAGCCTTCTAGAAATTGTCAAGATAGTTCAAGAAGAAAACTATATTGCACATTGTCAGTCCATTGTCAAAGCTACCATCTTGAGTCAGCAGGAATATCAAAGCTTGAAAAAAAGTCCCCTTAAAAGTCCCAAGCAGAAGATTTTATTGCGCAAATATATTCTCAATGAACGCTATGGCGTACCTATTACAGTAGAACTTATAGAAAGAGATGATAAAAATTGGCATTCAAAGCTAAGGTTAAATTACTTTTTGACTCTTGGCCGTCCCTATTTAACCGATCGCGATGCCCTGGTTGCCCAAAGAATTTTGAAACAGGGAGATGGTATGATTTTCCTGCCAGATTTTAATAGTTCTCAATTAGGAGCAAGTGTAAGAGTTTTAGAAATTCTAGGATTACCAAACCTTTTAAAAACTCCATTGAGGCAACTCTCTAATCGGGATGAAGATCTTCAAGCAATGGCCAAGCTAGCTCTTGAGCACCGCAAGGAGATCAAATCTATTACTGGAATCAATATTACTCAGACAGCTACGCCCATGTTGATTCTGCGAAATTTGTTCTCCTGTATTGGTTATGGACTCGAATATATTTGCTGCCGCGGTAGTGGACGAAATAGAGTAAGGATATATCAAATTGCTCAGATGCAAGATGATCGTGAGCAAATCTTTGCTCAGTGGCTCAGTCAAGATAGATCCAATCCAGGTAGATCAGAACCAGAACTACTGGAAGAGGCAATCAATACTAAACCAGTAAGAACCTCATCTGCTTCCTCTCTTCAGTTGACTATGGATCTCTAAAACGCAAAATCCTGAGAAGTTAGCCATATTTCAGGATTTAAAGATTTTTTTTTGATTAAATATATAAACTGTTTGTATAGTGCACATTCTTTAATAGAGCCATAACCATGAGTTATTTGAATTTGGGTCAAGGCATCAAAAGCTTACTGTCAATAGTTTCGATAGGTGCTGCAACATTGTTGGGCAATATGCAGTTAAGTACACCTTCTGTGCAGGCAGATCCTCTCAGTAGTGATAGTTGTCAATCTTCATCTCAAGATATTGCCGAGAAAGAACATTTGAGAGAATCTACAGTTAATGGAGATGAGGTAGCACAAAATAAATACACAGAGACACTTAAACGCCAAGCCATCCAACTCCATGACTGTCGCCAACAGAGCTGGCCGGCTAATCAGGCTATATGGCTAAGGCTTTATCCTTGTGATGCTCAAGAGGGCAAGATCGACGAGGTTTTGGATCGTATAGTCAATCGTGGCTATAACGAAATCTATCTAGAAGTCTTCTACAGCGGTCAAGTTTTACTACCTAAGGGCTACAATAGTACGGTATGGCCCTCTATTTTAGATAGTCCAGGCAAGGAAAATAGAGATCTCCTGGCAGAGACCATCAAAAAAGCACATATGAGAGGTTTAAAAGTTTATGCCTGGTTGTTTAGTCTCAATTATGGTTATCTCTATGGACAGAGAGTTGATAGACAAAACACCCTAGCTCTTAATGGCAAGGGAGAAAACAGCCTAACCTTTGTCAGTGATCAATCTCAGCTTTTCATAGATCCCTATAGTCAAATCGCCAAAGAAGACTACAGAGAGTTACTAAAGCGAATCTTGGAAAGAAGACCAGATGGAGTACTTTTTGACTATATCCGTTACCCCAAAGGTGAAGCAAATCAGTCAGTCGTAGGAGATGTTAAAGATCTTTGGATCTTCGGAGAATCTTCTAAAGCTGCTCTGCTGGCTAGAGCCAAGAATTATAAAGGACGTTTTTTGCTGGAGCGTTACCTTAAACGTGGTTATCTAACTCCAGGAGATTTACAAGAGGCCGATAAACTTTATAAGCTAGAGGGTTCACCTCTATGGGAGGGTAAGACTCCAATAGCCAATGAAATGACTCAACCGCTCAGTGTTCGCTATGAGCGTACAAAAGATGAAATATGGTATTTTGTTGTGGCCCATGCGGCTCAAGGTGTAGTAGATTTTCTCTCTCAAGCGATATCCCAAGTTAAGCCATATGGTATCCCGTCGGGTGCGGTTTTCTTTCCAGATGGTAATCAAGCCGTTGGCTTAAAAGGTTTTGATTCTCGCTTGCAAGCTTGGGATCATTTTCCCAAAACAATAGAATGGCATCCAATGGCTTATGCTCTCTGTGATAACGCCGATTGTGTTGTCAATCAAGTAAAAAAAGTAGTCTTAGCCTCAGCCAATCAAACAGAAGTAGTTCCGGCCATAGCAGGTTTTTGGGGGAAGAGCTATACTAACAGGCCCTCTTTGGAGATCCAAATGTCAGCTTTGCGCTCAAGCTTTCCTCAATTGAGATCAATTAGTCATTTTGGATTTTCCTGGCAAGAACCAGAATTTGATAAGCAAAGAAAATTATGCAAAAATTAAAGAGTATGATGTAGTTGTAGGGCATGGCTATTGATTATTATTGTTTGACTTTTCCCTATAGACCTACCAAGGCAAACTATGGTAAAAACGACCATTCGTTCCTTTCAGTACCGGGATCTTTTTGCAATTGTCCGAAATCTGGCAGAGATTGAACACAAATCTGACCTGAAGGATCTGGGCAGACAGCTCGAACAACTCAATAATTGGTATGGACTGCTCAAGTTCCTGACTTTATTTCCCAACCCTTGGCAAGATTACTTTAAGGCATATATTGCTGAAGAATCCGGCAGACCAATAGGATTGATACAAATAGAACCAGAGAATATCAGTCGCAGCACTTGGAGAGTCAAACAGGTTTTAACCATTGGTACTTCCTGTTTGGATACAGGTTCACAGTTGCTGCGTTATTGTTTTGAGGCTATCTGGGAAGCCCGTACTTGGATCTTGGAAGTGAATATAGAACAAAAAGATGTTCTGGCTCTCTATAGACAGAATGGCTTTCAGCCTATTGCTCACCTGACTCACTGGTCGCTTTCTCCGGCAGTATTAGATAGCCTAGCCCAAAAATCTGGCGAATTAGTCAATCTAATGCCTGTTAGTAATGCTGATGCCCAGCTTCTCTATCAACTAGATTGTGTCTCTATGCCTCCTTTGCTTCGGCAAGTATTCGATCGTCACGTACAGGATTTCAAGAAAAGGGTTTTTAACCGAGCTATCTTGCAAACTGGGAACTGGTGGAATAACAGGGATTTTAAAGAAGCCTATGTTTTTGAACCACAGCGCAAAGCTGCCATTGCCTATTTCAATCTAGAGATCTTCCGCGATGGTTCACGACCACATCAGCTTCATTTGACTGTCCATCCTGCCTATACTTGGCTTTATGGTCCAATCTTGGTTAAAATTGCCCAAATCATTCAGGGCTATTCATCTGTAATGCCTCTGGAAATGGTTTCAGCAGACTATCAGCCAGAAAGAGAGGAATGCTTGGAACAATTAACGGCAGAAAGAATAGAACATACTCTTTTAATGTCGCGCTCAGTCTGGCATAAGTTACGAGAGATTAAACAGGAGGGATTGCAACTTTCTGATGTACTTCAAGGGCTCAAATCTGCCCCTGGCAGTCCAATTCCTAACAGATTTTCTACTTTTTCCCAAGCTTCGCAGAACTTGCCAATGGAAAAACTAGAAAACCCACAGCGTAACAATACAGATAATTCAAGTCAAAGAAACTGAATTATAATTCCTTTTTTGCAATATAACAGTGTAAAATTTATCAAAACTATATCTGACAAACATTATGACGATGGCTCCCTCTAAACTCAATCACGAAGTAAAGGATCTTTCTTTGGCTCCTATTGGTAAACAGAGAATCGAATGGGCAGGACGGGAGATGCCTGTTCTTAAATCTATTCAGGAAAACTTTGCCAAAAATAAACCTTTTGCAGGTGTTAGGTTTGTTGCCTGTTGCCACGTTACTACTGAGACTGCCCACCTGGCAATTGCTCTAAAAGCTGGTGGAGCCGATGCAATCTTGATTGCCAGTAATCCACTTTCGACTCAAGATGATGTTGCCGCAGCTCTGGTAAGTGAATATGGTATCCCAGTATTTGCAATCAAGGGTGAGGATAATGAGACTTATCATCGTCATGTTCAGATTGCTCTAGACCATAAGCCCAACATTATCATTGACGATGGTTGTGATGTCGTGGCAACTCTTGTCAAGGAGAGACCTCATCAACTGAGCGACATTATAGGAACTACCGAAGAGACCACCACCGGCATAGTACGACTACAGGCAATGTTCAGAGATGGTGTTTTGACTTTTCCGGCAATGAATGTAAATGACGCTGAAACAAAGCATTTTTTTGACAACCGCTACGGTACTGGTCAATCTACTCTCGATGGTATTATCAGGGCTACCAATATCCTTCTAGCGGGTAAAACCGTGGTTGTTGCAGGCTATGGCTGGTGTGGTAAAGGAGTAGCCATGAGGGCTAAAGGGCTTGGATCCAATATTATCGTCACTGAAATCAATCCAGTTAGAGCAATTGAAGCTGCCATGGATGGCTTCAGAGTGATGCCTATGCTAGATGCAGCCGCTCTTGGAGATATCTTTGTTACGGTTACTGGCAACAAACATGTAATAAGAGGCGAACATTTTGCCGTGATGAAAGATGGCGCAATTGTTTCCAACTCGGGTCACTTTGATATTGAAATTGATCTCAAGAATTTGGCCAGTCAAGCCAAGGAAGTCAAGGAAGTCAGAAACTTTACCCAAGAGTATAGACTTGCTGATGGCAGATCGATCATTGTCATTGGAGAGGGACGTCTGGTGAACCTTGCTGCAGCAGAAGGTCATCCTAGCGCTGTGATGGATATGAGTTTTGCCAACCAAGCACTGGCAGTAGAATATCTTGTCCAAAATAAAGGCAAACTGACCCCTGGAATCTACAACATTCCTCAAGATATAGATCAAGAGATAGCTCGCCTGAAATTAGAGGCCATGGGCATCTCCCTAGATACTCTGACAAAAGATCAGCTTGAATATATCAACTCTTGGACATCTGGAACTTGAGATGATTAAAGAGTGATTCCCGTTTGGCAATAGTTACAATCGGGATTATTTCGTTTAACAGAAGTGCTTTTCTTTTGGGAGAGGCTTCTTTTTTGATTTTTGGAATTTTAGGCTTACACTACATTACATGGCAGAAAATTTGATACATGAAATTGGCAACTTCTTGAGCTCTATGGCTCATGGAAATTTGCAAGATATGGTTAAAAGCATCGGTCTATTTGGTATTTGGGCTATCATTTTTGCTGAATCCGGGATCATGCTGGGTTTCTTCTTGCCCGGTGATAGTCTCTTGGTAACCTCTGGTCTACTCGCTTCGCAGGGTTTTCTTAATATTTATGTCCTCTTATTTGGCTGCTTTGTCTTTGCCGTTTTAGGGGACAATGTTGGATATTTTACTGGCTATCACCTAGGTAGAAGGCTCTTTGAAAAAGAAGACTCACGTTTTTTCAAAAGAAAATATCTTGAAGAAACGGAAAATTTCTACAGCAAACATGGACAAAAGACCATCATATTGGCTCGTTTTGTCCCAATTGTGCGTACCTTTGCCCCCATAATTGCAGGGACGGCAGCTATGAGATATAAAACTTTCATGTTCTTCAATCTCATAGGTGGTTTTCTTTGGACTATGGGACTAACTCTGTTCGGTTATTTTCTGGGTAGAGTGGTACCTGATGTGGATCGCTACCTTTTACCCATCATATTGGTGATTATCATTCTGTCGTTAGCTCCCGCCATTTGGCATTTCATTGAGCCAAGGCTTAAAAAATAAAAACGAATATTACGGTTCTTAACAGAGTTATTAAATAGGTAGTAACTCAATGATAGGATGTGCCAAAATACCTTTTTAACTGGATTAAATTCCTATGACTGAAAAATTTTCCGGAAAAGCTCCTAAATTCGGTGGCAGCACTGGCGGCCTTCTCAGAAGTGCTGAAGTTGAAGAGAAATACGCCATCACTTGGACTAGCCCTAAAGAGCAGGTTTTTGAGATGCCTACCGGTGGTGCGGCTATAATGAACGAGGGAGAAAACCTTGTCTATCTGGCACGCAAAGAACAGGCTTTAGCTTTGGGTACCCAACTACGTACTAAATTTAGACCTAAAATTGAAGATTTTAAAATCTATCGCGTGTATCCCACCGGAGAAACCCAATTGCTTCATCCCGCTGATGGTGTATTTCCTGAAAAAGTAAACGCAGGAAGAGAATACCACGGTAAAAATGATAGAAGAATTGGACAGAACCCTGAACCAGTTACTGTCAAATTCTCTGGCAAAGGAACCTACGAAGTATAGCTGTTACTTCTGATCTTTGATAGCTAAGGGTGATTAGGAATCCAACTAATCGCCCCTTTCACTTTGCATAGCTTATGCCTAAATGATTTTTCCTGATTTTGCCCAGTTTTCTCGTTTAGCCCAACAAGGCAATTTTATTCCTGTCTACTATGAATGGATAGCAGATCTCGAAACGCCAGTTTCAGCCTGGTATAAGGTTTGTGCAGGAAGGCCGTACAGTTTTCTTTTAGAGTCTGTTGAAGGTGGTGAGAATATAGGACGCTACAGTTTTCTAGGCTGTGATCCTGTTTGGGTTTTAGAAAGTCGCGGCGATATTACCAGACAGTTTTATCGTGACGGCCGGGTAGTGGAGCATCATGGTAATCCCTTTACGATTATCAAAAACAGTATAGAATCAATCAAGCCTGTTACTTTAGAAGAATTGCCCAGCGGTATAGGTGGACTCTTTGGCTTTTGGGGTTATGAACTAATCAGATGGATTGAGCCGACTGTTCCTGTCCATCAAGCCAACTCTGGAGAACTGCCAGATGGTATCTGGATGCAAATTGATACAATTTTGATCTTTGATCAGGTTAAACGTAAAATTTGGGCTGTAGCCTATGCCGATTTATCAGAGCCTCTGGTTGACTTGAGACAGGCTTATGATTATGCGTGCGCCAAGGTGAATCGGATGGTACTCAGGCTCAAAATACCTCTCGATGTTGAGAATAAATCCTTAGAGCTTATTCCAGCAAGTAACCATAATACTCTGGATTTTCAAAGCAATACATCAGTCGAACAATATTGCCAAAATGTTGAGAAAGCTAAAAAGTACATCAAATCTGGTGATATATTTCAGGTAGTTCTCTCCCAACGAATAAGCGCCCCTTATAGTGATGACCCTTTCAATCTTTATCGTTCCTTGAGGGTTATCAATCCTTCTCCTTACATGGCTTATTTTAATTTCAACAAATGGCAGTTGATTGGCTCTAGCCCTGAAATCATGGTCAAGGTAGATAGAATGGCAGATGCAGGTTTTAAAGCTACTGTCAGACCGATAGCCGGCACCCGTCATAGAGGAAAAACCCCAGATCAAGACAATATACTTGCCAAAGAACTGCTCGAGGATCCCAAGGAAATAGCAGAACATGTGATGTTGGTAGATTTGGGACGAAATGACCTGGGCCGGGTTTGCAAACAGGGAAGCGTTTGCGTCAACGAATTGATGATAATTGAACGCTATTCCCATGTGATGCATATTGTCAGCAATGTAATCGGCGAAGTCTCAGATGATAAGGATGCCTGGGATGTATTACAAGCCTGCTTCCCTGCCGGCACAGTCAGCGGCGCGCCCAAGATCAGGGCTATGGAAATCATCCATGAGATTGAAGGCGAACATCGCGGTCCCTATTCTGGTGTCTATGGTTATTATGATTTTGAGGGTCAGCTCAATAGTGCAATTACCATCAGAACCATGATAGTGCAGCCTGATTCAAATGGTTCTCATCTAGTCACTGTTCAAGCAGGCGCAGGAATCGTAGCTGACTCCCAACCAGCAAAAGAGTACGAAGAAACAATCAACAAAGCCAGAGGAGTCCTCGAGTCCATTAGGCGCTTGGGTTAAAATGCCTCCACTAATAAAATTACCTCAAACTAAAGAGGAACTTGAGCAGATAGTCGCATTGGATCTCTTATGTCTCGGCGGTTTTTGGAGCTTAAAATCCTATCAGAAAGAAATAGAAAATCCCAATAGTGTTCTGTTGACTTTCGTCGAAGCTAATATGACCATTGGCTGTGGTTGTTTCTGGTCAATTTTAGAAGAAGCTCATATTACCATGCTCGCAATCCATCCAGATTATCAAGGTCAAGGACTCGGAAGTTTATTGCTTTTTTCTCTGCTTAAAAATGCCCATTTAAGAGGATTAGAAAGAGCTACTCTAGAGGTAAAATCTTCTAATTTCAAGGCAATATCTCTCTATCAGAAATTCAAATTCAAAATTGCCGGAACCAGAAAAAAATACTACGAAAATGGCGAAGATGCCCTGATTTTCTGGCGCGAGGATCTTGCCAAGGAAATTTAACCAAACCTTAAACTAAGGTTAATCTTTTCTTAATCATAACGATTAAAGAATCAAGTAGATTGGATTAGAACCCACCTTATTAACTAAAATAATGTTCAAATTCAATTCTCGTGCTGTTCTACAGACAATCATCTGTGGCACTGCTTCTATAGTTTTTCTGCCTACTTTGGCCGCACATGCCGGCAATGTAAATCATGTATTGATAATTTCAGTTGACGGCTTTGATAATACTGTTCTCAATAATACGGTTTTACAATCTTATATGCCAAATATTATGGGCTTAAAAGCACATGGTATAACCTATACTAACGCTACTACTACTAGCCCATCTGATTCCTTCCCGGGAACTACTGCCATTTTATCCGGTGCTAATCCAGCAACCGCTGGAGTTTACTATGATGACACCTATTCTCGCACTGCCACTGCGCCTATAGCTCTAGGCGGAAATGCAGCTTCTTCACCAGGTACAGAAGTACAATATGCAGAAAATATAGATTATTCCAATGCCGATGGTACATGGAACATCTCTGGTGGTGGTTATGCTAGCGGTAATACTTCCACTGCCTTGGTTACTGGCAATTATGGTAAAGCAAGTATAGATCCCACCCAGTTAATACAAAACTGCTCTGGTGGAACATGTACCCCGGTCCAGCCTTGGCAGCTTTTACAAAATGGCGTTAATACAATTTACAACGTTGCTAGCAATGCAGGACTAACAACTGCTTTTTCCGATAAACATGCCGGAGCCTACACTATAGCCGAAGGTCCTGGTGGAAACTCCATCGGTACTGTTTTCTCCCCGGAAATCAATGCCTCGATGGCCCTGATTGATAGCACAACTGGTAAACAAATAAATCTACAAACTGCAACCGCAGCTCAGCTCCATTTGCAGGGTACAAAGCTCATTGACGCACTAAGTTCTATCTACCAAGCTAACCCCAATAATTACACCTTGGCTCAAGCAACCAGCAGCACCCAATTAACCATTGCTTATGATTCCTTCAAGGCCAATGGCGTTGCCGGTGAATATCTAGGTAAAAATCCAGTTACAGGAACCACTGGAAATCCAACTCCCAACCTTAACTATCTCAATTTCCAAGCTGTAAGTGTTGCCGAAAAAGCTCTCAGTGGTGGTATTGACAATACTGGTCCCAATCCTCTTACCAATCCCAAAGCCGTTGGCAATATCCCTCCTGGTGGTCCAACAGATGCCCTGATTGCTGCTGTTCAAGCAGTTGATACAAGTATCGGCAGTATTATTGCTAATCTTCCAGCGGATACCCAGATTGTCCTGACCGCCAAACATGGACAAAATCCTATAGGCGGAGTGGGAACTCTCTTGAGTGATAAGTTAATTCCTGATGCTATCGATTTTCATCTTGGTGATACAAGCGCAGTCGCCCAGGCCACCCAAGATGATGTATCTCTCGTCTGGCTCAAGGATCAAAGCAAGATTGCCAATGTAACGGCCTATCTTCAAAGTCTAACTGGTCTTGCCCTCTGTAATGCTACTTCTACTGGATCTACTTCTGCCGCTCCTTCTTGTAACCCTGGTATACTCCATGTTTACTCTGGCGCTGATGCAGCTGCCGTTGGATTGACTTCTGCCATGACTCCTGTGGGCATTGCTCCTGATTTGTTCATTCAAATAGTTCCTGGGAATCTTTTTGTAGGTAATCCTGCTAATGGTAAAAAAATAGCCGAGCATGGCGGAATCTTTACCCTGCAAGATACATCAGTGCCGATCATTGTTGCTGATGCTGGTATAGCAGTCAAACAAATGGGAACAATTGTAAGTAGCGCTGTGACAACAACCCAAATTGCCCCAACTGTCATAGCTAACTTGGGGCTAGATCCGAAATTATTAGTTGGAGCGAACCTTGATGGCACTCAAGTCCTACCAACTTCAACTGTACCAGAGCCTTCTTCGATTATTGGAACCATCGCCGCTTTTGGAATGGGATTTGGACTCAAGCGCCGAATCAAAAATTCCAAGAAATAAAAGACATTAATCGAGCTTAATCTGACTGCTGTCTTACAAAGATGGCAGTTTTTTTAGTCTTTATGCCAATTCTTTAAATTCTAGCTAGAGATAAAACATCTAAAATAGATAGATTTTCCCAATCATTTGACTGTATATTGCAATACTGGAAAGCAATCCATAAACACTATCTCTGTAATTTATAATAAGAATAATTTGCATAGACTTAATTAGTTTCCTTTTGACTAGAAAATCAATTATAGAAAGTTTACAATGAACAACAACATAACCGTTGCCCAATACGCTGTAGAACGATTATCCAATTTAGGAATCAATCATATCTTTGGAGTTCCTGGAGACTATTCTTTCCCAATCGATGATGCCATTACTTACAATTCAAATTTCACATTTGTCATCTCAAGCAATGAGCTCAATGCCTCCTATGCTGCGGATGGCTATGCTCGCTTGCATGGTGCAGCCATCATCACTACAACTTATGGCGTAGGAGAATTAAGCGCTCTCAATGGAATGATGGGTTCTCTGGCTGAATCATTGCCCGTATTTCATTTAGTTGGCTGTCCCAGCACACGCATCACCAAAGCTCGCCGTCCTATGCACCATACTTTGGGTGATGGAGAATATGGCCAATTTTTTGAACTCTCAGCCTCTGCTTGCTGCGCTTCTACTTTTCTAACTCCGCACAATACTATTAGCGAAATGGAGCGGATCATCTCAACTGCTCTCATTCAAAGAAAACCAGCCTTGATTGAGATCGCACAAGACTATGCCAATATGCCAGTAATTGGTGAATCTCTCTTGGGTAAACCTTTTACAAATATTTTGCCTGTCAGCATGGAAAATGAGCTAGATGAAGCTCTCAAAACCATAGTAAATAAAATTTCACAAGCACAAAACCCAGTAGCTTTAATTGGCTATAAATTACAGCGCTACAATGTCACCAAAAAAGCCATTAAATTTCTGGAAAATTATGGAATTCCTTTTGCCACAACTTCTGGTGATAAGGGGATAATTTCTGAGAGTCATCCTCTTTATCTTGGAATATATAATGGGATTAGATCGCCAGAAAATATCCGCCAAACAGTCGAGTCAGCAGATCTAGTGCTCGATTTAGGTGGAGTGATCTTTTTTGACTTAAACTCAGGGTTTTCCAGTAACCATATATCCAGAGAAAAGATGTTGTCTATCACCCCCGAGACTGTTATAATTGGGGCATTTAAGAATGAAATTCATTCATTTCAAAGTTTCTTTAGTCCAGTTTGGATGGGAGATATTCTAGATATCCTTACTGATAAAAATATTAAAAAGTTTGACCTTCAGATTACAAAGCCCTCAATTTTACCTATTACAGGTGATGCCCAATCTACAATCACCTATAGTTCTTTTGCTGGTAAACTTCAGCAACAGTTAAAACCGGATAATATCCTATTTGTCGAAACAGGTAGCGCTTCGTTGCTCCTCCCTAAGATTTTGCTTCCTGAAAATTGCGTTTACCATAATCAAACCCTTTGGGGCTCTATTGGTTGGGCGACACCTGCAGCTTTTGGAGCAGCGCTTGCTGCACCTGAGCGTAGAGTGATAATGGTCACTGGAGATGGTTCTCATCAGATGAGTGCTAATGACATAGGAGTGATGGGTCGTTATGAAGTAAAACCAATCATCCTAGTGCTTAATAACGATATTTACGGAATTGAAGAGTACCTTGAAGGCAATAATCCAACCAATGACCAATATAATCTGATTGCGCGCTGGCAATATGCCAAAATTCCTGAGGCAATGGGCTGTGTCAATTGGAACTGTAGCATAGTTAAAACAAATGCCCAACTCGAAGAGGCTATGGCAAAAGCGTGGGATTTTGATGGAGCTTCTTACATTCAAATTGTATTAGATCCCAACCTAATCCCTCCTCTCAATAGTGATGAGATCGAACATCAATATCAGCTCAAGTCTCCTTCAATCCAACATTAGACCTATTAAGTCTATTAGTATTGATTAAGTACTAGTAGAATTTGTTTAACCAATTTAAAAACACTTTATGTTAAAGCTTAATAAGCGCTGTTCAAGAAGAAGAGAAAATCATGGTTGAGGAGAAAAGACAACCTAAACCGATTTTGACAACAAATGGCAAGCGTCAGATAGTAATCATTTCTCTATTAGCATTAGTAGCCAGTACAGTGGCTATCGTCTATGGCCAGGCTATTGGTAAACAAAGGTCTCCAGAAGTATCTAATACAACTAAAAGCGCAGTTAAAGCCAAAATCAAAGCAGTAAGCGCTATTGGCAGACTAGATCCGCTAGGAGAGGCAATTAAAGTCTCAGCCCCCCCAGATTTAGGCGGTGCCAAAGTTGAAAAAATAATGGTCAAAGAAGGGGAAAAAGTCAAACAAGGTCAGTTAATGGCATTACTTGACGGTTATACAAGGCAACAAGCTGAAGTGGATTTAGCACAAAAAAACGTAGAAATAGCACAAGCTGATTTAGCTATTGTCAAAGCAGGAGCTAAACAAGGAGAAATAGAAGCCCAAGCAGCGACTATAACTAAATTAGAAGTACAGTTGCTAGGAGAGACTAATAGTTATAAGGCAAAAATAAGCAGATTACAGGCAGAATTACAAGGTGAAACCAATATCCAAAAAGCAACCATAGATCGTTTACAGGCAGAAGTCAGCAATGCTGATCGGGAATACGCACGCTATCGTCAACTATCACAAGATGGAGTTATTTCTGACTCTAATTTAGATCAGGTGCGATTAAAACAAGACACTAACCAAAAGGCTTTATTAGAAAGTAAAGCAAAATACAATAAAACTCTAAAGACACTCCAGCAAGAGATCAATGAAGCTCAAGCTAATAAAATAGAGACACTTAGTAGTTTAGAAAAACAAATTATTGAAGCAAAAGCTACTCTAAAAAAAATAAAAGAAGTACGTCCTGTAGATATCAAGAAAGCTGTATCCCAAGTTGCAAAGGCTCAAGCTGACTACAAAAAAGCACAAGAAGATCTTAAACTGGCTTTTGTTAAAGCACCTTTTGCTGGTCAAGTACTTAAAATATATAGCCATCAAGGAGAAAAGGTCAGTGAAACCAATGGCATTTTAGAAATGGGACAAACTGACAAAATGTTAGCCATAGCAGAAGTCTATGAAAGTGATATAGGTAAAGTCAAAATAGGTCAAACAGCAATGATCAAGAGCGAAAACGCTACTTTTGCTCAGACCATCAAAGGTACCGTTACGGAAATCGGCTTTAAGGTAGGAAAAAAAGATGTTCTAAGTACAGATCCTGCAGCCGATGTCGATGTTAGAGTAATTGAAGTCAAGATCGGTCTTACTCCAGAAGATAGCAAAAAGGTGAGTAGATTGACTAACAGTAAGGTGACAGTAGAAATTTTACTTTAAACCGTATGAAAATACCTCTGGCTTGGTTACAGTTAACCAAGGAAAAATCCCGTCTCTTAATAGCTTTAGCAGGCATAACATTTGCTGACATTCTGATGTTTATGCAGTTAGGTTTTCGAGATGCTCTATATGATAGTGCCGTAGTTCCTCATAAAGGACTCAATGGCGACATCTTTTTAATGAGTCCTAAAACTAACTCCATTATTGCTCCTGTAGGGTTTGCGCGCCGCCGACTCTATGAAGTATTGGGAATAGCAGGGGTACAAAAAGTTCAGCCACTCTATATTAACTTTGCCCCTTGGCGAGATCCAGTTAAGAGGGGAACACGCAACATTATGATTATAGGTATTAATCCAGAACAGCAAATTTTAGCGTTTTCGGGCGTAGAGGAGA
Organism: uncultured cyanobacterium; assembly: GCA_903869185.1. Taxonomy (GTDB): domain Bacteria; phylum Cyanobacteriota; class Cyanobacteriia; order Cyanobacteriales; family Microcystaceae; genus CAISPN01. The sequence continues at coordinate 1,832 of CAIPYC010000023.1, read as the reverse complement.
ATAGGTGGGCTTTAAAACAGGAAAATACAGTTTTATTTGATGAACTCTCTCGGGCTGAGTTTGGACCGGTTGCGAGTCAATTTAAAGCAGGAAAAAAGGTCTTTTCTGAGGTTTCTGGTCATCAGGTTAAGGTAGGTGGTCTCTTTAAACTAGGGGCTTCTTTTGGCGCAGATGGGAATATTATTGCCAGTGACTTAACTATTATGAAGATTTTTCCTAGATTAAATCCTTCTTTAATTGACATAGGTGTTATTAAGCTTGAGCCAGGAACGGATGTAGATCCAGTAATTAGGGCTATTAGAGAGAAATTGAATTTAGGTGATGTCAAAATCCTTACTAGAGAAGAGTTTATTGATTTTGAAGTCAACTACTGGAAAAGTAGTACTGCTATTGGTTTTATTTTTACTCTTGGAACAGCAATGGGTTTTATTGTCGGTATTGTAATCGTCTATCAAATTCTCTATACTGACATTGCCAATCACCTCCCAGAATATGCCACGCTTAAAGCTATGGGCTACACTAACTTATATTTACTAAGTATTGTTTTTCAACAAGCTATCCTCCTTGCTTTTTTAGGCTATATACCAGGACTAGCAATAACCCTTTTTCTCTATAGTAATACTGCTGCAGCCACAGCCTTACCTATTATGATGACTACAGAAAGGGCTGTAACTGTTTTAGCTTTAACTATAGTGATGTGTTCGGTTTCAGGTTCTATAGCTGCTAACAGACTACGCTCAGCCGATCCAGCCGATATTTTCTAACTATTTTCACTATATGAAATGAATGAAGTTGTTGTTATCGAGAAGCTTAATCACTTTTTTGGCGAAGGGGAGTTAAAAAAACAGACTCTCTTTGAGATTAATTTAACTCTCTTTGCTGGAGAAGTTGTTATTATGAAGGGCCCTTCAGGATCTGGTAAAACTACCCTCTTAACTCTTATTGGGGCTTTACGTTCCGCTCAAGATGGCAGCTTGAAGGTCATCCAACAGGAGTTGGTTAAGGCTAAAAATAGCCAACTAGTTGCTATTCGTCGCAATATTGGTTACATTTTCCAGTCTCATAATCTCTTAGAGTCCCTCACTGCTAGGCAAAATGTCCAGATGTCTGTTGAACTTCATACTAATGTATCTTCAAGGGAAGCTAGAGAAAGGTCTGATGTTATGTTGAACTCAGTCGGACTAGGTGAAAGAATTAATTATTATCCCCGTCAACTTTCAGGCGGACAAAAGCAAAGGGTAGCTATTGCTCGCGCTTTAGTTAGTCATCCTAAGCTGGTACTAGCTGATGAGCCAACGGCCTCTCTAGATAGTAAGTCGGGTCGCAGTATAGTAGAGTTGATGCAGAGACTAGCCCATGAACAGAAATGCACAATATTATTAGTAACTCACGATAACCGTATTTTGGATATATCTGAGAGAACAATTGAGATGGAGGATGGTCATTTATCTGAGTGTGCTTTGGTTTAAAGTGCTTTTATCTGGATTACCAAAGAAATAGCTTTTAAGCCTTAATCAAGCCCAACTCTCTTGCTAGAGTGGCGCCCAATATCCCGAAAGATCAATCAGGCGCATATTACCCCTATCCTTGTCGAAGATGGACTTAGCTTGCTTTATTTCCTTTCTTGTTCTTTAGCTTTCTCAAAGATCCTAAACTGACCAAACCTCCAAATACAGCCAATAAATTGGATGGCTCAGGTACAGCACTAGAGTTAGTTTGTCCATCAAAAGCTAGACCTAATGGACTGTTCAGACCAGAAGCAAAAGTACTTTTGGTACCATTTGGTGTAATTTCAGTGATAATTCCAACGTAAGTCTACCTCAGTTCGGGAT
>CAIPYC010000022.1 GCA_903869185.1 uncultured cyanobacterium | reverse complement strand
ATGTGCTTAATGCTGCAAAATCTAATCTTTCAGAAATTAGAAACGCTAAAAATGAATCTTATCGTTCAGGAATGGTAGACATTTCTAAAGATAAATCTATTCTTAATTTTGCAGATATTGATTCAAAGCTAAAAGAAGCTACTAATATTGGTGCTTACAAAGGCGTTACGACCAATCCTAATGCTATTAAAGCATTGCAAGATATTAAAGAATCAGTCAATGAATGGAAAGGATTAAACCCTGCTGAATATCATACTCCTGAAGGAATGGATGCTCTAAAACAGCGCATAGGTGCAATTCTTGAGGATATTCCTTATGGAACTAAAGCTCGTCATATTGCTGATGATATATACCATTCTGTTAAATCTACCATTACAAATCAAGCTCCTGTTTATAGCAATGTAATGAAAGGATATAGCGAAAGTTCAGATTTAATTAAAGAAATTGAAAAATCTTTAAGTCTTGGTCAAAAGGCTTCTGTAGCTACTGGATTAAACAAATTACAGTCATTAATGCGTAATAATGTAAATACAAATTATGGTTATCGTCAAGAGCTTGCTAATAAATTAATGGAACAAGGCGGTAAAAACTTAATGCCAGCTTTAGCAGGTCAAGCTCTTAATTCTTGGACTCCTAGAGGATTAGTTGGTCAAGGTCTTGACGCAGGTGCAGTTTTAAGCATTTTAGGTGGAATAACACATTTACCAGCAACAGCAGCAACTATGGCAACTACCAGTCCTAAATTGATGGGTGAAGCAGCTTATAAATTAGGTCAAGTAGCTAATAAAATTCCTAGTAATAAAATGACAGATGAGCAAAAGAAATTAGCTCAATTATTAATGGTTAGAGCTGCACAAGGGGCAATCAAATGAGTAGAAATGGTAACGGTACATACAATCTTCCTGCTGGTAATCCAGTAGTTACAGGCACAACTATTAGCTCTACATGGGCTAACAATACCCTTGCTGACATGGCTAATGCCATTACAGGCTCTATTGCTGCTGATGGTCAAACTCCTATTACAGGAGCTTTAAAAGGCACTAATGGTACTGTTTCTTTTGCTGGAGTAGGTCAAACCAAGATTCCTAGTGGAACTACTGCTCAAAGAGCTGCTTCTCCTGTAAATGGAATGATTCGATACAACACAGACATTAATAAATATGAAGGCTATTCCAATGGAGCATGGGAAATTATTGGGAATGGTGCTGGTGGAGTTTTATATGAAGATACTCAAACTGCTACTCAAGGACAAACATTATTTATTTCTTCAACAGGTTATTTAATTGGCGCAAACAATCTTTCTGTTTATGTAAACGGTAGCCGTCAAATTGTTAATGTAAATTACACAGAAACTTCTTCTACATCTTTTACTTTTACAACAGGTCTTAACGCTGGTGATTTAGTAAACTTTGCCATTGGAGCTTCTTCTGCTTTAGAAGTTAATGCTGATGCAGTTTTATATAATGAAGGTGGTACTGGAGCAGTTAATCGTACAGCTCAAGTTAAATTTCAAGAATCTATTTCCGTTAAAGATTTTGGTGCTATTTGCGATGGAAGTGCAGATGATTCTGTAGCTTTATTTAATGCAAATGCAGAGGCTATCACAGCTAATTGTGCTTTGTTTATTAATGGCCCAATGTATATTGGAACATCTACAACTATTACCGTTCCACTTGTAGATACATTAAATCAATATTTTACTTCAACAAGCAATGTAACTATTGATAACAATCTTCCTGTTAGACCTGATTGGTGGGGGCAAGGACAAAATACTTTAAATTATGCTACCAATGCTTTGCCTTCAACTGGCGGTGTAGTTAAATTAGCTAATAAAACTTATTTACCAAATAATCATGTGTATGGAACAACACCTGCTAATGCAGTTTGTTTTAACAAAAATAATGTTTCATATATTGGCGAAAAAATGCCACAGTTATCTTTGGATTGCAAACAATTAGTTAGTGGGAGCATTATTCAAGGAACAGTTATTGCTTGGGCAAATAATATTGAGTTTAGCAATTTAGGTGTAGATAGTGGGTATACAGTTCAAAACACTTATTTTAGTGGTGCTGATGCAGACGCATTAACGCTTACTTATTCTAATCAACAAGATAAAGTAGCTGGAACTTTTAAAAGAGGGGCAAGGCTTAATAATGTAGCTGGTTTATGTCGTGCTCCAGCTTCTTCTAGTCATGCCGTTATTATGAATGAAGGCTATTCAGAAGTTGTAGCTACTGGAGAAGTTCTTGGTTGTTATGGTGTTCATGGTGTTGTTATTAAAGGCGGCAGCCTTAGAGCAGACCAATTAACTTCATATTGCAATAGTAGTGAAGGTGTTGTTTTTAAATCTGACAATACATCTTCAAATATTGTCCATGATGTTCAAGTTAATAAAATATTTGTAGCTATGTACGGCCCTACAAATTATTCGCCTTATGCCACTACTCAAGGTCAATTTGGAGTAATGTTAAATCCAGCAGCAAACGCAATTACTAAACTTCAAATTGGTGAAATTCAAACAACTGGATGTAGATATGGTTTAGGATTTTATGGAAGCAATTATGCTACTTTAGGTGTGCAAATTGGTTCTATTATTACCGATGGTTCTACTACCGTTGGTTTGCCTAATTGTGGAATGTATATTCAAGGTAATTCAGGCGTTTTAATAGATTTGTTTCAAGTTGGAAATGCTGTTTTTGAAAATCATCAACAAGCTATTTATTCAAATTACGACACAACGGGTGTAATTCAATTTGGTTCTACTAGCATTTACACTACTACTGATGTAGGCGTAGAAATACAGGGAACTTCTAATCTTAGCTTTGATTCGCTTAAAGCTGCTGGTACTACTCAAGGCATTTTTAGAATTTCAGGAACGCCTAGATTATTGGCTAATCAAATATGGAACGCTACCGCAGGTGCAGCCACCTTTACAAATTATGGTGTTCCTGTATTGCAAGCGGGTACGGTTTCTGTAAATACATCTAGTGCAACTGTAACTGGAACTGGAACATCTTTTAATGGTTCATGGCTTTATACGCAACTTTATGATGCTTCTTTAAATTACATTGGTACAGTAGTTGCAGTAGCAAATTCTACAAGTTTAACTTTAGGCACTAATTCTGCAATTACTTATTCAGGCGCATTTAACGGAAATTTTATTGGAAACATATCTTTTAATGGTAGTGGATGGTCACAAGTTGGTGGCGGAGAACCATTTGCTGTATCTTTATCAGGTGGACAAATTGCATTAAAAGGTCGTATTCAACCTGCTGGCGGTTCAACTAACTATGTTTGTTCTGTGCCAGTATGGGCTGCTCCAACTAGCACAATGTATGGTGTTGCTTTAGGACAATCTACTTTTGGCACTCAATCTTCTGTTCCAGTCAGAATTACTACTGATGGTCAAGTTATTATTAATGAAACCGTTGGTGGATTTGCAAACTGTGGGACATTTCTTTCTTTAAATGGCGTTTCATGGACTTGGCAAGGTTAATATGAGCAACTTTATAGACCAATTAAATAAAATATTAAAAAAAGAAAGCTGACATGGATTCCCAAACAATCATAAATACTGCCATTGCTCTAGTCGGCTTTCTTGGTGGCTGGATATTAAAGGTTATTTGGGAAGCTGTGAAAGAGCTACAAATTGCTGACAAAATATTGGTAGATAAAGTGAATACTATTGAGATTTTGATAGCTGGTAACTATATGTCTAAACATGACTTTGATAAGATTGCTGCTGCTATCTTTGCCAAGTTAGACAAAATAGAAGATAAGCTAGACCGTAAGGTAGACAAATGAAGTGCTATCAATCAAAAACAATGTGGTTTTCTGTAGCCCTTGTTATTTTTGGTGCTTTACTAGATTACCTTCCAGCACTACAGTCCATTATTGACCCTAAATACTATGGAATTATCTTTGCTTCAGTAGGCGTTACCGTAGCTATTCTTAGGTATGTTACTAAAAAGCCTATTAATCCATGAATCCTTACGCTATCTACGCATTAGTAGCTATTAGCCTATTTTGCGGTGGATTTGTTAGCGGATGTCAGCATCAACAAACTGCTCAAGAAAAATCTATTAGAGATAAAGAACACCAATACCAATCGGATGCTGATTTAATAAGGATACAAAAAGATGCCCAAATTAAAGTTATTAATACTCAGCTTGTTGATGCCATTAGCAGCTTGCGTAGCCGTTCCAGTAGTGCCACAAAAACCATCAATGGACAGGATTGCAACGGAGCAACCCTTTCTGCCACCGATGCAGAATTTCTTATCAGGGAAGCAGCAAGAGCCGACCAAATAAGAGTTGGATTACAGGCTTGTTATAACCAATACGATGCTATCAAATGAGCTTATTAACACTTGAAAAGCTAAGTAGATTAGGTATTGAAGATAAGTGGCTTCAGCCCTTAAACGATGCTTTTGCCAAATACGACATATCTACACCTAAAAGACAGGCTTGTTTTCTAGGTCAAGCAATGCACGAATCAGGTAACTTTAAGAATCTTGAAGAAAATCTAAATTATTCAGCTTTAGGTCTTATGAAAACATGGCCTAGCAGATTCCCTGATTTAGATACAGCAGATAAATATGCTCATAATGCTGAAAAGATAGCTAATAAAGTCTATGCTGGTCGCATGGGAAACATTGAAGAAGGCGATGGATATGCCTTTAGAGGCAGGGGAATCTTTCAGCTAACAGGTAGAGAAAACTATGCTAATTTCGGACATAATGCTGCTGTGGATGTTCTTAGTAATCCTAATTTGCTGTCTACTCCTGAATATGCGACTTTAAGCGCAGCTTGGTACTGGAACAAGCGGTCACTCAATCAATACGCTGATGTAATGGATGTAGAGTCCTTAACCAAGCGTATCAATGGTGGAACAATAGGACTTGATAACCGTAAAGCTCAGATTAACAAAGTCCTAGATATTATTGCTTAACTATTTGCTAAGTCCTGAAGCGAGCCTATTAGCTTTAAACAGGTAGTCATTCCTAGTAGTAGAAGGCGCAATCCAACCATAGGCTTTCCAAATCTTTTGTACATCACTTCCTGATGAATACTTAAAAGTGCTTTTGGTAGCTATTGCTAGTTTTTCGTTTTCCATAGTTTCCTCAACATTGATAGTTAATGAACCGTCTTTTTCCTCATAAATACCATAAAACGGAATGGGATGCTCTAACTCAGATAATGTAAAAATTGCCATATTTCCTCCTAAACAGTAGATTTTTCAATAAAACGGTTATTTGCTTGGTTAGTGCGCCAAATATCGACTCTGAGCTGTGCGCCTATGAGTTGATACCTAAGTGTCTCCTCTATCTCAATCGCCTCTCTAAGACCCTTTAAAAGCTCTTGGTACTCGGTTCTAGCATAAGCGTCTCGCTCTTGCGCTGCCATAGTCTCAACTCCAGCACAAAAAGCCTCTTGCATAAGTAATGCCTTTTTTGACTTTCTAAACTCCTCTAGGTAGATTCTTTCTGATTTCGCCTTTGCGAATAATTTAGCGTTTTTAAGTAGGAAATCTACTGCTGCATTAGGGTTAATTTCTTCCATGTTTTCCTCAATTCAAAGAATTTTTGATTGTTGATAAGACTTCTTCTTTTTCTTTTAATACCAGCTCTACATTCGATTGCTGCACTTGCATTAATTCTAGGTATAAACCCTTATTTGCTTTTAAATCTTGATACAACTCCAGCAGCTCATCACCATTCTTGATAATTTGTCTTGGATGGATGTTGTATCCGCTTAAATCAATCGTCTTTTGGCAGCGATAGTCATATACCAAAAGCGTGTTATTCATCAAACATTCATAAAAACGGTTTGCCATAAAAGCGTAGTTTTCATGGGTATGCTCATCTTCAAAGTAAATAGACAGCATGAAGTCTTTGAGTCTTAGACCTACTGGTTCAAACATATCGCATTTAGAACCATCCCAAACCAGCTTTTCTATAAACTTAGCGGTAATACCTGCTGATTGGTATTTCAGGTGATTTCTACGATTTGAGCTGAGACGATAAGAGACATTGTTGTAGTCTTTCATGTCTTTAATACGGTTCTTTCTAAATGTTCCGTAGTACAGAATCTCGTCTTTAGATTGATTGTCTTTGGTCTCTAAGTACTTACTTTCATCAAATACCAAAGTATTGAGATTTACCGTATACCAGTTATTAATCCAATCGTTTAAGGTCTTTTCGTGTACTTTCTTACCTAGAATCCAGCCTCTATAACCTGAACGAGGATTGTTGCAAATCATGTCGTACTGTTTGCTGTACTTGACAGTCCATTTTCTAAGCAAAATGTTATCTTCAACATCGTGGTCATTCATCATCCAAAACACTTTAGCGTCAGGATTTCGGTCAAGAATCTCCAAATAAGCGTTGTATTTCATGTATGGAGACGCATAAACGCAAATGATTGCATCGTAAGACTTGTTTATAACGCTAGGAATATGCTCTGCATGACTGATGAAGTCGCAGCCTAAGTAATCCCTTAATATCACAGCGTTTTTGACATGAACCATTGTGTAATTAGATTTAATCTCTCTTTTTTCACAAGACTCAATGATGAGCGTTTTCAAAATGGCGCATCCTCAAAGACAACTTTAACTCTAGGAATCTTTACCTTAACAAAGCTCCAGCCGTTCCTGATGCCAACAATTTCTTTGGCTTCTTGCAAAGAACGCACTTTACGCATCAATTCACCTGATTCATCGTATATGTAGTATCTAAACATCACTTATCAGCCTTTAAAGTTAATCTTGTCTAGGTAATGATTCCCTACATCCATGTCTTTAGGCATAGGAATACCGTCATCGTCAATTACAAAAGTACGCTTATCCAGCTCTCCGATGATGTTTTTACGAGTTTTAAGCAAGTTCTTAGGACTATGCAATTCATTTAATCCCATTTCAAACAACAGCTCAGATACCTTCTTATCGGCTAAAGCAAAGAAAGTAGTCTTGTTATTGCCTCTAAAGAACTTCTCAGGATTAGTACACATATCAAAAATATTGCGTAATTTGTCGTTTTGATGGATTCGTACCGTTACTTGGTCATTTTTGCTAGGTTTAAGACCAAAGTGGAATCGGCAGTAAAACTTGCTTTCTCCGTTAGTTCCAGCAGACAAAGTACCTGTTAATCCACAACCATAGGCAGAACAATTTAAAGGCTGCGCTTGTGATGGATTTTCTTCTTGTCTCTCAGTCTTAACAAATCCTTTTTTAAATTGGCTCATTTGTTGTAGTTCCCATCTATGATTTTTTGAAAGTTTGCTGGTAAAAGAATCCATTGAAGGTCAGGTTTCCAAGACCTATCTTTAGACTCAAAGCCTTCTGCTAGTTTTGTATCTGTAGCGATATAGCTAAAGAAACCATCCCACCATTCAATTCCATCTTCTTTTGTTTTATAGCCATCAGGAGAGTATTGAGACGGTTTAGAGGCTTGAATCCATCTGCTTTTCATATTGGCTTGTCTTGAACCTTCCCAAGTTCTAGGCTGCGTTAAATGAGGCAAGTGCTTTTTCCATAAAAGTAAAAGACTTTCATAAGGACATGGGGGAAACTTAGTTTCTCCTAATGATGGTTTTAATTGGGTATTGGGTATTGGGTCTTGGGTATTGGGTAGCATACCATTCGCATCATGTTCGCATTGCGTTGGCATTGCGTTCGCATCACTTTCCTTATGTTTCCTACTCCAGCGAGCATTAGCAGAAGCCCTTGCACTCTCTGATTTACCATAAATGTGAGCAAGCTCTTTATCGCATCTATGGTGTATATACCCTTCTTCAGTTAAAGAAAAGAAATCAGTAAGAACATTTTGAAGTGCTTGCTGTTCATCATTAGTGCGAATACTATGCGAACGCATCAATTTCGCAAGGTCATTGCTTAGTGGTACTTCTTCCAAATAATAAGTATCTAAAAGCTGACGATAGATTCCATGCTCTAGCAACGATAAATGAGAAGTATCTTTACGATAATCTCCAATGTTATGAGGGTAATGGTGCATGGTTTAACCTTTCTTAAAAAGGTCAGGTCTTAACTGTTCTCTTGTCAAACGAAGCTCAGAAAGCTCCTCAATTTGGCGTAAATACTTAAATGGAATCTTGGTAGAGTTCCATAAATAAATGGTTTGAGGCTTGATTCCTAGCTTCTCAGCAAGGTTTATTAAGCTGCCAAACTCAATTTTTAATAAATCTGATGGGTTCATAAGTTCTCCTTTTCCGCTATCATATACCTAAAATATGGGAAAATACACCTATTAGGGAAAGTCCCTATAAAAAAACTATATGAACCTATATTTTTGGTGTATAGTGGAGTCTAGTTCAACAGTAAAGGAGTAAGTGATGAAAACGACAGTAATTGATTGGGTAGGCGTAATTCTTTTAGGTATTCTTTTAGGCGCAATGTTCGCCTTTGGAGCTTAATCATGGGAATGAACAGAGCTGATGCCTACTACGAACCTGATGACTATGATGACCGTTCTGATGAGATTGAAGAACGAACATGGGAATTAATGAAAATCGGTGCAGACTATGATTACAAGACTTCAGGTGCTATTTCTGAAGCTCTTAGTGAAATGGGTGTAGACGATGCCAAAGCCTTACAAGATGCTATTGATACAGGCGATTACGAGCAAATCGGTAGAAAAATAGTAATGATGGCTATGGATTACATGGAACATCATGCCAAAGAAGTAGCAGAATTTGAAATCAACGACTAAGGAGTAAGTGATGTCTAAATACGCAGAATTACGAAAAATCAATGTAAACGAGAAAGTAGAAAAGAAAAATAATCTTTCTTATCTTTCTTGGTCTTGGGCATGGGATGAATTTAAACAAGTTTGTCCTGATGCAACTTATGAAATTATTAAAGATGCTAACGGCATACCTTATTTTGAAACCAAAGCTGGTGCAATGGTTTATACCAAAGTAACAGCAGACGACATTACTCATGAAATGTGGCTTCCTGTTATGGATAGTTCTAATAAAGCCATGAAATCAGAGCCATATACCTATAAAACAAAAAATGGTGAAAAAACTTGTGAAGCATTCGATATGTTTGATGTAAATAAAGCCCTTATGAGATGCCTTGTAAAAAATTTGGCAATGTTCGGTTTGGCTTTATACATATATAGCGGTGAGGATTTGCCTTCTGAAGAACCAGTAGATTTAAGTTTGGCAGCTAAAGAATGGACAGATACCATTAATCAATGCAAAACCATTGATGAGCTAAAAGATGTATATGGTAAGGCTTATAACGCTTTATCTAAAGACAAAAACGCAGTTCAGTTAATTGCTAACGCTAAAGACTTGAAAAAAGGAGAATTTGCATGATTGAACAGGGAACTCCTGAATGGCATGAACTCCGTAGAGGCAAAGTAACAGCTTCTAGGGTAGCCGACATACTCGCAAAGACAAAGACAGGTACTTCAGTTAGTAGACAAAACTATCTGATTGAGCTTGCCTTGCAGCAAACTACAAAGACCATAGAACCATCATATACCAATGCTGCTATGGAATGGGGAACAGCTACAGAGCCTCAAGCAAGGGTAGCTTATGAAGTCAATACCAATAACTTTGTAGACCAAGTGCCATTTATTGACCATCCTAAGATTCAAGGATTTGGATGCTCACCTGATGGATTAGTAGGAGCTGATGGACTTTTAGAGATTAAATGTCCTAACTCTGCTACGCATTGGGAATACTTTAAAGCTCAAGAGCCACCTAAAAAATACTTTATTCAGATGCAAGCTCAAATGGCGGTAACTGGAGCGAAATGGTGCGACTTTGTATCTTTTGACCCTCGTATGCCTGAACGCAGTCAGCTTTTGATTGTGAATGTGCGTAGAGACCCTGAATTTATCCTATACATGGAAGCAGAAATTAATCAGTTTTTAGAAGAAGTATCTACAGAAGTTAAATTAATGGAGAATCAATAATGGCTATCACTCATTTTGTAAAAGCAGCAGTTTCAGAGTACCAAGACAAAGAAGGAGCAATTAAAAAGCGTTATCAGTCGATTGGCGTAATCATGGAAACCAAGCATGGATTGATGCTTAAACTGGAAATATTGCCTTTATATGCAATAAAAGAAGGCGGTCTACTAGCTTACTTAAATCCACCTGAAGATAAAGCTATTCCTACTCAACAAGTTTCTAAGGAGTTTATTGATGATGTTCCATTCTAAACTATTGATTTTATTGGCTTTTGTTGGTACTGCACAAGCGCAAACTTATGTAATATCAACTCCTCAAGGCTATCAAGCTGGAGTCATACAGGTACAAGGTAATCAAGCTACTGTCATTAATAATGCTGGTTATCCTGTACAGAACATTACTGTCTATCCAAACCAAGTCGTAACGCCTTCAGGTTATGCGATTGGAACGCCTAGCTATACAGTTCCTATGTCTCCTCCTTCTCCACCATCACCAAGAGTATTGCAATGAACAATGAACCAGTAGCGTGGATTTCTGTTTTGGGAGTAGACCTTATTGGTCAAAAGTTTACGGATGTCAGAGTTAGTTTGACTAAAACTGATGTGGCTAGTATTCCACTCTATACCCATCCAGTAAAAGAAATTTCCCTATCGGGCAATTATGCTGAAATATTAAGCAAAAATGACGAAACTTTACCGAACGGGAAATTAGAACTAACGGATGAGGAAATAAGAGAAGTTGCTAAAAGTGTTGAATATGAAGGCATTGCACAATGGAAATACGAATTTGCTAGAGCAATACTAAGAAAGGCACAAGAGAAATGAAAAGCACACTTTGTAAAAACTGTTTGTATTTTGATGCGTTTCCAGCGCCAAATGACTGGAAAGGTAATTGTGGAATAAAACTACCGCCAATGATGGATGATTTTTTTGAAGGACATGACAGGCTTTGTAGGGCTGATTATTTTTGTGATTTAGGACAACCATTGGATAAGGCACAAGAGAAATGAAAACAATTAGTGAACACAACAATACTTACCAACAACCAAAAATTGAATTGTCAATGGCTGGAGTGCTTTGCGATGATTGCCAAATAGAAATGTTTTATCCGCAGCCCTATGCTGTCTTGGCTTGTATTCCACCAAAAATGACTGTGCAATGCCCTAAATGCAACAAAATTGATTATAAGATTAGATAAGAAAGGCACAAGAGAAATGAATTGGAACTTAATAGCGTTTACTGCGTTAATGGTATTTTTAATATTGGGTGCTTTAGTAATGTTGTATTTCCAATGGGTAGATGGTTATGTCCGTAAATGGCGATGGGAAAGAAAGGCACAAGAGAAATGATTCCAGAACAAGATATTTACGAGTTTTACATGGCTAAAGCAACTACTCCAATACCAAATCGTTTTCAGAGCTATTTAAAGAAGTTCAGGAAGATTGAACAATTTATTAGAGAACATGATAAGAAATAAAAAATGACTGACATAGTTCTTAGTCCTTCTGAAATCCAAATGGCTGCTTTTGTAGGATGCCAAAGAGCTGTACAAAATATTCAAAACAAGGAGACATACAGCGTTTCAGGTGAAAAGGTCGATGACTTTTGGCAAAGAATGATAGGCGGTGCATTAGCTGAAGCTGCCTTTGCTAAACACCTGAACCTGTATTGGTGGAAGGGAGCTAAAAATACTCCTGATGTAGGAGATTTTGAGATAAGAACAACTCCTTATGCCAATGGAGATTTGCATATAAAGCCTAATGACCCTGAAGATAAACAGTTTTATCTACTTACAGGAGCTAACGGAACATATAAAATCAGAGGATGGTATACAGCTAAAGAAGCTAAATTACATCCTGAATGGCTGTATTCCAAAAAAGAAGGTAGAGAAAAGCAATATTGGATTCCTCAAGACGCACTACATGACTAAATCAAAGAAAGAACATTATGCTAAATTGGCTAGATTGGGCTGCGTGTTGTGCGCCCATCTTGGATACGACACAGAAGGACAAGGAGTTGAGCTGCACCATGTCCGAAGATACGGTAATAAGCGTAGCCTCAGTCCCTGCTTACCTTTATGTACCGAGCATCATCGAGGAAATACAGGCGTACATGGGTACGGAACAAAGCGGTTTATGCGTGAATATGCCGTATCTTTCGAGGAGTTGTTGCAAAAGGTGGAAGATAGATTAAATGCTAGTTCTTAACCTTCCACTTCCTCCCTCAATAAACCATTATTGGGGAACACATGGTCATAGAAGGTATGTATCTAAAGCTGGAGTAGCCTTTAAGCAACAAGTATCAGATTATGTAGCTGAATACGCAGTACCCAAGCTAGGAGCTGCAAGACTAGAGTTTCAGGTCACTTTATATCCTAGAGACCGTAGAAAACAAGATATAGATAACCGAATAAAGGCTTTATGGGATGCTTTAGCTGATGCTGGAGTATTTGATAATGACGAGCAAATAGATGTATTAATTGTGCATCGTGGAGAGATTAAAAAAGGTGGTGGATGTTTGGTTTATATTGATATAATTGACGAAAAGCAAAGCCCTTAAAGAGCGACTAACTCAATAAGGGCTTTTAGCCAAACTGCTTGTGAAGGAGTATTTTGGCTATGTTAATTTTATATTAAAAGGAAGTGATATGAATGAAAATGTTGCTATGTTTGTTGCTACCCTATTTCATAGCGGTACAAATACTCACTTCTTTCATTTATCCACTAATTCTTACTCACAGCATAAGGCTTTGGGCAATTTCTATGAATCTATCATAGAGCTTGCAGATGATTACGCTGAAGCATATATGGGCAGATACGAGCAGTTAAAGTCGTTTCCTAGTACCTATCATCTTCCTAAAGACCCTTTAAAGTACCTAGAGTCATTAAAGACTTTTGTAGATGAAGCCAATAAAGACCTGCCAAAAGAGCAAGAATTGGTCAATATCGTAGCTGAAATTCAGCAACTCATAGATTCAACTCTATACAAACTACGCTTTCTTAAATAATGCAGCTCGTAGGCTTATCTGCTCTTGAGTATGATGAGCAATATTATGCAGAGCATAAAGATGCCAACCTTGATTACTTAGGTCATGGTTATTGGCAAGAAGAATACGCTAAAATGGTATCTAAGGGTTTACCAGTAGGTTCAGTTGTATTTGATGGTGGATGTGCTTGTGGCTCAATACTAACTGGCTTTAAAAAGCTAGGATTTAAAACGATAGGTATGGACTTATCGGCATACATGATTGAGCTAGGAACAGAACACTTTGACAACGATGAACTTATTTGCGGTTCTCTTACTAATATCCCCTTACCTGATAATTCTGTCGATTTAGTCCATTCTGCTCAAGTGTTAGAGCATATTCCTGAAGAACTCATGGAAGATATAGTGAGTGAGTTTGAGCGTATATTGAAGCCAAAAGGCAAAATGTTCCTATGCTTAGACGCTATCAGAGACGGTGAAACCAAAGAAATGTACATGGGAGACCCTACTCATGTAAACATTCAAAGAATTGAATATTGGTCTAAATTATTTAAAAAAGGTAATTTACTATTTGATGTTCAGAGTTATAATAATTTTGTGCGCTCTGAGTTTAAGCCAACAGCAGAAGTAGAAGCTAACTTCTTTGAGGCTTATCCTTATTGGAGCGTGTTTACTCTAATTAAGGAATAGATATGCCACTCGATAAAAGCGGAAGCGCACAATCAGTCGGAACTAACTATAAAGCCGAAGTCAAAAGTGGCAAAGGCAAAAAACAGGCACTAGCTATTGCTCTTAATACAGAGCGTGAATATGCTAAAGGCAGCCGAAAAGCTAAATTAGAAGCTACTTACGACAAATATGTAAAGGAGAAAGAATAATGGCTGCAAATCTTCCTGCATTAGTAAGCCATAAAGACACTAAGAAACCTGAACTCAATGTAGCTAATAAAAACAATGTGCTACAAATTAAAGAGAATCAGCGCATGAAGCGTAAAGCTGCATTACTGACAGCTATGAACAAGATTAAAGACCCTGATATAGCATAATGGCTGATTACGGAAAACTTGACCCATTAGCATTAGCTGGTGCGCTTAAAGGTATAGCACCGTATGGATTTCGTCATGTTGAGAATGTAAATGATGTATCAATGCCAAAAGGCACAGGCTGGATGGGAGCATTACCTAATCAAGCTGGTGGCGTTTCTACAGAGTTATCCGCAAGCAATGACAATGGTTCTTATCCATTATTAGTGCCAACTCTTAATCAAGCTGAAGTAGCTCATTTATTAGCTAATAAACAACCTACAGAAGATATATATAAGAAAGCAGAAGCATTTGCTCAATATAGACAACAACAAGGTCAAAGCCCATTTATAAGTCCTGTTGGTGAATTAAAGTGGTCTACACCTAAAGAATAATTGGTGCTAGAATAAAATCCATAGAAATCAACTACTTGACGGATATGACTAATACGACAAAGCCTAAAATAGGCAAAAATAGGGGAAACGCTGGTAAAGGTAGACCTAAAGGCTCACCTAACAAGATTACCCAAGAGTTTAGAGACACCGTTAAACACCTATTGGATGACAATGCTGATAATGTTGCTATATGGCTTTCTCAAGTAGCAACAGGTACAGAAGATGCTAAAGCTGACCCTAAAGGTGCATTAGACATATTGTCAAGATTAGCTGAATTTGCTGCTCCTAAACTAGCAAGAACTGAAGTAGTAGGAGACAGAGAAAATCCAATCATCGTACAGACAGTAAACTTTTGACTACTATCCGACTGCCTAATAACTGGATTCCTAGAGATTACCAGCTTCCAGCATGGAGATATATGCAGAATGGTGGCAAACATTGTGAATTGGTTTGGCATCGAAGAAGCGGTAAGGATGAAGTTGGATTGCACTTCTGTGCAGTTGCAGCATTCAGAAGGGTAGCTCAGTATTGGTATATGCTTCCTGAGTATTCTCAAGCTCGTAAAGCTATTTGGGATGCTATCAATCCTCATACTGGTAAAAAGCGTATAGATGAGGCTTTCCCTATAGAGCTGAGAAAGACTACTCGCAATGATGAAATGAAGATAATCTTCAAAAATGGTTCATCATTTCAAGCGGTAGGCTCAGATGACCCTTCTAAGCTGGTAGGTTCGCCTCCTGCTGGCATTGTGTACTCTGAATGGGCATTGAGTAATCCAGCTACTAGAGCATATCTCAGACCGATTCTGATGGAAAACGGTGGATGGCAGATATTCAATACAACGCCTAGAGGCAGAAATCATGCTTATACGACATTAGAAGCTGCTAGACACAATCCTGAAGCCTTTGCTCAAGTGCTAGATGCTACTCAGACAGGCATATTTTCACCTGAACAGCTAGAAGCTGAACTAAACAACTACATAGCAGACTTTGGTGAGGATTACGGTAGGTCTAAGTTTGAACAGGAGTATCTATGTTCATTCGATGCTGCCAACTTAGGCGCAATCCTAGCTAGACAGATTACGATAAGTGAACGAGCTGGAAAGATTAGCGATGATGTAATCTTTGACCCTAATGGTCAGCCTATACAGATAAGCGTGGATATTGGTCGTAGAGATACAGCTACTTGGTGGTTTTGGCAGCCGACTATTGGTGGCTATAACATCATTGACTACGATTCAGGCTTTGGAATAGACGCTGAAGAATGGGCAGAACGCATACATAAACGCCTATGTAAGTACGAATTATCAGGTAGTCGCAATCCATTAGGATGTATTTGGCTTCCTCATGACGCTAGAACCAAGACATTCTCAGCTAAAGAATCGGCTATTGAGATATTCCTAAAGTTTTTTGGAAACGATAAATGCGACATAACGCCTCAAACTAGCATAGCTGACCGTATCAATGCTGCAAGGGTAATCATTTCAAGGGTTCGGTTTAATGAGACTAACTGCAAGGTAGGATTAGATGGTCTAAGAGCGTGGAGTTATGCTTATAGCGATATAACCAAGACATTCGGTTCAGCTCCTTTGCATGATTGGGCTTCTCACGATGGGGATGGATTCTCCTACGGATGTCAGATTATGCAGATGGCAAGTCCTCCTCCTCCACCATTGGAAGAAATGAAAGGACTGTATGTTGGTCAGACTGATGTAAGTCTTAACGATATGTGGAAACAATCACCAAAACAAACTAATAGTAGAATTTAGCGAAAAAGGGTAAAATATTTCAAACATTTCGCCAAAATAACCATCTTTTAAGGCAATTCTATGGCAAACGATAAAGCAACAGTAGACCGTACATACGAAGATTGGTACAAAACCATAGCATCGTATGAGCGTACTTATAAAAGATGGGAAGCTAGAGCTGACCGAATCGTTAAGAAATATAAGGATGACAGTCGTTATGACCGTAATCCTAATGCTCGATTCAACATCCTTTGGTCTAATGTTCAGACTATTCAACCAGCTATCTTTGCAAGATTACCTAGACCTGATGTAAGCAGACGCTTTAGAGACAATGACCCTATTGGTCGTGTAGCGTCAATGATGCTTGAACGAGCTTTAGAGTTCGAGATTGAGCATTATGGTGACTACAAATCAGCAATGAATAATGCCGTTCTTGACCGTCTTTTAGGTGGTCGTGGCGTTTCATGGGTTCGCTATGAGCCTCATTTTGAAGCAGATGAAGGTGAAGAACCTGACGATGGCTACGAAATTACCGAAGATGCAGATGAGGCAGAGACACCTGAAGGTGAAGCCGTTGAATCTCCTGAACGCATCGAATACGAATGTGCTCCTGTCGATTATGTGCATTGGAAAGAATTTGGTCATAGTCCTGGTGCAAGAACTTGGGAAGAAGTTACAGCAGTTTGGCGCAAAGTCTATATGTCTAGACCTGCACTTGTTGAGCGATTTGGTGAAGAAATCGGTGGAAAAGTTCCGCTTGATACTAAACCAGCAGATGACAAAAATTCGTACAAGAGTGAAGTAGGAGTCTATGAAGCTCTAGTCTATGAGATTTGGGATAAAGAAACAGGTAAAGTCTTTTGGATTTCCAAGTCATTAGGCAAGATTATTGATGAGCGTGATGACCCTCTTGGTTTAGAAAACTTTTGGCCTTGTCCCAAACCGTTGTATTCAACTTTGACTACAGACTCACTAGAGCCGATTCCTGACTTTGTAATCTATCAAGACCAAGCTAGAGAACTCGATACTCTATGTGACCGTATTGATGGACTGATTAACGCTCTTAAAGTGCGTGGCGTATATGATGCTTCAAGCTCTGAGTTACAGCGTCTATTCTCTGAAGGTGAGAACAATACTCTGATTCCAGTACAAAACTGGATGGCTTTTGCTGAGAAACAAGGCATGAAGGGAGCGATTGACCTTGTAGACATTACTCCTTTTGCACAGGCTTTGGCTCAATGCTATCAAGCAATGGAGCAAGTTAAAGGTCAAATCTATGAATTGATGGGAATTGCTGATATTCAGCGTGGTCAATCTGACCCTAATGAGACTCTTGGCGCACAGATTATCAAGTCTAATAACGCTTCAGGTCGCTTAAAGACAATGCAACACGCAGTAGTAGACTTTGCTACCAGCT